>NZ_CP119677.1:1915000-2282500 GCF_029318685.1 Ruminiclostridium papyrosolvens DSM 2782
GTGGAGGACCGAACCACATGACCGTTGAAAAGGTCTGGGATGAGCTGTGGGTGGCGGAGAAATTCCAATCGAACTCGGAGATAGCTGGTTCTCCCCGAAATAGCTTTAGGGCTAGCCTCAAGGGAAAATCATACGGAGGTAGAGCACTGAATGGGCTAGGGGCCTTACCGGGTTACCGAACCCTATCAAACTCCGAATGCCGTAATGATGTTACTTGGGAGTCAGACTATGAGAGATAAGTCCCATGGTCAAAAGGGAAACAGCCCAGACCATCAGCTAAGGTCCCAAAATCACAGTTAAGTGGAAAAGGATGTGGGCTTGCTAAGACAACTAGGATGTTGGCTTAGAAGCAGCCACTCATTCAAAGAGTGCGTAATAGCTCACTAGTCGAGTGAGCCTGCGCCGAAAATTACCGGGGCTAAACTGTGTACCGAAGCTATGGATCAGCGTGCATCCAATAGTATCGCCTAGCAAGTAAAATAGAGCTAGGTAATTTCACCAAATGTATCATATGAAAAATGATTCAAAACATTTGGTCAAATTATCTCATAGCTAAACTGTGTACTAGGAGATAGTATTGGATGCACGAGGGTGGTAGGGGAGCTTACTGTTGTAGGTTGAAGCAAGATCGAAAGGACTTGTGGACGAAGCAGTAGTGAGAATGCCGGAATAAGTAGCGAGAGTAAAGTGAGAATCTTTACCGTCGAAAACCTAAGGTTTCCTGGGGAAGGTTCGTCCGCCCAGGGTAAGTCTGGACCTAAGCTGAGGCCGAAAGGCGTAAGTGATGGACAACAGGTTGAAATTCCTGTACTACCGTTAATCGTTATGAGAGAGGTGGGGACGCAGGAGGATAAGTCAAGCGATCAGCTGGAAAAGATCGTGCAAGCGAGGTAGATAATCCGGTAGGCAAATCCGCCGGATGTTTCGAAGACGTGATGCGGAGGGAAAACAAGTACCGAAGTGACAGATTCCACACTGACGAGAAAAACCACTATCCAGATTAAAGGTACCAGTACCGCAAACCGACACAGGTAGGTGAGGAGAGAATCCTAAGACGAGCGGGAGAAGCGTTGTTAAGGAACTCGGCAAATTGACCCCGTAAGTTAGCGAAAAGGGGTGCCTCAAGCAATTGAGGCCGCAGAGAATAGGCCCAAGCAACTGTTTATCAAAAACACAGGTCTCTGCTAAATCGAAAGATGAAGTATAGGGGCTGACGCCTGCCCGGTGCTGGAAGGTTACGGGAATTGCTTAGGGGAAACCCGAAGGCATGAACTTAAGCCCCAGTAAACGGCGGCCGTAACTATAACGGTCCTAAGGTAGCGAAATTCCTTGTCAGGTAAGTTCTGACCCGCACGAATGGCGTAATGACTTGGGCACTGTCTCAACAACGTACCCGGCGAAATTGTAGTACTTGTGAAGATGCAAGTTACCCGCGACTAGACGGAAAGACCCCATGGAGCTTCACTGTAGCTTGATATTGGGTTTCGGTATTTTTTGTACAGGATAGGTGGGAGACTGAGAATTGGTGGCGCCAGCCATCAAGGAGTCGACGTTGGGATACCACTCTAAAAGTACTGGAACTCTAACCTGAGACCATAAGCTGGTCTAGGGACACTGTCAGGTGGGCAGTTTGACTGGGGCGGTCGCCTCCCAAAGAGTAACGGAGGCGTCCAAAGGTTACCTCAGCGCGGTTGGAAATCGCGCAACGAGTGCAAAGGCATAAGGTAGCCTGACTGTGAGAGAAACACCTCGAGCAGGTACGAAAGTAGGGCTTAGTGATCCGGTGGTATGAAAGTGGAATTGCCATCGCTCAACGGATAAAAGCTACCCTGGGGATAACAGGCTTATCTCCCCCAAGAGTCCACATCGACGGGGAGGTTTGGCACCTCGATGTCGGCTCATCGCATCCTGGAGCTGTAGCAGGTTCCAAGGGTTTGGCTGTTCGCCAATTAAAGCGGTACGCGAGCTGGGTTCAGAACGTCGTGAGACAGTTCGGTCCCTATCTGTCGCGGGCGCAGGATATTTGAGAGGATCTGTCCTTAGTACGAGAGGACCGGGATGGACGAACCTCTAGTGCACCAGTTGTCATACCAATGGCACAGCTGGGTAGCCAAGTTCGGCAGGGATAAACGCTGAAGGCATCTAAGCGTGAAACCCACCTCAAGATGAGATATCCCACTAGCAATAGGTAAGACCCCATGTAGACTACATGGTTGATAGGTCAGGAGTGTAAGCATAGTAATGTGTTAAGCTGACTGATACTAATAGGTCGAGGGTTTGACCCAAAGAAAACAGGTATTCAAAAGTAGAAGGTCTTAACCAGACAATGAGAGCTTTACATCTTCTTAAGAGAATAACATTAATCAGTTCTGAAGGTACAAAAGTATCTTAAAAAAAGTTAACAAAATTGTCAGAAGCGAGTAGTACAAGGAAGATGAGTGATGAGGAGCGGAGTTTATACACATAAATGAGCACCACAAGAACTAAATCTGACGCAGTAATACGAAGCTTATCACAATTTTAAATTTTCTGGTGGAAATGACGAGATGGATACACCCGTTCCCATACCGAACACGGCAGTTAAGCATCTCAGTGCCGATAATACTTGGCTGGAAACGGCTCGGGAAAGTAGGTCTCCGCCGGATTTATATGAAAACCTCAAGCTTATAGCTTGAGGTTTTGTTTTGCTTTAGGCGAAGTCATAGCATTCATGACTGTGTAATTCAGAAAAAAGATTTATCTAGAACCTTTGAGTAATAAAATACCTTCTTAAGTTTCAAGCAGGAAAATTTGCTAAAAAATAATATAAGTTTACTAATAGTTCAGGATGTAAGAGAATAGCCTTATATGTGAACATGCAGTTTATATAAAACTGTGATGCAAATTATGTAAATATATAATACTAAAATGTGAATTATCATGCATTATGTCAAAATATAAAATAAATTGTAAAATATAAGATATGATATAAAATTTTACAAAACTATTGATTTATGGGACTTTCAGTGCTATAATACTTTTGTGGCATTGACCACACACTTCTCTCACATTAGGGTTAATCAATCTTAGAATGACATCCTCACGTATTAAAGATTTTTTTATGTTTAACGGCAGTATAGACATTTGAAAATTAGAATTTGGATAGGCAACATTAGTATAGTTATGTTAACTTGACCTTCCATAAACTTGTCCTTTTGCAACCTGCAAAAGTTATCCTGACAAGCATAATATTCAAGTAAAAAACGTGACAGATTCTAACTTTACTACCGTTAAACAGAAAAAATTAGTCACTTAAAATCAAAAGTATTTCAAACCATCAAAAAAGAATAGGTCACTTAATAATTTTTCTTTTGGTACAAGATTAAGTACAATGTAAGTCAAACAAAGAAAAAATAAATTAAGGTGGCCTATTTTTCATTAGTTTCCTAAATATGTAAACGATAAGCTATACATAAATTCTATTTAGTCGACTGTTACGGAAATTAAATTTGAAATTAATACATATAAATGGTAAATTATTGTTATTACAGCTATAAAATGAAAGGGTTTGGTAATGTTGAAAAAGGCAGTAGTTTTATTATCAGGAGGTATGGACTCCACAACAGCTTTATACATAGCAAAATCTCAAGGATATGAAATATATGCTATATCTTTTAATTATGGACAAAGGCATTTTAAAGAGCTTGAATGCGCCAAGATAATTTCAGAAAAAGCTGGTGTTAAAGAACACATTATTGTAAATACAAATATGGATGCATGGGGTGGCTCTGCGCTAACAGACTCTAGTATTAGTGTACCCGACAGTAATATACATAATGGTAAAATTCCAATAACATATGTACCGGCACGAAATATGATTTTCTTGTCCTTTGCAGCATCTTACGCAGAAGTAATCGGTGCACAAGATATATTTATCGGTGTAAGTGAAGTTGACTATTCGGGGTATGTTGATTGTAGACAAGAATTTATTGATGCTATGGAAAATGCTATTAACTTTGGTACAGTATGTGCTGTAGAAGAAGGTAAAAAAATTAAAATTCATGCTCCTCTGGTATGTATGACTAAATCGGATGAGATAAAGTTAGGTATTAAATTAGGAGTAGACTATAGCCTTACATGGACATGCTACCGTGGCGAAGAATTGGCTTGCGGAACATGTGACAGTTGTTCCTTGCGCTTGAAGGCTTTTAAAGAAGCCGGGGAAAAAGACCCGCTACAATATACCGTGATTTAGATGAAGAATTGAACCTTTAATATTATGTTAAAGTTAGGAGAGAACTGATTGGGTAAAATATCTATAACTAAAGAATTTTCTTGGGATATGGCGCACATGTTATCAAACCACAGAGGGTTGTGCAGTAACCTACATGGTCATACATATAGAATGCAGGTTCAAATATCGAGAAAAGATAAAGGGGTACTTGAAGATACTCTTCACTCAGATGGAATGGTAATGGACTTTTCTGACCTTAAAGCAATAGTTCAGAGAAAAATAATTGAGCCTCTTGATCATGCATTTATGTTTTGGTGTGATACGAATGATTCTGTAGAACGTCAGATAGCAGAATTATTAAAGAGCAGCGGAAAGAAAGTTGCATCAGTTAAATATAGACCTACCGCAGAGGAAATGGCAGCAAGTTTTTTTGATGTTCTTACTCAGGAATTAGCTGATAGTGATATTGTGGTTGATAAAATAAAAATATGGGAAACTACCACTAGTTTTGCTGAAGTTATCAGAGAGGTATAGTATGAAGTTACAGGATTTTGAACAGAGACGAATACCAATTATTGAGATTTTTAACAGTGTTTCCGGTGAGGGTATATCTGCAGGTTCAGTTGTGACATTTGTAAGGGCGGCAGGCTGTAATTTGAGGTGTAATTATTGTGATACTAAGTATAGCTATAACGAGTTAGGCAATGGCATTCAAGTACTCAAGCCGGATGGAATTGTCAATATATTGGAGAGCTATAATTGCAAGAATGTATTGTGTACCGGAGGAGAGCCTCTTGAATTAAATAAAGCTAAGAGATATCTTCCCCTATATCTGGCTTCTAAAGGATTTAAGGTGCGGATTGAAACTAACGGGAGCTGCCCTTTGTATAGTAAGACCGAGTTAAATGATTTTGCAGTAGATAATATTAGCTTTTTAACACTAAACTATGCTTTAGACGTTAAATGTCCTGACTCCGGAATGTCCAACTATAATATTTATAATGAGAATTTTGAGTTATTAGGCCCAGAGGATGAAATAAAATTTATAGTTGGCACCAGGAGAGATTTAAAATTCGCATTTGAAACCATTAAGGAATATAGTAATATTCTATCTAAAACAGGTGTTACTATTAATTTTTTGCCTGTTTTTGGGAAGCTGGAAGCTATTGAAATAGTTAATATGTTAAAAGAAAATAATGCGTACTTTGAGAAATACGGATTAAATGTGAGATTGAGTCTTCAAATACACAAATTCATTTGGCCCCCTGAAGCAAGGGGGGTATAAAGTATATCTGGTTTGTCCTCAATATTTCCCAAATTTATAAAAAACAACAATGTTCAGAGAAATAATTAAAAGCCTAAAAGCACATATTTACTTTTACAATCAGTGTACATGTGAAACAGGTGACAACTATAAAACATAAATAAGAGTACTACATACCTATTTTTTTACAGGTATGTAGTACTCTATTTATATGTTAAATTTTATTAGGGTAATGCATTGTAGGATATTACATAATTAGGATTGTAAAATGTACGGCCACTATATGTCACCTTGTTACCTGAAAACGATGTTACGTAACCATAGTACCCACCATCTGAATTAAGTGAATCTATAATTGCAAAATGAAGGTGAACTCCAGTAGCAGCTGAACCGGTTTTACCAGCAACTCCGATTTGTTGTCCGGCACTAACGGAATTACCTTTTGAAACTGAGTATGAACTAAGGTGAGCATAAAAACTATAAACGGTTGAGGAGCCTATTCTATGTTCAACAACGACATAGTTTCCGTTTGAACTGTTAAATCCAACTGCAGCAACGGTGCCTGTAGCGGCAGCATATACTTTTCCTGATGTGCCATATATATCAATACCAACATGGTAGTTACGTCCTGAACTATTACTATTATAATTACCCCAACTTAAGTTTGTCGAAGAACTCCATGTGCAGTAATAATTATCCATTGGATACCTCCAAGTTGAAGAAGATGTTGTTGCTGCATAAATCCAGCCAATTTTATATCCGCCGGATGTTGGATAAATTATTTGCGCCTTTCCACTGGAAATTGGAGATAACATATAAATTGTATCAGTTGTATATACAGTACCGAAATGGGTACTCATATCTGATTTAGTGTAAACAGTAGTATTTTCACCCATACTAATTCTTTTGCAATAGCTCGTATTGTTAAGTATATTAGATTTATTGCAATAAGCTGTCTTAGAACCATTAGATGTGGGGTAACTAACTTTCCAATAGGTGCCTGTTGCGCTTAGCACTGTACAAAGGTCATTCGGATATATTGAACCAGATACCGTTGTACCTGAAGAAGACGTATAAGTAGTTACATTTGATGATCCTAATATGTAGAACTTGGCGTTTGTAAAGTTTGCAGTTCCGTCATCTCCAACTGAAACCGTCACGGCAAACGTACTCAGTGTTGACGCAAACATAGTTGTCAATACGAGTAATAGACTTACTAGGGATAAGAGCTTTTTTGTTTTTAAATTTTTCATACTAATTTCCTCCTAAAGTAAAATATATTAAATGCCGTAATCATTATAGCTCATTAAAAATTAAATGTAAAATAATTTAATAAATGTAAATATATGGATTAAAACTAATGAGAGTATTTTATGAAATTGGATAATCAAAATGAGAATGGAAAGTTTAGTATTTTGTATCTGTTTCTACGATATAGTGTTAATTCAGAAATGCTTGATGATTATGTCAATTTGGCTAAACGGAACGCTGATGATTTAATGGCAATACAAGACCAAACCTATGAATATATTAAAACAGCATAACGACTATTTCCCATACCTATTAGAGGATTCCTAATATATCAGAAGTTAACTGATGTTAATCAAGTAAAAAATAGTATTCTGCTGAAATTACGCTTTTACATAACAATAGCCACTTTCGAGAAACCTCGAAAGTGGCTATTTACTTGGCAGGGGAGACAGGACTTGAACCCGCAGCCGACGGTTTTGGAGTGCGCAAAATATATTTATTTCTTTTTATTTTAAATCGTATATTCTTGATATATCAAGTGTTACATGGAATTCAATTTATTTGTTCTTATCTTTAATATGTAATATTTAATTAAATATTTTCCCCGAATTTTCCCCAAGTTTTCCCCGATATCTTTCGATGTATTAAACTAGTTTGATTTATTTAATACATGCTATATAATTATTTTATTAATGATTTTAAATAGGAGTATAGAATGAGAATAATAGAGAAATTATCATATAAAAGTGCTAATTATTTTGCTAAACAGCTCGGTCTAAATCATCAACAAAGAACAATACGCTATTTCGGGTTTCAATCATTGTATGGAGATGTAGTTAAAATCTTGATTATGGCAATAGTATCTTTAATAATAAAATCATTTTTAGCAACTATGTTAGTTGCTTTTTCATTTGCTATTCTAAGAAGAAATGCAGGCGGGTTTCACATGAAAACTGAAATAGGTTGTATAATATTTACAACTTTAATTTGTGTAATTCCCGGAACCATAATCAGCTACTTTCAATTATTATCAAATATATTAACCATAATCATTTTAATAATTATATTTATTTTTTGCCATATATGCTTATTCAAATATGCTCCTAAGGGTTCTAAAAACAATATGATAACAGATAAAGATGAAATTCTAAAATTTAAAAAGAAGTCTATAACAACACATCGGTTTTTATATATATGGGTTATTTTATTTCTTGTACTAAATAAAAATTACATATCTATATCAATAAGCATTGGTTGTATGTTGGAAGTTCTTACAATTTTACCGATAATTCAAAATACAAACAGAATGAAAAAGACAATCAAACTATATTGACTGTCTAGCGTAAATTTGGTATTATTAATCGACAAGAAATTATATTTATTGGCAACTTTCTCCGTAAAGTTGCTTTTTTTTACTTTTTAATCTTTTTTAATGCTTTTGGAGTTTTAGGTTGATATCCCCAAAGGAAACAAAAATTGTCTGCTTTTGTTTCTGCAACTTTAGTAACTCCTGAATCAATAAGTGATAATATTTTTTTAGTGTTGTCCATTTTCAACACTCCTTTCTATATGATATTTTGAAACCTTTGTTATAACCTTTATATAATGATATAATATCACAAAATTTAGAAGTCCACTACATGCACAACATAAACCTAGCAATATTTTTGTATCCAAGCTAAATACTGGGAAATAAGCAATCACAATTTTAGTAAGATTTAGTTCAATGAAAAATAAAGTGAAAACAATAAATATAAATCCTTTAAGCCCAATTTGATATTGCTTTAATTTTTGTATTACTGAGCTAAAGTTCCAAAAAGAAATTATAGCAATTATTTGTACGATTCTTTCAGGTATAAAACATAAAAATATCTTTAGTGCCGGAGAGTTTAATAAATTAGCTTCGCTACCATTATAAAAATAGCGAATGCAGTAGGGGACATATAATGATTCAAAACTAATAATAAGAATGGAAAAAGCTGCTACACCTAACAACGATTCCATCCATGTAGTATTGTAGAAATATTTCAGTATTATGCAATATACTACCATATATGCAATTGATACTATATTCATGCTAGGAATAAAAGTACCAATAAAAGAGCCAATAAATGAAACTATGCTCGCCAAAAATAATATTTTCAGTAAACTAATGATAAATTTGTTTGAATCACATTTAAAAGGGACTTCACTTCCCTTGCCGATAACGACTAAAGAAAACATAAAACAAAGGAAAAATTGCGGTATTGATAAAATACAAGTGTTTAATATACTAAAATTCTCCATAACAAACCTCCGTAAATTCATTTACATGACAAGAAATAAATTAATTAAAGTTTTCTTGCAATAATTATATTATCCAATGGTATTCCAGAGTTTTTTATTCTTATTGCAATATTCATAAATTCTCTATTATCTAAATTTGCAGCGAATTTTATTAATTTGTTTTTTTCAGTGTTATCTTCAGAGTATGGTTGATTCTGACCTAATAATTTATAAATACTAACACCAGAAAGATTAGCAATTTGGTTAATTGTATTTATATCTACTGACTTACCGTCTTCAATGTCTTTAATTTCTTTTACTTTTAAATCATTATATAAAGCAAATTCTTTCTGGGATAAATTCATGGTTCGTCTTAATTCTTTTATAGCTGAAGCTATATAAGTTACATCAACTGTATTTAACATATCATTAATGTCTTCAATATCACATCCTAACAAATAATCAATACTAACATTAAAAATCCTCCTTAGCTTTTTTAAATTTTCAATACTGGGATACCTGCCTTCTTCTGCCAATAGTTTACTTATCGCTGATGGAGTAACTCCCAATTCGTTGGCTAAGTCGGCTGGCTTTAAATTAAACTTTTCCATCAACAATGCAAGTCTTCGAGAAAACATTTCAACTCCTCCATATATTATACTT
This sequence comes from Ruminiclostridium papyrosolvens DSM 2782, assembly GCF_029318685.1. Taxonomy (NCBI): domain Bacteria; kingdom Bacillati; phylum Bacillota; class Clostridia; order Eubacteriales; family Oscillospiraceae; genus Ruminiclostridium; species Ruminiclostridium papyrosolvens. The sequence goes on from NZ_CP119677.1 coordinate 1,924,657, forward strand.
TAAGTATAATAATAGACTGGCAGTCAATAAATGTCAAGAAAAAATGAACTATAGTCAAAGAATGTTTAAAAAAATGGAATAATATTCATAAATCATCCATAATTATGAATTATAGTCAATATTCAAAATTGCTAATAATTGACTGATAGGATAATATGTTAATGAAAGGAAGTGATAAACATTTGAGGAAAACAAAGGTAGATAAGTTAAATGCTTTAGGCAGACTTCGAGAAAATGTTGGATTAAAAAGGGAGGATGTTGAATCTAAAGTAAAAGCCCTACAAAGTGCAGAATTGAGTTGTTCTATCTCTTATCTTTGCAAATTAGAAAAACTAGGAACAGACAAAAAACCTTCGTTACAGTTAGCTTTAGAGTTGTGTAAAATGTACGGTTGCAAGCTCGAGGATATATATCCAGATTTGAAAGAAAAACTTAGAGAGTATCAAGCTAGTTGATGAATCTTAGAAAGCAGGTTAGATTATGGAAGAAAAAAACTTAACAAAGGAACGTGTAACCTGGGATGCAAAGACTGCATCAAATTATTTAGGAATATCCTATGGATTCTTACTGAAATTGGCTAGACAAAAGGAAATACCGTTCATTCATGTCGGAAGAATATACTTGTTTCGCAAAGAATCATTGGATATATGGTTAAGAAATCAAGAAACACAGGCAATCCAAACTGAATCCACACAGCTATACGGAAAGTTAAGAAAAGTTCAAGAATAATTTCAATGCAAGCGAGAAAGGAGGCGATTTAAATGTTAACTATTAAAATAAAAGAATTGAAGGAAGTACTTCATTGTGATGAAGCTAACCTCCTTCTTAACAGGGGATGGGTACTCCTTGATGTTACTATCAATGCTAATATAGTGTACATGATGGGAAGACCTGAAAACGTGGAGTATTAATCCTTTTGATTTTGAAGGATTTCAACATTTACTTTTCCGGGGACTATTTTCTTAGTGTTTCCTAAGATGTACACGGTTTCGGAATATTCCTTATTGGTTCTAAATCCGGCATTTATAAGATGCCAACCTTCATTAATACGCTGCTGTGCAATTTGACAACTACTAACTTCAGTGATGGTTTGGTATAAAGCGTTTAATTCAGTCATAGAACATCTTCCTTTCTATTTACTCGGCTACTGCAATAGCCTGTGAAAGGATTATACCACAAAATACAAAAGATTGAAAATTTAGGAATTTAAAGAAAGGAGGCGAGCTAGATGGATTATAAATCAGTAATTGAAGAACAGATAAGAACCCTTCAAAAGCTACAGGATAATGCAACTAAAAATGAGTGTTTTGAAATTTCCTGTAAGTTAGCTGAAACAATATCAAAACTTTGTTTTCAGGCAAGAGATATTTAGAAAGGAGGCAGTTTAATGGGATTCAATAGAAATTTATTACATGATGGCATTTGCAGTATGGTAAAAGGTTCTGAACTTCCTGTAAGTACAGTATTAAGTGTCCTTGAATCTGTAAAGGATACAGTGTTAGCTGAAACCGTGGCATTTGATGGAGAAACTGAAAGACAAATTGTTGTAGTAAGTAAAGAAGAAAATTTAACGGCAGCGGACATTGGTAAGTAATTATTTTTTCAAAGTTTTAATTGTAAGTTTTGTTGGTTCAGGAGTGTATATCTCTTTTACCAACCTACGTACTTCTAAATATTGGTCACAATAAGATTTTGTTAATTCCTCAATATCGCTAGTTTTATTGAAGTCAAAGCGATTGAGAATTTCAGTAATAATGCTGTGAAAGTTTTCGTTTAAAATTTCAATATTAGTTTTTTCTCTCTCCATATAAATCCTCCTTGGTAGTCCGCTGCCAAGTACATTTTACCATTAATTGTTAAATACTAAAAGAAAGGAGGAAACCCCTTGAACGAATTATCAGAATTAAACCAAATGACTTCAATGGAAATCGCAGAGGTAACTGGGAAACAACACCCACATGTAATGAGAGATATAAGAGATGAAATCGAAAAGCTTGTATCCGGTGGGATTGAGTACCAATCCAAATTTGGATTGGTTGAATACAAAGATGCAAAAGGTGAAAAAAGACCATACTACATACTTACCAAAGAAGGAGTACTTCAATTAGCAGCCCGGTATGATGCTGTAGTCAGAGCGAAATTAATTGAACTGGCCATGAAACATGAGCCTAAACCACAATCAATAGAAGACCTGATTATAATGCAAGCTCAGTCAATGAAAGATTTGAAATCCCAAGTCAATACGTTGCAGTTAACTACTCAGACAATAAAAGATACTGTAATAAGCACACCGGATAAGTGGAGAGATGATATAAACCGTATGCTCAATAAGATTGTAAAGGCCGTTGGGAACTCGAAGTACCGGGAGTTAAAAACAGAGAGCTACAAACTACTGGAAGAACGTGCTCATGTTGATTTAAACCGCAGGCTTAACAATCAAAGATACAGGATGAAGATTGAAGGAGCTGCGAAATCAGCAATAGATAAAGTAAATAAGATGGACATTGTTGAATCAGACCCAAAGCTTCGTGAAATATATTCAGCAATTGTAAAAGAGTACACAATCAAATTTGTAGCCTGAAAGGAGCCACCACCATGTTAAAGAAAATCGAAACAAAATGTCGTGAATCAAATTCTTTCGCTTGGGGATTTACCGGATTCGGTATCTTACTGATGATTCTAATTTACTTACTGTAGGAGGGTAGTATGAAGTATCGCAAAAAGCCTGTAGTGGTTGAAGCTTTTAACCAGAATCAAGAAGAAACGCCAGATTGGTTTATCGAGGCAATAATAAGCGGTGCAATTAAATATATAACGGTAGCCTCTGGTATTAAAGTACTTATTAAAACGTTAGAAGGGCCTATGTTAGCCGATAGTAACGACTACATAATCAAAGGTGTTAACGGTGAATTTTACTCATGCAAGCCTAATGTCTTTGAAAAAACATACGAACCAGTAACAAACGAGTAACCATCAATTTACTTCTGACAAGAGCTAAAGAAACCAAAGAACTATATTAATTTTGTCAGGAGTCGGAACAATGAAAATTCTAAGTCAAGACAAGGATTTAATCTTTAATTTCAATTCATTTTCAAAAATTTATGCACAAGACAAATACATAAACGGCAGGTACTACGGGACTAACATATTTGGCAAATCATTATTTAAGAAGCACCTTTTAGGTACATATGAGGACGGCGAAGCTCAACTTGTAGTGACTGAGATTTATAAGCTGTTAAAAGCAAACAGCAAAGTTTTTTACACAATGCCGGAGGTAGCATTGGATTTAACAGAACTATTTTTGTAAGGGAGGTATCAGGATGAAAGATTTTAAAGTTAGGTGTGTAAAAGGTGATTGTCCATATTTCACTAAAGGTAAAGTTTATAAAATAGAAAACGGCCATTTCATTACCAACCAAGGAATTAAAAGTTTTAAATCATATAACAATGTCGAAGAAATAAACGAGTCTTGTTGTGCCAAATTCGAACTTGTCCCCGAACCGCAAAAGTTCACAAAGGATATGTTGAGGACGGGAGATTTAGTTATTTCAAGGGATGGCACATTTAATAAAGTAATTTTAGACCCTGCAAACGTTCTTTTAGATGTAGATGAGTGTTACTTAAATATTTCTTTATTAACTGATGATTTAACAGTAGATTCTAATCACACTTTGGACATTGTTGAGGTGTTAAGGCCAAATCGTCATTACTATAGTTTATCTTTTGACAAATCAAAACATCATCTTCTCTGGCAACGTCCCGAACCCCGGAAAATTAATAAATCTGAAGCTGAAAAGTTGCTTTCAGAACACTTGGAAGAATTGATTCAGATTGAGGGGTGATTGGAATATGAAATGTCCGTATTATGAGAACTCTTGCGACAAGCTCAAGAAGATAAATTGCAAACGTGGAACAGAGCGGACAAATTTTCAAGGAAAGGGATACGATAATCAGCTTAAAAGCTACTGTGATAATACATATAACAAGTGTTGGTGTTATCAACATTTAGAGGGCTTGTGGTAATGAAAGGAGGTCTATAGTTGGGTGGCGGAAGAAATTATGATAGCAAAATATTTCAAACAAGTTGTCCGGAATGTTATTCAACAGCTGAATTAGTTCAACTTCTTAAAATTGATGTTTCATGTATAACTATGAATCAACTTAAACAGCTGTGGAACTGTACGGATATATACATTTACAATTGCATGGTAGAAGGGATGCCACACACTGGTACCGGTAATAAAAGCACGTTTAATCTTGATAAGTGCCAACGGTGGCACAGAGGTGAAGAAGTTATTTAAACAAAAAAATATTTTTGAAAGGTAAAGGTGAATGATTATGAAAAGTACAGGAGTAGTAAGGAAAGTAGATGAATTGGGAAGGGTTGTTCTGCCAGTTGAACTCAGGAGAACAATGACTATTGAAGAGAAAGACCCGTTGGAAATCTTTACAGAAGGTGATTGCATAATTCTGAAAAAGTATACTCCCGGATGCGATTTCTGCGGAAATGTTGACGAAAATTTGAAAACATTTAAGGGTAAAAATTTCTGTCCTGCTTGCTTAAAGGAGCTGAAAAAGCTGTGAGAAAGCGAAGATTCAGGATTAAAAAGCCAGTAGCCCTAATTATTGCATTTGTCTTAGGAGTTTTATTATTACCTTGGGCGGTGGATTATGCAGACAAAGTTAGAGGATATGATGGCACAGGTAGTGAGTTTTTATTGCCTTTGGTATTTGTGGCAGCTGTTGTATTGATTTATGAGGTAAGGCCAGAACAAAAAGAAAACACCTAATTTAAGGTGTTAAGAAAATAAATTCAAACAGATTATATATCGAAAGGACGGTAATGTAAAGATGGATATTATGAAAGAGGCTAACAATGCTATTAATAAAATGAGTAAAGAGGACTTGAAAGAAAATGTGATGCAACAGTTTAAGGTGCATTTTTTAACTATTGGATTAGGGTTAATGCTCATATCAGATGAAAATGGGAAAAAAGAAATTATTAACAGTACTGCGGATAAGTTTGATGGAGAGCTTAAAGCACTTGGATTTAATCCCCCAGAAAGCATGGTTGCATGTTTATTAATGGCTGCAATTGCTAGAGCAGGACGAAGAGACAGGGAAAATTTATTTCAGAACGGAGGAATTATAGTGATTGGGAAAAACATAAAAAAGGCTTTAACTGCAAAAATAGAGGATTGGTTGAAATATGTGGACGATACAGAAATAGTTAAAATCCTTCGTGAAAACATTATTATTACAGGTGGTTGTATTGTTTCAATGCTTAATGGAGAAGAAGTTCACGACTATGATGTGTATTTTAGAACAAAAGAAGCATGTCAAAAAGTTGCTGAATACTATGCTAAAAAGTTCAATGATACGCATTGTAGCGAAGTAAAAATTGAGGATAGAGATGATAGAATACAGTGCTTTATTCGAAGTGAAGGTATTGCAAAGGACGAAGAATTCGAGGAAGAACAGGAATCAAATGGGATATCTGATGAAACTGAACCTTATGCCGAATCACCAACAATAAATGATGATAAGCCCAAATATAGACCAGTTTTCTTTTCTACTAATGCTATATCTTTATCAGACAAAATTCAACTAGTAATAAGATTCTACGGTTCGCCGGAAGAAATACATAAAAACTATGATTTTGTTCATTGCACATGCTGCTATTCATTTTTTGATAATGAATTAACTCTGCCATCCCGGGCTTTAGAATCAATTATTAATAAAGAACTGTACTATATTGGTTCCAAGTACCCTGTATGCTCGATTATACGCACAAGAAAATTCATTTCAAGGGGTTGGACTATCAATGCAGGTCAGTATCTAAAAATGTGTTTACAGGTCGGTGAATTAAATCTGAAAGATTTTAAAACATTCAAAGACCAGTTAGCCGGGGTAGACAGTGCATATTTTTCTCAGGCAATCGCTTGTATGGAAAAAAAGGCAGAGGAAGATTCTAATTTCAAAATTGATAACACATACCTTTTTGAAGTAATAAATAGGATTTTTTAATTATGATTCTCCATGATACAGAAGGTGCTCCTGTGCCGGTATTGTGTGTAATGAACTGTAAGAAATATGAGATATGTAGGCTTAAATATAGAGCTAAAACATGTGAATTTGTGAAGGAGGTTCGAACAGTGAGGATAACACTCAAGCAATTGATAATAAAGAACTTTAAAGGTTTAAAAGAGTTCACCCTAAATGTGGACGGCAAAAATGCTGACATTTACGGAAATAACGGTAAGGGAAAGACCACAATTAAAGATGCTTTAAACTGGCTGTTATTCGATAAGGATAGCCAGAATAAAAAGGACTTTGCAATCAAGCCACAGGATGAAGCAGGAAATGCAATTCACTTTCTGGATACAGAGGTTGAAGCTGTCATGGACTGTGACGGTAAAGAAGTCAAGCTAAAAAAGACATTCCGTGAAAAGTGGGTAAAGAAAAAACGGCAGGAGTTGCAGGAGTTTTCCGGCCATGAAACTGATTACTGGTGTGATGATGTTCCTTTGAAAAAAGGTGAATATACAGCCAAAATTGACAGTCTGATAAATGAAAACCTTTTCAAACTGATTACGGACCCATTGTACTTCAATACTCAACTTAAATGGGAGAAAAAAAGAGAAATATTATTTGAGCTTGCCGGAGCCAATATTTCGGATGAAGATGTAATTTTCTCAAACCCGGATTTAAAAGACTTATCAGTAATCCTGAATGGGAAATCAATCGAGGACTATAAAAAGATAGTATCTGCAAGATTAAAAGCCTTCAATGAACAAATGACCAAAATTCCGACCAGAATAGATGAAGTTACAAAAAGTATGCCGGTTGAAGTTGATTTATCCGAAGTCGAAAAGGATATTCAACAACAACAAATTGCTTTGCAGGCAGTTGAAGCAAAACTAATGAACTTTGATGAAGCAGCTAAGGAATACATAGAGAAGCAGCAGAAATTGAGCAACCTAAAAATTCAGCTCCAACAGAGGGAAATTGATTTAACAAATGCAGCTAATAAAGCTGCTAATGAAACAATTCTAAAGAAAAACCAACTTCAATCAACAATTTCATCGGTGAAATCAGAAATTAAGAATCTTGTATCCGACAATGAAAGATATGGTGTTGAAATTGAGGACTTGGAGAAAAAGAACTCTGAACTGAGGAATCAATGGATTGAGGAAAATGCAAAGAAATTTGTTGAGCCTACAGGGTTAACATGTCCTACATGCAGTCAGAATTTACCCGATGATATGGCAGGAGCTAAGACGGAAGAACTTAGAGTAAAATTTGAAAAACAAAAGTCAGCAACACTTGATTTAATTAACAATTCAGGAGTACCAAATAAAAAGAGAATAGAAACTTTGAAAGAACTTATTCAAAAAAATCAGGAAAGCATGGTTGTTAAACAGGGTGGACTTGATAAATTTACAGAAACATTGAATAGCCTTCCTGACGTTCAAAAGGTAGATGTAGACCTTGATTCTGACGAGGAATATAAGAATATTTCCGAACAGATAAAAACCTTGCAGACAGAATTACAGAAGCCTGCGGAGGACAATACCTCTGAATTGAAACAGTCAAAGGCAGTAATAGAAAGTAAAATTGCAATTCTTAATCAACAGCTTGGAAACAAAGACACAATTGATAAGGCGAAAGCTAGGATTGAAGAGTTAAAGCAGGAGCAAAAGAACACTGCTCAACAGATTGCTGACCTTCAAAAAGACGAATTCCTTATTGAAAAGTTCACAAGGTCAAAATGTAATCTCTTGGAGGATTGCATAAACAATAAATTCTCTCTTGTTAAATTCAAGTTGTTTGACACACAAATTAACGGAGCTGTGGTTGAATGTTGCGAAACTCTTATTAATACAAACGGCTCTTACGTTGAGTTTAACAGTGCAAACAATGCCGGAAGGATAAATGCAGGACTAGATATTATAAAAGTTCTTAACGGATTCTACAATGCATCAGCACCGATTTTTATTGATAATGCTGAAAGTGTAGTTGATTTAGCACCTGTAAATGCACAGGTTATAAGGTTGGTTGTTAGTGATACTGATAACAATTTAAGAGTAGAAGGGAGGGATATATAACAATGGACGGATTAAATATTTTAAACCTTGCAAAAGGTGCATTGGTAGAACAAGCAGATATTGAGATTCAAAAAGTACTCGAGAATATTGCAGACCCAAATACTGATGATAAAAAGGCTAGAAAGTTAACCATAACGATGACTTTCAAGCCACTTGACAGGGAATCCGCAGCAATTGAAGTTGTAACGAAGTCTACAGTCGCACCTTATAAGCCTGTTACAACTCAGGTGTTCATTGGCAGGGATGATGATAGTGGAGTGGTAACTGCTAAGGAATACATTAAAGGTCAGGTGAAAGGCCAAATGAGAGTTGTTGACGAGGACACCGGGGAAATTCTCGAAGATAATGCCGAGAAGCAAAGTTCAGGTAAGAAAATCTTAAACATAAATAGATAATGATGGAGGTATGAAAAATGATTAAGGCAGCATTACAGTATTTGATGAGTTTGAAAGACACTAAGGTTATGGAAGTAAACGGGGAATCGTATTCTACGGAAGAACTTCACCGTATCGGTAAGGTGTATGACCCAACACCGATTGTAAGTCCAGTCAGAATTTCTACTCTTACCGGGCTAGTTGATTACATAAAGGAAAATGTTGATAAGCTCACCGGGCCACTCGTTGTACATGTAAACTCACCAATAAGTGTAAGTGTATATTCCGAACTCAGGGACGATGCACGTAGGCATCAATATATTGAGTGCGAAGCGTGGACACCAAGGATTCGTTATGGGGAATTTATGGACGTTGAAAATTTCAATATTATGTTACAGTCTTGCTTTTTGGAAAACCCGGACCGTGCAGCTATATTAAAGGTTGCCGGAAATATTGTTGAGGAAAACAATGTAACCACTAAGGACGATGGAGTATCACAAAAAGTTGTTGCAAAAGCTGGTATAGCAAGAGTTGAAGAAGTTGAAGTTCCTAACCCTGTTACCCTCTGCCCATTCAGGACTTTTGCAGAGGTTGAACAACCCGAAAGTAATTTTATATTCCGTATACAGGCAGGCCCCAGAGCTGCAATATTTGAAGCAGACGGCGGTATTTGGAGATTGTATGCAATGCAGAATGTAAAGGCCTATTTGAATGAAAAGCTTGAGGAATGCAACGTAAAGATTATTTCTTAAAGGGATGGGGAGTATATCTCCCCCTTAACCCTTCTTATTGAAAGAGAGGTTATATAAATGTCGCAGGTTAAGAAAATAGTAAACTACTATGTTGTATTACCAAAAGATATATTTGTTTTTTTGGTAAGTAATAATGCAAACGGACTGGAATTTACAAAATTTAGTGAGAACGCTACATGTTTTTCTAAAGATGAAGCTTTTAAAATTGCTAGTGATTACGGACTCGCTGTTCTCGAAAGAACTGTAACTACAACAATAGAAACATGGGATAACGTAATAAAAGTGGAGGATAAATAAATGGATAAGGAAACATTAAGGCCTGTAATAGTTGATATTCCTGATTGGTCAGGTTATACGCAAAAAGGTATTAACACAGGTATTCAAGAGGGATATTTTCATGGATTCTCTGAGGAAGGTACTAGAGAAGATGGCTTAAACAGTATTGCCATAGTCGAATTGAGAAATGGCAATATTGTAACGGTAATCTCTGAAAGAATAAAATTTGCAGACAGGAAGGATACGTAAATGACAGAACAAAACGCAACAACGGCGGTTACAAAAGCTGCACCAAAGAAGTTGAATGCAAGTGAAAGATTTACGGCAATGGTTATGAAAGAGTTTTCAAGTGGTGTCGGTGAAATACAACTTACAGACTTCCAGAAAAGGTTAGCTCGGAACTATTTTATTGTGCTTGATGCAACTTTAAAAACAGCTGAGGCAAAGAGAATAGTAAAAAATGAAAAGACTACAAATGAGAAGTATAAAGAAACATTGTCTTTTTCATGGGAAAACATCAATATGGAAATCTTAGCAAGGAATGTTGTCTCATATGCACGAATAGGTCTTGACCCTGCTCAAAAGAATCATATCAATATGATTCCCTACAAGAACAATACTACAAAAAAATATGATATCGGTTTTATTGAAGGATACCGAGGGCTTGAATTGAAGGGTAAAAAGTACGGCCTTGATATTCCTGACAGTGTAATTGTTGAACTTGTTTTTTCAAAAGATGTTTTTAAACCCATCAAAAAGAGTGCTTCAAATAAAATTGAAAGTTACGAATTTGAAATTACAAGTCCTTTTGACCGCGGGGAAATAGTCGGTGGTTTTTACTATCATATTTTTTCAGGAAATCCCGAACATAACAAACTTGTTATATTTAATTTACATGATATTGAAAAAAGAAAGCCTCAATATGCAAGCGTTGAGTTCTGGGGCGGTGAAAAGGATAAATGGGAAAACGGTAAGAAGGTCGGCACAGAGAAAGTCGAAGGTTGGTATGAACAGATGTGCCACAAAACGATTTCAAGAGCTGCCTACTCTGATATTACAATTGACAGCCAAAAAATTGATGATGATTACATGAGATTGAAGCAAAATGAAATTGCCTTTGCTGAAGCTGAACTTGCAGAGGAAGTTGACAAAGAAATGTGTTCTGAAACAATTGACGTTTCCGGTGCTGTAGATGTTGAATCTCAACCAGTTAATGATTCAGGACCCGAACCAGAACTACAATCAGAGAATACACAAGACGGCTCACAGAATGGACCCAAATTTTAACTGAGGGGTGAAAACCCCCTCCCCGTGGAGGGATTATGGATGTTTTATTAAATCTAATTGGAGTCGTTATATTCTTTGCAATACTTACTGTTGGTGTCGTAATTGCAGCTATTATTGCAGCAAATAAAACAAATAAGATTACGGAGGATTCAGACGATGAAAATAAAAGTAGTTGGAAGTAGTTCTTCTGGCAACTGCTATATATTACAATCCCCAACTGGAAAGTTAATTTTTGACTGTGGAATGCCATGGAAGGACACGTTAAAAGCCTTAAATTTTGATTTAAGTAATGTGGTGGGGTGTTTAGTAACCCATTGTCATAAAGACCACTCAAAAGCTATTTTGGACGTTCTGAACAATGGCATAACAGTTTTAACGGATAAAAATACCGCTTCAATCACTGGGACACAGTACAGCCTTATAGGAGTAGAACATAATAGTCAACATGTAATGGGTGATTTTCTGGTAATTCCATTTAATATTGAACATGATGTGCCTAGTCTTGGATACATAATCAAGTATATTCCTACCGGGGAAACAATTCTCTTTGCTACTGATACATACATGATTCGATACAACTTCAAGGGACTTAATTATATTTTGCTAGAGACAAATTACTGCAAAGATACCTTGGATAAAAATGTAGCTGACGGATTTATTGATGTATCAATGAAAAAGAGGCTTCTAAAATCTCATTTCAGCCTTGAAAACGTAAAAATATTTCTGGATAGAACAGATTTAAGCAAAGTACAAAAGATTGTCTTATTACACCTTTCAGACCGTAACAGCGATTCTGACAGGATTTTGAGAGAGGTTAGCAAATATGCTGACACTGTAATTGCAGAGCCGGGTATGGAGATTATTTTGGGGTGTGAGTGGTAAAGGAGAAATGACGGTGGTTGATGTAATCGGTTATGGAGGTTGATAGGGAATATGCCAATAGAATATAAAGTTTATGGTTGTAAGTTCAAATGTGGATATAGACACAAAAGCAATATTAAAGATATAGAAGAACATGAAAAAATATGTTGGTACAATCCAGACAATAAAACTTGTATAACTTGTGCACATGGAAGTATTGTCCATGATTATTGCGACCATCCGGAATTACCGGGAGGAGATACAGAACATTGGTTGTACAGAGAATGTAAGATAAATTCAGAATTAGAGTTTGAGAATAATATCTATAAGCAACCTATAAAACCTAAAGTGAATTGCAAAAATTGGGAACCAAAGGAGGAATGACGTATTAAAATATCATTTAAATTATTTTTATGGAGAGTTTCCATAAGTACAAAAAAATTGGATGAAGATGAAAAGATAAAATACCTTGCAAATGAATTGGTAAAGTCGATTCAAGCCAGTGGAAGAATAGTATCACTCCAAAATGTGGGAGAAGGTTTTGGCAGAATCGATATAAATTTATTCAATATAGGTACGAAAAAGGAAGAATTATGTGTTGAAAACATACTTAACAAATGGTCAATTTCAACCAAACCTACTTTTGGAAAACTGGAGGTACGTAATGAATAAATCAATACTTATGGGCCGATTGACTAAAGACACCGACCTGAGATACACCAGTGGAAACAATACAGCGGTTGCGAGCTTTACTCTTGCCGTAAACAGGCGTTTTGCAAAAGAAGGGCAGCCACAGGCAGATTTTATTAATGTAGTTGCATGGGGGAAAACTGCCGAATTTGTAGGCAAATACTTCACAAAAGGACTACAGGTTGTTGTGGTTGGTAGGATTCAGACCAGAACATGGGACGATAATGAGGGTAAAAAACATTATGTTACAGAGGTTGTTGCAGAGGAAACTTATTTTGCAGACAGCAAGAGAACAGCTCCAATTGCTAATAAGCCGGATAGTTCAGAACCTACTGTAAGTGAATCCGGGGACGGCTTCTATCCTCCTATGGAAGATGATGATTTGCCTTTTAACGGAGGGTTAGACTTCCCGTAAATAAAAAGTTAACATAAATCTTTTTGACCGCCAAACATTATTTATAGTAGTAGGATTAATAGCAATAGGAAGGAGGAATACGACTATGAATTTAAAGGAACTCAGAAATAAAAAGGGACTTACACAGATTGAGGTAGCGGTAAAAGTTGGTGTTTCTGTTTCAGCATATATTTTGTGGGAAAAAGGCGGTTGCTCTCCATCTCCTGAAAATCTGGAGAAGTTGAAGGCAGTTTTAGGGGTTGAGGGGTGAGATGATTGATTCAACCCGTTGGATATTTTAAAACTTGGCGAGAGTTATTTACCAAACCTATATGGCTGAAAAGTACACCTGAACAAAAAGCTATATTAGTTACTTTATTAGCAATGGCAAATTTTAAGCCAAAACAATGGGAATGGGAGGGTAGAAAGTTTGAAGTAAGTATAGGTCAATTTGTTACAAGTGCAAATTCAATTATTGATTGTTGTGGTGTTGGAATCACACGACAGAATGTAAGAACTGCTCTAGAAAGATTTAGAAAACTTGATTTTTTAACCTACAAAACAACCAAGACAGGAATCCTTGTAACCATTATAAATTGGGAGTTATACCAAAGTGATAATGAAGAAGCTAACCAACCAATTAACCAAGACCTAACCAACAGCCAACCAAGACCTAACCAAGACCTAACCACTAGAGAAGAAAGAAAGAAAGATAAGAAGGTAAAGAAGGTAAATAATAATATACCTTTCCAGTCTATTATTGATTACCTCAATCAAAAAGCAAATAAGAATTATAAACATACTTCAGCCAAAACACAAACCCTTATATCAGCTCGGTGGAATGAAGGATTTACGGTACAAGACTTTTATACAGTAATAGATAACAAAGTAGACACATGGCTTAATGACCCCGTGATGAATAAGTATCTTAGACCGGAAACTCTATTTGGTACAAAGTTTGAAGGGTACTTGAATGAGAAAGGGAGTAAGAATGGATCCAATAGCGGAAATAATCAACAAAATACAGAAGGGGAGTATGACTTTGCTAAAGTCATGTTTAACGGAGACACAAGTGCAGCAGACGAAGAAGTCGACTTTTGATTGTGAATTGTGTCAGGATACAGAGTTTATATTCAATGCGGAATCTAATAGTGCTGCTCCATGTAAGTGCCGAGAGTTGAAGTTTTACAAAAGAATCATGGCAGCAAGTGGAATATCTGACAGTGATAAATCTAAAACAGTTAATGCTTATAAGCCTAAACTTGATAGCGAGGGCAAAGAACACATTGAACAAAAAAAGGCTAGAACAATAGCAACTGAGTATTTACATAACTTTCAGACTATCAAATTAGGACGAAATAATTCTATTGCTCTGTTAGGTCAACCCGGCTCAGGTAAAACACATTTAACAATAGCAATAGCAAATGAACTGCTGAAACGTGGCATTGGAGTGCTATATATGCCTTATCGTGAGGTGGTAACACAGCTCAAGCAGATAATAAACGATGAAGAAGAATACCAATCACGAATGGATAAATTTAAAATGGCCCCGGTTTTGCTGATAGATGATTTATTTAAAGGAGCAACTAAAGACGGAAAAATGAATGAATCAGAAATGCGAATAATGTTTGAACTTATTAACCACAGATATCTGAAGCAATTACCTATACTCGTTTCTTCTGAGTATTATTCTAGACAATTAGTTGACTTTGATGATGCAACCGGGAGCAGGATTATTGAAATGTGTAAGGGACGAATTGTTGAATTAAAGGGAAAGGAATTAAATCACAGAATGGAGGGCTTATAATGCGACAAGGACTAATCAATGATGCGGAAATGTTAATACATAATGAACTGGTTTGGAGCTACGATGAACACGGAAAGTTTCCAAGTCAATATCACGGGATAGCTATAATTTATGAGGAATTGCAGGAATCTCAAGAAGAATTACAGAGAGTAATGGACGGCTTTGAAAAGGCATGGGAACTTATAAGAAATAATTTGGACGCAGCTGAACAAATTAAACAACTTGGGGAAAATGCAAAGCTTTTAGCCTGCGAAGCAAGTCAAATGAGTGCCATGGCTCTGAAATTTATTGAAAGTTCGGAGGGGTGGAAGTGAGCGAGATACAAAGAGCCCAAAAAGTAATGGAACAACACAAAGGTCATTGGGAGGATGATATTGTAAAAGTTATATTTGATTCTCTTGAAAAGCAAGTGCCAAAAAAAATACTAGACATAGATAATAGGAATGCATGTCCACACTGCCGCAAAAAATTACCAAACATAGTATTTGAAAATTTGAGCTGTTGTTCACATTGCGGGCAAAAACTAGATTGGAGTGAGCCAAATGAGTAATAGATTTATCGACACTATCCGTGAAAATGTTAAATACCCTAACTCAGACGGAGTATATGGAAATTGGGATATTTTAAACATAGGACAACGGAAATTCATGATTGAATGTGCGGATTACATGGAAAGTATGGAACATGTGATTGAACAATTATTCAAAGAACAGCAGCAACAAAGGTGGATACCTGTAAGCGAGAGGTTGCCGGGTAATCCTAATCCTGAAAACGGAGAGCCTAAAGCATATTTGGTAACAATCAATAAGTTTGCGATAGTGCCAACTACTTTGTACTACATGGGTGATGGCAGATGGGTTAGAGAGTGGGATGAACCGTCAGAAATATACACCAATATATTAGCCTGGCGGGAACTACCAGAACCATACAAGGAGGGCAACCATGAGTGACACATTGCAGATTATCGGAATCGGATTGATGATGCTTTTCATGTTAATAGCGGGATTATATGCCTATGGGCAAAAAATTAAATGGTTAAGGGCTTTATGGTGCATGATGACTGCTTTAATCCTGGGGGTGATTTTGTTTTGATAAAACTGACAATACCGGGTGAGCCGTGTGCAAAAGGTAGGCCAAGAGTAGGTAAGTTTGGTACATATACACCTGAAAAGACACTTAACTATGAAACATTAGTTAAAGAATTATACATTATTCAACACGCCAATAAGAAACTTCAAGGACAACTCAAAATTGATATAAAAGCATATTTCAAAATCCCACAAGGCGAAATTCCCAAGGCTAAAAAACCAAAGCCCCAGACATTACAAAGATATAACGATATTCTTAACGGCAAGATAAGGCATACGAAAAAGCCTGATTGGGATAATGTCGGGAAAATTATATCTGATGCCCTCAACGGTCTTGCATATGATGATGATAGCCAGATTGTAAGTGCTATAGTTGAAAAATTCTATAGCAATGACCCAAGGGTTGAAGTAGAAATTTCAGAGGTAGCAGTATGATTACTGAACAGCAGAAAACAGACTTAATTCTCTTTGCTGCAATTTGCGGATATCTGACCGAAGGAGTAATGCAGTTAGGATTAAAAGGCAATGAAGTCGAAGAAGCTCAAGAACTCGGGAAGCATGGTTTAGAGTTGTTTCAGGCGATTGTTAACAGGATACCGGCTCAGGACTGTAAGAAGATATTGAAAGCAACTAAGACCTGTGAGATTGCTGTAATTCCACCGGATAAGGTTAAAAAGAAGGTTGGAGAGAAGGAGCTCACTGTAAAACGTGAACATCTCGATGAACTGACGGAGCAGGCGTTGACTGTCTGTGAGACTTGTACCAGAGATTACAAACGGTGCAATTTGAGGAAGACATTGAAGAAATTAGAAGTTGCACCTTGCCACGATGAAAAAGGCAAGTGTGAGTTTAAGGTGTAGTAGACAATAGCAAAATATTACGCACAAAGAAGGTGATAAATTGAATGTTGCAATAGCAGATGCAGACTTAATTGCAAATGTAAATCATAGATTCCCCAATTCATGTTGCATGCGAATAAGCGGGTACCACTTGGGGCTAGGAGATACAACGGAACTTATAACCGAATGGAAACAAGTACACAAGTTTGACAAAGTATACATATCAAAGGTATTCACTGGAACAATTGTACCTGATGAAATATTAAATTTACCAAATGTAGTATACGGCGGTACTGGCTTTTATTATCCTAAGACAGCCCCGAGACTGCCACCCGAGATTGAGCACCATATGCCGGATTACAATTTATATTCTGAATGGGTTAAAAGAATGATTGATAAAGGTTATAAAAAATCAGAATTTTTCTTTTACACTAGCTGCTCAATCGGGAAACTAACAGATGGTTGTTTTATGGGTTGCTCATTCTGTGTAAACAAGGATTGTACAAAGGTACGTTTCAATGCTCATATAGAGGAATTCCACAACAAAGATTACGGGGTATTCATTTTTCTGGATGACCAGTTTCTTGGGTATAAAGATTGGGAGCCCTTGTTGGACGAAGTAATAAAGACAGGCAAGCCGTTTCAATTTAAACAGGGCTTAGACATAAGGCTAATGACTGACAAGAAAGCCGAGAAGCTCACAAATGCAAATTATTACAAGGATTTTATTTTTGCTTTTGACAATATAAATGATGAACCAATTATAAGAGAAAAGTTGGCATTGTGGAGGAAATACACTCAGAAACGAACTAAGTTATACACTTTCTGCGGATATGAGGAAAAAAGAAACAAACTCCAAGAATATGAAACTGAATTTTGGGTAAAGGACTTGAACAGCGTTTTTAAAAGGATTTTTATTCTAGCTGAATATGATTGTGTTCCTTACATAATGCGGCATTTAGACTACAAACTAAGTCCATTTTCAGCTATCTACAATGAAATAGCAAGTTGGTGTAATCAGCCTTGGGCGTTAAGAACAATGACATATAGACAATTCTGCATCGGACGGGGTATGGGCAAAAGATATAAGCAGTACAAACATGACCCTGAAAGATACTTGCAAGACGGACATAAAAAAGGTTCTTCTTGGGTTCAGATGGAGAAGTTTGAACAGATGTATCCCGAAATTGCGGCAAAGTATTTTGACAAAAAGTATTCGGATGCATGCATGAAAGCAGCATAGAAAGGGGCGTGAAACCATGAATTTAATACCTCAGTTACAAAAGCGGTTAGACAGGTTTGTAAAACAGTCTGAGAAAAACGACAAGGAATACACCGAAAACAAAAAAAGTTTTGAATGCTATTTTTCCGACAGATTCGAAATTGATAAGAAGATCAACGGAGTGTTTGAGCTTCAGAGAAAGAAAATTCGAGAACAGGAATTCTCTGACAAGCAACTGGATATATGGTTGATGAAAATAGCGAACGAGAAGAAGCCGGGTAAGTTAGTACGGAATATAGAGGAAGTGCGAAAGGAAGTGAACGACATTGGGTAGTAAAAAATGGGAGCAGAGTGGAGACAGGTACGTATTGTATTTTCGCCCATTCTACGATGATGAAAAAGTAGCGGAATTATTTAAGGATGAAGATGGAGATTGGTGTTATTCTTCGCCAGTTACTGACTCAACAGAGGAATTTGTTTCTGACGGGAATCGCTGTTTGCATGATGTAAAAATTGAAGTAGAAGATGCAATATATAAACACTATGAGGATGAAAGAAATTACTATCAAGACATATTAGACAGATTTAGTGAATGATAGGCCAGAGGCCGGAAAGTGAGGATTTTATGAGAGTAAATGACACCGCAAAAATAAAAACTGGGCCTTGTGCAGGTATTGAAGGTCTTGTTACAGGAGCTGATTTTCAATTATACAGGGTTACAATGAGACTTTCAGATGGAACATATATAGAGACTAATTGGGAAAACGTCCAGCAAAAAAGTGAGGACACTGATACAGGTGAATCCTTGTGTAGAATTTGCGGGAAACCAGTGAGTCAATGTGACCGAGGATAAAGAGAGGGAGTGAGGACGTTGAACAAAAGTAAAATTGAGTGGTGCGACAGCACTTGGAACCCGGTAACGGGGTGTCTGCATGGTTGTGATTACTGCTATGCTAAAAGAATAGCTGAAAGATTTGGGCAAGTGCCTTGTGAAAACGGCAATTGTAACATAAGCGGTGATTGCGAGATTGAACCATCGTTTAACTGCAAAAGATATTTACAATATGAAAAAATTCATGATTTAGAAGTAGCTATTAGAAATTTTAAGAAAAGGACACAACATGGGAAAGGGATAATACAAGCTTACCCTTATGGCTTTGACCCAACCTTCCACAAATACCGCCTCCTAGAACCATCCCAAAAGACCAAACCTCAAAACATTTTTGTTGTTAGCATGGGCGACCTGTTCGGGGATTGGGTGCCGGATTCATGGATAGACGAAGTATTTCAGGCTTCCTTTAATGCAGACCACCACAGGTATTTGTTTTTAACCAAAAACCCAAGTAGATATAAAAGGTCAGTACAACACTATGAAAGTGAATACAATCCATATGAGACTGAAAATTGGGATAATATCTGGTTTGGAACGACTATAAATAGCCAAAAGGATGAAAGAAGAGTTGTTGAGCTATTGAACTTTGATGAAGGACACAAATTTTTAAGCATTGAGCCTTTATTGGGTGAAATAGATTTGACTGATATTCCGGGGCTAAGTTATCCGGGCTGTACTACACATGATTCGCTTGAAGGAAAACTATACCACCTTGATGATGATGGAAAATGGACACCAGATAATAAAATTGAATGGGTAATAGTCGGAGCAGAGACAGGGCCGGGAGCAAAGCCGCCGGAACCAGAGTGGGTGCAATCAATAATAGACCAGTGCCGGGATGCCGGGATACCATTATTTTTAAAAAATAATCTTAACTGGCCCATGAAAATACAAGAATATCCATGGGAGAAGGAGAAAGCAAAATGAAAGCAATAACACTTTATGAACCTTGGGCAACACTGGTTGCTATGGGTGAAAAGAAAATTGAAACTAGGTCATGGGCTACAAGTTATAGAGGCCCATTAGCAATTCACGCAGCGGCTTCAATGCCGAAGTGGGTAAGAGAACTCTGTCCCAAGTTTGCGAAGATACTCAAAATAAAGGATTATAATGGCTCATGGCTTTACTATCTGGAACATGGAACTGGCCCTTTTGGGAAGGTAGTTGCGACTTGTGACCTAGTTGCTTGCCTACCTATTAGGACAAAAGACGAACTCAATGAAATGGCCTATGCAGACATGGGTGAAAATTGGTATGTAATAGACGGCAATGAGTATCATTTTGGAGATTATACGCCAGGAAGGTATGCATGGATACTCAAAAACATTAAACCACTTCCCGAACCAATCCCGGCAAAAGGGATGCAAAGAATATGGAACTGGAATAATGAAAGGATGTGTAAAGGATGAAGAAACTGAAAATAGTCTTTAAGGATAAATCACAGATTACATACACAATAAAGGATTATGGTCCGTGGGAACCGTACTTCGAGAGACATTTAAAATCAGATATGGAAAGTGCTATATTGCAGCAGTACCCGATAAAAAATAATGAAACAGTAGTGTTAGTTTGAAAGGAAGGTGTAAAGCATGAGGAAAGCAAGATGGAAAGCGTTTGCAATGGATGATATGAATACCGTAGCAGCTAGGACTATGCATGAGGCGGTTGAATGGTATTGTAATGAGTTTGGAATTGACAAAGAAGATACATATCCTTATGAAGTTGATATGAAAAGCCAGTACATGGAGTACCCGATAAGCGAGATACCATCTAACCGCAAGAGAAGGGCAACATGCAACGGAGAAGGTGGACCATGTGTTGAAATTCCACTTAAAAAAGCTCTGAAATATCAGTTAAGGCTACATAAGTATAAAGAACCGTTTATATTGTGTGTTAGTCCGTAGTTCAGCAAATAGAGGAAGTGCGAACCAAGAAAGGGTGAAAGAAATGGTTTGTCCAAAATGTAGCAGCCCCGTGATTGAAACAGATGCAGATGAAGATTATGAGGGTAGAGAAATCAAACGGTATGAATGTATAGAATGTGATTGGTACACATGGGAGTGATAGGCCAGAGGCCGGAAAGGGAGGATTTTATGGGTAAAGAAATAGAGGCACAACAAGAAAATGTTAAAAACTTATTAAATCTAGTACAGGAAAATCCAGAATTAAGAATACTACCGCTAGTAGACACCGAATGTGTAGTGAGTGATGATTACGGTTCATGGGTTGCAAGATGGGACACAACTGAGATTGATTTTGTTTTTGTAAAGGACGAAAGAATGTACCGAAAATCGGCTGATTTTGAAGATTTGGTAGACGAAGCAATGCATGATTTTGATTTCTCCGATGAAAAGGCTAGAAAAATTGTTGACGGTTACGAATGGGAGAAAGTAATACTTGTAAACATTGTGCCATAGAAAGGGTGATTATGATGAAAAATAACAATAAATTTGATAGACATAAACAATTGTGCGAAGAACTGAACGAAGTCTACAAGGCTAAAAACATAGCCTACGGGGACAGCTTCGGGAAGACGTTTCAGGAACTTGGAGTTATCTCGGCTGTAACCCGTATGTACGATAAATTCAACAGAATTAAGGCACTTTCTACCGGGGCAGAAAATAAGGTCATGGATGAAAGCCTGAAAGACACGTTTAAAGACATGGCAAATTACTGCCTTATGACGTTGATAGAGTTGGAAATACAGGAGCAGAGAGGGAGTGAGGACGTTGAGTAAAATGAATGAAATATTAAAAAAGGCAATAGAGACATGGGGCAAAGATGCACAACTAGACATGGTTATAGAGGAAATGTCAGAACTCACAAAAGAGATATGCAAGCACAAAAGAGGTAAGTCAAACAGGGCTGAAATAATCGAAGAAATAGCAGACGTTGAAATAATGATTGAACAACTTATAATTATGTTAGAAATTGATGAGGGCGAAATTGGACTTTTTAAAAGAGAAAAAATAAATCGGTTGGCTGACAGGCTTGGAATAGAAAGGACGGTGTAAAGGATGAAATTCTTTGATTTCATTGATTTTCCATATTACGCATTGATATGCGACGAAACAGAAGAACAGGCAATAAAATTCTACGAAGAACAGGTGTGTGACATAGAAGAAGGCAACGGACCACCTAAGGAACTTACACTTGAAGAAGCAAAAGAAAAGTTTCTTAGTTGTTGTACATCTGAGGCAGACAAGCAAAAAGTACTTGATGAATTTAATATGCTAATTAGTTTTAAAGAACCAACATTATTACTGATTGATGGATGTTTGGTATAGTTCAGCGAATGAATAAATGTATAGCCTAAAATGGCGGAAAGTTGAGGGAAATTTTATGAAAAGAATTATTACACTTTTAATGGTTGCAGTGATGATTATTGGGTTATTTGTATTGACAGGATGCACAGAGGCAGAAAGAGTGTCCCAAAATTTATCACAAGAAGCAGACAATTTTAATGTAGTTAGGCAATTAACAGTTATAAATTGCATACAGGGTGATGTATTGTTTCAAATGACGGGGAAGATGTCTATAACATCCGATAATACAGACCATCAACTTGAAGTAATTGTAGAAGATGAAAACGGGTTATATCAAAAGCATTTTATTGGGTTAAGTGATAATGTTACATATGTTGTTGAACAGAAAAACTTTAAAAATGTTGATAAATACAAGTATACCTTAAACTACAATCCTAAAATGTGGATTCCTGTTGGAGTTAAAAACATTGACTAATACTTAAAAATAAGTCTATTACGCACCAACAGGAGGTGGGATTGATGTTAACAGCAAAGCAATTATCACTAATTGATATAAAAAGTTACGACGTTGAATCAAAATCAATAGAATTGATTAAATACTTTGAACCATTAGCTTTGCAGCATGATCCCAGAGGTTATTGTGTTGCAATGTCTTGGGGCAAGGATAGCATGGCTAACCTAAAATTATTTATTAAAGCCGGAGTTAAATTTTTTATACAGTGGAATATTACAGGCATTGACCCTCCAGAGCTGATTTACTTTGGACGAAGGCAAGCTTATGAACTTGAACTAAAAGGATATAAAGTTATACCCATACATCCAGAAAAGTCTATGATTCAAATGATTGTAGACCATTGTACTCCACCAACAGCATTAATGCGATATTGTTGTGATGAATTAAAAGAAAAACGTCCTGAGATAAATAAAAATTGCATACATTCCTTTGGAGTCAGATGGGATGAAAGTCCTTCAAGAAGCAACGGAAGAGAAGCGATGGAAGTAATATCGAAAAACAAGGAAAATATAAGATTATTCAATGACAATGGCGAAAACCGAAAGCAATTTGAGGTTTGCATGGCGAAGGGGGTTAAAGCTCTAAATCCTATAATTTCATGGACTACAGAACAGATTTGGGATTATCATAAAGCCGAAAGGATAACGTATTGCAAGTTATATGATTGTGGCTTTGATAGGTTAGGTTGTGTCGGCTGTCCGCTAGCAAATAAACCAAATAGAGAATTTGAATTTAAGATGTTCCCTGAGTTCAAAAAGTATTACATGTTGGCCTTTGAAAAAATGGTAGTTGAAAGAAAAAGGCGAAAAGTTGATGAAAAAAGGATTGCTAAAGGGAAAAAGCCTATGCCTTTTGATACTGCAAAGAATGTATGGAATTGGTGGATAGAAAGAAAATCATTACCGGCATTTAATCCAAATCAAATGTACTTAGAGCCGGATGATTAGTACGCATTATGAATAAATTATGTACTTATTATCTGTAATGTGATATCATAAAAACGAACAAAACATTCAATTAGTGAATCAGATAGAACAAATTATGCATGTAAAAGAGGGAACCTATGGCTAAAAAGTACTTAACTCCTGAAGAGCAGCAGGAAGTAATAAAAATGTACCAAACCACAAAATACTCTTATCAGCAGATAGCAGATAATTTCTATGTAAGCAAGGGAACAATTATAAATGTTGTTAAAGGATATCCTTACAACTGCGATAAGCAAGCCGTATACAGTCGTCTACAACAGGAGGCAAAGGGCAACCTTGATGATTGTATTACCAGAGAAATAAAAAAGGCTCAGGAGGCGAACAGAAGGGGAAGTATGACGGCGTATAGTCTACATCTTGAAAGGTTGAAAGAATTATACAAGTATCAGGTGCAAGATAATATATACGAACCAATTAAGCAGCGAAGGTTACAGTGTGAGCAGACAGCATGGCAAGGATTAGCCGATAGTAATTACATAGAGTTTGCAACCAATGCTGATATGTGGGAGATACTGACTGAGATTATCGGGGATTCCCGGAAAAGTCCTTTTAAGATAATGATTCAGGATTCCAACGCCCGACACAAAAGCAAGTCTGTGAGGTATAGTAATCTAATACCGCATACGGTATTTAATTCACGAACAGTAGATTATACAAGGATTTCAGACGATAGTTGGCAATTAATATCAAGGGTATTGCCAGAGCATAAGCCGTTCCGTGGTAAACAATATGCAGGAGATAGGAGTTATTTCAATGCAATTTATAATTCAATCACCACCGGTTCATCTTGGAGGTTATCCGGGAAAAAATATAAACTCGACCCTGACAACCTGAGAAAAGCATTCATTCGATGGTATCAGGCAGGTATTTTTAAAGACCTCTTGGAGCTATGCAGTGTTTGCCGGAAATTACAGGCAATAGAACCCCAATTGATTGAGCTTGAAAGAATACGGCAGGAGAAAGGAACTGTACCAAGGATGAAGGATTTACAGAGCAATAAAATAAGCCCCGGCGATTGCTAGGGCTTTTTCCATTTTGATTATATTAAATTATTGCACAAGTGGTTAGTAATAAAATTTACATTCCAAATTGATTATATTAACCATAACAATATTATACAATTTTTACATAAAAGTCAAGCCGGAATTAACCGCCCCGGCTCGGCTTATGGGGTTATATTGCTTTTGGTTCGTATTTATGTAATTGCCAATCATCGTCATATACGCCAACAAAATCGCTCCATTTGTTTTTGACGATTTTTTTCTGCTTTGCAGCTTCTCCGGTGAACTTATCCGGAATTGGAAGACCATTTTCAACAGCTATCTGTTGCAACTTAACGCCAGTTTTAGTAGTTTTAATTACCTGATAAGCTTTGTATATGCTATTGTCAGCAGGACGGCACTTACACAGAATATCACCTACTACAAAAGGATTTTTGATTTCCTCTGTCTTTTCTTTGGCTTCTACAATTTCCACAATGGCAGCGTAAGGGTCAGTCAATACCATTCCGGCAGCTCCACCATAAAGAATTTTATAAGTTACATTAACAGGTCCACACGATACAACTTCACATTGCCTTCCTGAATTTCTGATACTGACTATAAACCCCGGCTTTATATTTGCCCGACTGAATTGAATTCCGCCCAAGTCAGATAAAGCCTTTTCAAAAAATTCTAGTTTGTCGTGCTCCCATTCGTATTTTTCAAGTCTTTCAGAGATGCGTTGTTCAATATAGTCAGGCGTCAACGGTTCCCCAGAACGTTTTTTTAAGATTTCTCCTTGTTGAACTTTATACAGTGCATTTTCGTATTTTGCAATGTTTTCTTGATGAAATTTAAGGGTTTTATTGCACTCTTTTATTTTATTATCAAGATATACCTTGTCATTCAATTTTGCATTATTTGCGGTCGTTCTGGCTGTTGCTGCTCTATCCTGATAATATTCAGACTTTTTATATTCTTCAAAACCTCTTTCATATCGTGCAATAACTTTGTTTCTGTGTCTGGCGAACGCCTGACTTCCTGCATGACCGGCAATTATCGGCTGAGTTAACCACGACCAATCTTTACGGTATTTATTAAAGTCAGCCTGTAAGGTTACGGCTCTTTTTTCTGCATTCTCAGAATATTGTTCGTATCTTTCGGCCCTTGATTCAGCTCTCTCAGATTTACGTTCAAGTTCTTCAGCATATGAAAGCCTTTCACCAATTGTTCCTGCATCTTCAAGACCTAATTTTTGAGCTGTTTGGATAGCCCAGTAATGATTGTTTATGCTTCGGCTTACCCATGCCCCGGCTGTACGTGACCATAAGAAGCTAGATTTTATTTCCCTTTTCTGCTGTTCTGATAAAGCCATATATTCGGTCTTGCCGAAATGAAGTTCAATTTTCTGTGTTTCCTTGTTTAATAAATATTTACCCATGATATTACATTCCCCTTTCGAATTTACCGGGAATGTGCTAAAATTATAGTTGCACATTCCCATTGTGGTTGTGTGTTCGTGGTACCTCATTACAAAGCTTTGGTCGGTTGTGTAATGGGGTATTTGCTATTTGCTCATACTTTCGATTTTTACACACTGTTGCATGTTGTCAACTACTGTACCTATATTAAAATACTGATTCAAAAAATATTGGTTTGCATCATCGACAGTTCCGTTAAAGCTAGTTGTAATTGTATCGCCGTTTGAATAGATACATTTTACAGTAATCATATTTAACCCACCTTTCGATTAAATTTGCCTGCAGCGTTTGGACTGCATACCTTACGGTATCGGCATTAACCGGATTTCTCCGGCCCATCTGCATTAAATCAAAAAATCCAATGTCAGTATACGAATAAGCTTCGCTCGCTCTCTTTGTTTCTGCTCATATTCAGTGTTTATATCAGAGCCAGAAGTATATCTTATTTGGTTTGCCTGTTTAATGTGTGCATCTGCAAGATGTTCTAATGCCTGCCTAATTGTATCAAGTTCAGCGTTTGTAAAATGCTTTGCTATTTCAATACCTCTCTCGGATTTTAAATAATTGTTATCCATTCCAACACCTCCTATAATAATTTATCAAAGTCAGCTAAACTTTCAACAATACTTTCAAAAGCTTTTTTAAATGCTAACATATAATCAAGGTTGTTAGCATCACAGCATATGTCATATTGCTCCCTAAATTCTTCCTCTAAAATTTCTCTCATTTCATTTAACTTTTTGCTTTTATACATTTTCATTCCTCCATTCTCCCAAATTACGGGAATTAAAATACTACTGAATCCTTACTATTCCTAAATTTTCCTTAAATCTGGTATTCGTAAAATCAATATATTCTCCGGCCTCATCTACACAGACTGTCATGCAACAGTTGTGTATTAAAGGTGTACCGCCTTGGCGGTTTTCCTGAATTTTTACTGATATGCTTTTGTGCATTTTTCCGTGTGTCAGTATATTTGGTACGTCGCTTTTACTGCCTATTCCGAGTAAAGTGTAATATCCTTTCATGTTTGAGTCCTCCATTCTTCTTAAATTCAAGTTTATAATTTAAATCTCAACTCCATAATTGAATTATATTCCACGTACTTTAAATTGTCAAATATATTTTTAAAATATTATTAATAATTTTAAAATAGATAGTTGAATCGTATAATCAAATGTGTTATTCTATACTCAGGAGGTGGTAGTATTGTCTTTAAAGGGAGAATTAAAAGCCTTAATAATCAAATCAGGATGGACAATGACGCAAGTTGTTGATTCCTTAAACAAAAAGCATGATAGAGATACAACAGTTCAGAATTTTAGTTCAAAATTAATTCGGGGAACCTTAAAATATAGTGAGGTTTGCGAAATTTTAGATTTAATAGGATATAAAATTGAATGGGTTCCGAAAGGGGAAAAAGTATGATTACTGCCAAAAGGGCTATCAAAATTACTACTGAGACTGATGATAATAAGCGTAATGAGTTGATTGATAAACTATCAGAGGAAGATGCAAAAATGCTACTAAAACGCTGCTTAAAGGCCGTTATGGATAATTCAAAGCCGGATTTTGAGATTAATTAAATATATGCTCGAGTACAACAAAAAAAGCAAGGGAATTATCACCCTTGCTGATTTAGTCATTTTATATTTCAACTTCTCCCTTGAGCCATTTCTCAAGGAGCTTTATTAAAACATCTGATTCCCGAATAGGTCCGTACACTTCATTGCTATTATTCAGCGATTCTATTTTACGGGTTACAGCTTCTTTCATTCTCGGCGTAACTCTTGCACGTACGTCCTTGTTTTTTGTTGCTTTTTTCTTTGCTTCTGGCATCATATCACCCCAATATTATTCTATTTGACTTCCTGCGACCGCCGAAGCGGTTTCGGGTGGTAGTCAGCCACCCATCATCAGGCAGACTAGAAAATCTCATATCCTGTAACATCACAGTCACGGGATAATATTTCATTGTATATGTCCTCAGCATCTTCTTTGTTGAGTTCGCCATTTTCGATTACTTGTGTTGTAAGGTCGCTAGTAAAGGATACAAATACTTTACCATTGTCTAGTGTTTCAAATTCAACATTCCCAGTATGTTCTTGCCCTTCAAAATCCCAATGTACATTCAATTTCTTCATGCATTACCTCCAATGTAGCCGACACCTTGTTGTGTCTGTCGCTCTGTTGTCTATGCTCATATTGTAGCACGAATGTAGCACAAAAGTAAATAGGGAATCGTTAGACATCTTTCGACAAATTGACCTCAAACCCTTGCAGGAGTAAGTAAAGAAATTTTGAAATTAATGGGAATAGTGCTTTTTCAGGGTTTTTGACTTGGTGTTTTAATCTGTTGTGCATAATAAGATTATAGACAGCAGGAAAGTGAGGGAACTTTGATGGCTAGACGTATGAAATGGGGCAGTTTGGAGGATTTAAGAATTAAAATAGATACTTACTTTGAAACTGAGTCAATACCTACAGACGCAGGATTTTGCTTGTTTATGGGAATAACAAAAGACTGCTTTAATTATTACAAAAATGATAGATATAAGTATAAACACAAATCCGAGGATGAAAAAGCTGAAATATTAAAAGAAATAGAAACAGAAGCGGATGAAAAAGCTGAAATGGAAGCGTTAGAGGACTTTTTAACCATTGCACCCGATATGGAAGTTATTGACAATTACGATGCTTGCAGTAAGTACGATAAAAACGTAGAAGATACTATAAAACGGCAATTGTCCGCAGAATTTAAAAAGGTGTTTTTAAGATTAGAGGATTTTAATCAAAAAGCAGGATACACAGCTAAAAACCCAGCTTATGCTATATTTACTGCAAAAGCACTATTTGGCTACCGCGAAACAGCACCGGAGCAGTCAAACAGCAATCAACTTCCTTCAAAAATTACTATTCAGATTATGCCAGCTCCAGATAAAACAGAGCTTCAGCAACCAACAAAAGTGAGTATAAATGCAAGTAGTGAGTAATTACTACGAAATTGCTATTTCGTGTAATTGATTGCGTTAAAGTACTAAAGTAGCCTAGAACCATAAGGGTTTCGGGTTACTTTATTTTTTCAGCATTTTCCAAAGCGTAATTAAAATGTATTTATACAGTATATTTATACAAGTATTACCCTATAATGTGTATACTTATACATAATAGTACATATATCACAACCACATGGGTGAGTTATAGTATCGTAACATTAAGCCAGAGCTCAGCCGGATTTATGCATCAAGCAGGAGCAGACAGCAGCAACAAACATACCTAATCCAACATACAAGGTTATAGGGGAGGGGGTACACTTAAAACGGGCCAGTCGCAGGATAGGACAGTCCACGTACGTAGTATCCACCAACCAATGTTTAACCGTATAAAAAAGCAGCCCAAAAAGAGTCCACTTGACACCAGAGTGAGAATCTTCCGTCCCACTTTACAAAACAGCCTTAAACTTGCAAGATAATTTCACGTTATAGTGTCAAGCCGGTTGCCAAATTCAATAGCTTTTCTCCTTCTGGTTGCATTCATATTTCTGATAGGGGGAGGGATACCCTTGAAAATGCCTAATGCCTCTGAAAAAGACCTGCCAATTTTAAAATAAAATCAATAAAAAGACCAAAAACATTTATTTTCACATATTATTTTGACCAAAAACATTAAATTTAAGATTTATTATGAGAGTGAAGGAAAACCAAAAGCCTTTTGTGCCTGTTTCAAGTTTTTTCGTTCCAGTCAGAGTTGTATATATAATATATTATACGTATCTGTCTGGCGATTTCCTTGTAAACCACTAATAACAAATATTTCGGGAGTTTTGGAGTGACCCTGTAGGGTCGCAATTTCTTCAAAAGTGACCTTTTAGGGTCGTTTTATTATCAAGGAATTGGAGATATCAAGATGGATACATACTACAAGCGGGAAAGTGTATCAAGTGATGGTGAATTACTCGCTCAAAGGACACAGAAGTTCTATAACCCAATGAAAGAAGGGTATGGATACAACTTCAAATACAAGTCAGCAATGACAAAAAGCTACTTGTCGATTTCGTTGCCGGAATGTTTCTCGGATGCGGAACTGGGCAGGATATATAAAATATCCAGAATGATATATTCCAAGTCCAATTTACTTGCCAAGAGAACCAATGGCGGTATAGTTCCTTTAACACGGGAAGAAATACATGAAAAAATAGGTCTGCATAGAACAAAGTTCGTTCAGTTCTGGAAGAAACTCATTGAAAACAAGATTATTAAATCAATTCCTATCAGCGGAAAAAACTTTTTTTGCATAAGTCCACTTTATTTCAATTCCACAGTTTATATTCCTGTAGATATCTTCATTGCCTTTCAGGAAGAATTAAGGGAACACCTGAGCAATAGAGTATTTGAAGCCTATATGGACATGCATGCAAGCGGAAACTACATGCCAATTATTATGACGGACGGAGATGTGGAAGGAGAAGAATATTTATAATTCTGCCTCATTTCCAGATAAAAATAAATAAAAGTATAAATTTAATACGTTGTACTTGATTATGATAATAACCCGGTTTATAATAAAGTTATCCACAGATATGTGTGGATAAAATGTTAATAAGTGAAGTTATTCACATGTGGAAAACTTGAACAATAGAAGTTTAGGAGGAGGAACATTAAATCAATGAGAAAACATAAATTCAGAGGCAAGAGAGTAGATACGGGTGAGTGGGTGTATGGGTGCTACATAAAAGTTACTCCATATAAAGATAGTGATGGACATAGGATTTGCACTCAGGATACTTGGCTCATAATTCCTGTTATCCCGGAAACAGTAGGACAATACATAGAAACCATAAATGGGCATGAAATATATCATCACGACATTGTGAAAGCCTATAAATACGGAGATACAGAAACTAGTCCATTTATATACGATATAACATATAGAAATGGCACATGGTGGTTTGGAAATTGGACTTGGATTGAATTCTTACAATCATTCAGATGTGTTGAAGTTATCGGCAACATACACGACAATCCGGAGATGATGGAGGTACCTCATGAATAACGATAAGCCACTTTTTGATGTATCAAAAATAGTTATGGATAAAACTGTGCTTTATAATTCGCTTTCAGGTAAAACTTTTAGAGCAGCAGTTGGACAAGTTGACAATATGGTCCTATTCTTATTACAAGATATAGATACCGGGAACATATATGTGATTGACGAAATTGAAATTGACAAAGAGAATAAGCCTGAAAACATAAATCCATACTTCTTCGGACACCCGCATAACGGTACAAGTATACATAGCCCACAAGACAACATACTATCCCTTAAAATACGTCTACCCAACAATGAAGTAGCCATAATTGACGATAAAAAAGTTGCAAAAGTCCAGGAGATTCCTGACTTAATACCGTTTTTTACTGAGCTTGTTACCTTCCACACTGACTATTCCACGGGACAAGTAAAGTCATTACCCACTATTTACGGCATAACTAAAACTAAAAAGTGTGTTAGGCAGCTTCGAGAACTTCGTATAATGAGGTCTAAAAGGTCAAGGAGAGTAAGCCAATATGTACTAATGGATGGGGTTTACAAGGTGGAGGAAGAAGGAGGAATATAAGTGAAGATGGAGCAATATTATGATGCTGCTACTAGTAAAGATGTATACGTTACAAAAATAAGTGAGCAAGAAAAATATCAAAATTTATATGAACCTATAATGCTGACTGTGATTGAAAAAGTAGCACACCAAATAGCTTGTGATATTTTGGAAAAAAACTATTCTGAAATAGTTAGCAAAATTTCACCAGATGCAATAGCAAATATGGCAATTGCAGAAGCAGGAGCTAAAATTCATGAAACATTAAACAAAAAACTACCAGACAAAATATTGGAAATAGAAAAAACACAACAAAAATATATAAACAGGGAATCTTCGGAGGTTTAACAAAATTATGAAAACACTTAACGAAATCATTGAACAATGTAAAACCAACGGCAGACCAGAGTATGACGAATTGCGGTATTCAGTTCTGGTAATGACTGGAATACTAAATCTTGTAAACAGTGAATTAACAAAGCTTTACGTCAAAGGTGAAATGCCAAATGAATTTATACGGAAATTAAAGCTTGATGGCGGTATATGCTCAATGTATGGAAAGGCCTTGAATAAATCTCCAAAGGAATACCTTGGATGGAATAATGACCCTGAAAACCCGGCATATCAAAAGTTTTATGCTATGGGAAATAAGCTACTAGATAAAGTCATTAAGAAGATGGAGGACAGCAATGAAAATACCTGAGAAAGTAAGAATTGGATATATGGATTATGATGTAATTCAGACTGAAAACAATTTGTGTCTGGAGGGTAGAGAATGTCTAGGAATTATTCATTATGAAGATGCAAAAATAGAACTCAATACAAACCGAAATATTCAGAAACAGCAGCAAGCATTTCTACATGAAGTTGTCCATGGAATAGTTAGGGATAGAGGTATTGAATGGGGAGAAAACAATGAATTGTACACTGATGAAATAGCAAAAGGCATTTACTGCTTAATCAGAGATAACCCCGAAATATTTAAGGAGTGTGAGTAAATGAAATGTTTTCTATGGCTCAAACATAAAGTCCGGTACAAGAATGGCAAAGGTTACATATGTATAAGATGCGGTAAAACCGCTCTTGAATGTCAAAAAGATGAAAGGAGGAAAGCCGATGCCTGAAACTGATTTATACCAGTTGGCAATAAAAACAATGGATAAAAAGTGGGAAAATGAATTAATGGAACATGATGAAATAGTCCAATACATGAAATCATACGGATTCACACAAGTTTCTCCACTGATAAATAATCCCGGGCGTTATTTATGCATTACCAAAGAAGGCATAGCTTTAATTACAAAAGATGGTAAAAACTTTGAGCTAAGTGAAGAAATAACCAAAATAAAGCAACATATTCTTAGCCAACAAAATGAAGGGAGAAAAGCATAATGGGAATGGGAAATGAAAATTTATGTGTAGCAGTAGATTGCAAATCTGAAAACCTTAGTAAACTTGCAGATAGTGTAGAAATCAAGGCATGTGACATTTTGAATGGTGTTGTATCCATCTACTCGAAGCTGTTTACTGGGACACAAGAAACAAAAGGCAATGCACCGGTATCAAACGGTGCAAGTATTTTAATGTCTATTAAAAGAACAGACGAAACACTTGCTCAAGTACTACATGCGTTAGCCACAATTGAAGATAACTTATAAGGAGAAGAGTACATGATTTTTAAACAAGCATTTGAAGCAATGAAACAAGGAATGGCAGTAAAACTTCCAAGTTGGAAAGGTTACTGGAAATGGCAAGACGGCACAATCAAGATGTATTGCAAGGACGGAAGGATACTAGATATAAGAGAAAGCGAAGAAATGCTTTTTACTTTAACCAATATCTGTAGTGATGAATGGGAAGTAGTCGGAGAGATACCTACAGACCTGAATATCCAGACATTCACATTTGGTGAAGCAATCAGGAATATGAAAAATGGTAAAAAGGTAGCCCGTAAAGGTTGGAACGGTAAAGGAATGTGTTTACAAGCGCAAATTCCTGATGAACACAGCAAAATGACATTCCCTTATCTTTACATGACAATACCTGACTGCTCAGAAGGAATCAGAAAACTTCCTTGGCAACCGGCACAAGTAGATGTATTTAGTGAAGATTGGGTTATAGTAGAATAGGAGGACTTATGTTGACAAACGTATTAGCTTTTATTATTAGCGTTGCAATGCTTGAAGTATACAGCAGAATTACAATGAAACAAAGATGTCGTAATTGTCAGAAGAGTAAATAAAAACTACATACTCAAGGGACTAACAGCACCGGGACGGATACTCGGTGTTGTTTTTTATATTTTGACCATCTGAACATATCCTGTCTGATATCCTACAATTGACTTCAATATTCACACTATATACCTCCTATTCATGAGCTTACCTTCGGGTAGGCTCTTTTTTTTGACCATTCGTATTGCTGATTTGTTGCAGTATGTAAATATGAAATCTGGCTTCTGAGTAATCAGCAGAAGAATATGGGGGGTGGTTCATCCGGTGGCTAAACAAAGAAAACCAACACCAGGGCAAAAACAAAAGGAAACAATTATTACATTAACTGAAAAGCAAGGAATTTTTGTTAATTGTGAAGCAGACGAAGTTTTATATGGTGGAGCTGCCGGGGGTTAACTGGGCGGAAAAAGTTTTGTTCAGTTGGTTGATGCTATGATTTTTGCTATCAACCACCCCGGAAGTAAGCAGTTGATACTGCGTGAAACATTTCCAGAGCTTGAACGTTCGTTAATAATGACTTCCTTGACAATGTACCCTAGCGACCAATTTCAGTATAATGCCGGGGAACATAGATGGTATCACCTGAATGGCAGCACAATTGAATTCGGGTACTTGGAAAGCTATACAGATGTGTCTAAATATCAATCTGCGGAATATGACATTATCCGAATTGATGAAGGTACGCATATGGATGAAGCAAGAATCACGTATATGAAATCCCGTATTCGTGGTGCCAACGGTTATCCAAAACAAATGAAAATATCAACAAATCCGGGAGGCATAGGACATAAGTTCCTTAAAAAAAGGTTTAGAATCGGGGTTGAAAATGAAAACGAGATATTCACAGATTATGTTGGCAAGGATAAAAACGGCGTTGATAGGTATATAACACGATGCTACATTCCGGCAAAAGTGTACGACAACATATTCTTAATGGAGAAGGACCCAAACTACATAACAAACCTTATGCAGTTACCTGAACGTGAAAGGGATGCCTTGCTAGAAGGCTCATGGGATATATTTGACGACCAAGCATTTCCTGAATTTGACCCGGATATACACACTTATGACCCAGAAAAGACGTTTAAGAATGGGCAAATTCCTAAACACTGGAAACGATGGCGGTCTGCTGATAATGGGTATGACGACCCATTTGCTTTTTATTGGCACGCTATAGACGAACATGGACATGTATGGACATATCGTGAATACACCCGTAGTGAGAAAGACCCCAAGGTAGCATATAAAGACCAAGCTGCGGAAGTTGTTTCCCGGTCAACATACCTAAACGAAGAAACGGGATTATTAGAACCAGAAAAAATACTATATACAGTTATTGGACATGATGCTTTCTTTTCGAATGAAAGGTTAGATGCAAAGAGTATTGAGGAATTTTACAACGAGGGAGGTCTATACGGCTTTGTCCCAACTGCTACGGACCGTAAGCTAAGAACTATAGTTGCACACGAATATTTAAAACCTTATTTTGATGAGAATATTGGGAAAATGACAGCTAAATGGCATATATCAAAAAACTGCAAGGTATTAATTGAGAAATTACCGGATGCAATTAAAGACCCAAAGGATAATGAAAAGTATTTAGATAAAGACGACCACCAGTTAGATGGTGCATTTTACGGAATATTATCGCACCATTCCAAAAAAACCAGACCATTACCGAGCGAAAAAACCGAGCTTCAAAAGCATAAGGAAAAAGCATTAAAAAAATTAAAACGCCAGAGGCGATAAGGAGGAATAAACCCATGTTAGAAATTAAAAAGTTTCCGCACAAACACAAATGTCAAGTAAGAAGCTGCAAGAATCTTGACGTATACACAATTGGTGAAGAAAACGAACACCCGGCATTTACACAGTTATACTGTAAGGACACCTTACTTGAAATGGCAGAGGTTATAAATCAGTTCTTTTCTTCTGATGGAGAAACAAAGCGAATCAATCCGGAAGAACTCCAAGCTAGAATTGATGAATTAACTTCCCAAAACGAAGAGTTGCAAAAACAAGCTGATGGACTTGAACAGATTAAGGCAGAATTTGAATCTGCAAAAGCTTCAGCTGACTTATTCAAGGAAAAGTTGGGTGAACTTGAATCTGAGAACGAGAAACTTAAAAAAGAAAACAAGTCTCTTAAAAAGAAAGCGGAAACCGTTGAAGACAAGAAAACCGACTCTAAAACGGAAGAAAGCCCGGTAAATTCCAATGAAGGGAAGAACGCAAATGGAGACAGCAATTGAAAAAGCACTTAAACAGATAAAAGGTAAATCTGTAAAGGTTGATAAAATTGAAGAACCAAAAAAGAGTAAGAGTAAAGGTGACCCAATTGTTTATTCATCCGACCCACGACCCACCCTATACTTGGACGATAAGGAATTTACATCAATTCCAAAACTTACAGTTGGGGATAAGGTTGTACTAGTAGTCGAATGTGAGGTAAAGAGTGTCAGCAATTATTCAAGGCTTGATGATAAGAACAAACCTAAACAATCATATAACTGCGACCTTGCCATTAATGCTATTTCGGACATAACGGGGTGATAAGCCATGCAGACAATCATCATAGTATTTTTGTGTGTTGTAATCTTAGTACAAAATATAACTCACAGGATAGAACGTAAAGACCTGTATAACCGCATTATGGCAAATGACCTTACGGAGT
Organism: Ruminiclostridium papyrosolvens DSM 2782; assembly: GCF_029318685.1. Classification (NCBI taxonomy): domain Bacteria; kingdom Bacillati; phylum Bacillota; class Clostridia; order Eubacteriales; family Oscillospiraceae; genus Ruminiclostridium; species Ruminiclostridium papyrosolvens. The sequence continues at coordinate 1,960,975 of NZ_CP119677.1, forward strand.
ATAATCAAAAGCCAATAAAGCATAAGTCAGTGAAATGTGCAATCAGAAAAAACCATGATGGAAGGAGGGAATAACTTGAAATTATTAGACTATTTCAAAGACCTATTCAGTAATAAAAATCCTATTGACGATAAATTAACTGAAAATAGCTATTATAATACAGTTGAAGTTGAAGAAGTTGTATCTTTTCTTAAAAAAGAATTTAAGCGGAGGCAAGAAGATAGAAGACCTTTTGAACTCCAATGGATTCTTAACATGAACTTCCTAAATAACAACCAATATTGCGATATTAATCTTACAGCCGGTGAAGTATCGCAAATTAGTAGGGATTTTGAATGGGAGGAAAGGGAAATATACAACCATATAGCCCCTATTTATGAAACCAGACTAGCAAAGCTCTGTAAAATTGCTCCTTCCCCTCATGTTATTCCTGCAAATTCTTCAACAAAATCTCAGGCTGCCGCTAAAATGAGTAAATGTATACTTGAAGGTGTTGACAAAGACCAAGACATGCAGAAAAAAAGGGCTACTGCCACGGCGTGGAGCGAATTGTGCGGTTGTGTTTTTTATGGTGACAGATGGGAATCTGGTGAGGGAAGGCCTCTGTTTTACGATGAAAACGGCAATATAATACACGAAGGTAATCTTGAAAAAGATGTTATTACTGCATTTGAAATATTTCCGGACAGTTCTTTTTCACAGGGGATTACAGGCTGCGAAAGCATAATAAGAGCAAAAGCCATTAAGGTTAATAGTATATATGATAGGTGGGGCGTAAGAGTAAAAGGCAGAGAAGTAGATGTATTTACCCTTGACCAAACAAATGTTGGTGTAGGTGGATTTAACCGTAATTCCGTGGTATCTCAGTTCAAATCAACAAAGATAGAAAAGGCTGAAATTGTTATTGAGTACATGGAACTACCAAATAGACGGCATCCAAAAGGCTTACACATAATCATGGCCGGAGATAATTTACTTCATTATGGTGAGTTTATATATCGGGTTGGAAACGATGGCAAATATGGATTTCCCTTGGTGATGCAAGTTTGTGTTGAAACACCCGGACGATTCTGGCCTGTTAGTATCATTGAAAGACTAATACCTATTCAAAGAAGTTTTAATGCTTTAAAGAATAGAAAAAAGGATATATTAAACCGTAAAGCAATAGGAAATTGGGCTGTAGAGGATGATGGAAATGTAGATGTTGATGATTTAGAGGAAGAAGGTTTCTACCCTGGGAAAATACATTTCTACTCACGGGGAGGAAAACCACCGCAAGAAATACAAAACCGTTCTTCAATAACAGATTTTGATGTTGAGGAACAAAGGTTATTAGACGAATTTACAACAATCAGTGGAGTATCTCCATTTGCTTCACAGAGCCTGCCCCCTACCGGGAGTAATAGCGGTGCTACACTGGAAAAAATCAAGGAATCAGACGATACAAGAATAGGGCTTACCGCTGAGAATATCAATATTGCTGCTATAGCCAGTTATAAAATTGACTTGAGAATGTATCGGCAATTTGCAAAGACTCCAAGGCTCCTGAGACATGTAGGGAAAAATGATGAAGTGCAAATAATCGAATGGCAGGCAAGCGACCTTACTTCCGATGATATCATTATCGAAAAAGAAGACGAACTCAGTCAGACCCCGGCACAGCGTAGACAAATGGTTCTTGACTTACTACAATACAAATTATTTTCAAATGATACAGACCCAAAAATAAGAAATAAAGTTATTAATCAATTGCAAATGGGTGACTGGGAGAATGTTGACGACATAGAAGATGCACATGTCAGTAGGGCATTAAGAGAAAACATGTTTATTAAACAGGGAAAACCTATTCAAGTTAAAGAATATGATATGCACGACCTACATATTCAGGAGCATAACAGGTGGAGGCTTGATGTAGATTTTGAGGAATTTGAAGCAACTCAGCCGGAATTGGCACAAGCCTTTAATCAACATGTAGCCGAACATGAAGCATTAGCACAACAAAAAGTGCAGCAGCTCATAGCAATACAACAAGGACAGCAATTACAACAGGCTCAGTAAGATATTCTTTCCATAAAAGTACTCAAAATAATGAGTGCTTTTTCTTTTTGACCATCCGCACATTTACTTTGTTTTACTCTGAAAACAAGAAATTTATTGCGGAGGTATAACATGAAAGAAAAAAATATCGACACACGCACACATGACCTAATACTCAATTATCAGCTTTTTGCTGAACCTAGCAATCAGAGCCAGAATCCAGAAGATGGACACGCTGCTCTTAATGTTAGTCAAAGAATTGCAGCAATACTAAATAGTGCGTCCGATAACAATCAACCAACAAATCAAGTTCAGCAGCCAACAGGTGAGGGAAATCAAGCATCGGCTCCTACAGATGGTACACAAAATCAACAGCCCTCACAATCTGCGCAGTCTGCTTCACAAACTCCTGCACAGAATACCGACACTCCACCATCAAGTGGAACCGGGGAACCAAGTACTGGAACAGGGAACGAACCTGTAGTACCTGAAAAGCGTTATAAAGATGTTCAGGCTTGGGCAACAAGATTGAGTCAGGAAAATTCACAGTTAAAACAGGCTATTGAACAGTATCAGCAGCAACAGCAAACTTCACAGCCTCAAACACAGCAGCAGGAACAAACTATTGACCCACAGGCTTTCTTGGATTCGCTTTACGAAAAACCTCAACAGGTTTTAGGTGGGGTGGCAAAGTCGGTAATCGATAAGGAATTGGCACCCATCATTGACTTTGTAAAGAATCAAATGAAAGTTGACAGTTGGGGTAACGCTTTAAAACAGTTTCGAAGCAGTGTTCCAGATTATGCAGACAATGAACAGTCCATTATTCAGTACATTAATGACAATGGCCTTGGGGATAGTGACAATCCAGATATTGTTTTAAAAGATGCTTACATAGCTGCAAGACAACAGAATTACCAACCTCCGCAACAGGTAGACCCAACAAGCTACCTTCAAGATGAAGATTTTGTAACTCAGAACATACTTAGCAATCCAGATATTGTTAACCGTGTTATAAAAGCTCAGGCCGAAAAAATGCAGCAAGGACAACCACCAGTTTCCATAGCATCAACAGGCGGTCAACCTATTGCTACACCAGTTGAAAAGCCTAAGAACACAGATGAATTTAGAGCTAGAGCACGGGCAATATTAGGTGGAAATTTTGGTGGATAACTAAAAGGAGTGAAATAATATGCCAATCACAACGGAATCAATAAATCAGGTTTTTAAGACGGTATACCTTCCTATGGTAAGCGAACAGATTAATGTAAGCTTGGCAGCGGTAGCACAGAAGATTGAATCAACTACTACAGATATTGAGACTACGGGAACAGTCGTAAAATGTGTACCGTATGGACTTAACGGTGGAACAGGTTCTATAAATGAAAATGACCCTTTGCCGATGAGTGGCTCTAATAAAAGAGAGAATTTCAGAAGTGAGTTAAAAACTCTGGCCGGTACTTTGGAAATTACAGATAAAGCTTGGAAATCATCTATTTCCAACGTAGCTGCTTTTGAAAATCTTTTAACTTCAAATATGGACGGACTTAAAAAGTCTTGCCAGTTCTCAGCAGGAAGACAGTATTATGGTGACGGAACTGGTGAGCTTACACGCTGTGGTACTACCACCGATTCGTTAACGGTAGAGGTAGCAAGTACTCAGTATCTTGTAGAAGGTATGATAGTTGATTTAATAACCAATTCAACAGGAGCAGAAATAACAAACGGATCTAAAAGACGTATCAAGTCCATTGATAGAGCTAATAAAACCATTACTCTCGAAGGAACAGCAACGGTTACAACTGCATCAACTGTAAGTGTGTATGAACAGGGTTCTAAAGATAAAGAAATGACTGGACTTGGCAAAGTATTTGCAAAGGTAGGCTCTCTCTATGGCCTTGAAAAAGCTAGTTACAGTTGGCTTGTCCCTCAGCTTTTTGAAAATGTCGGCACTTTGACAAGCAGAAAGTTTGTAACAGCTATGAGACAGGTGAGAGATTATGCCGGAGGTAATGTTGATTTCATTGCAACTGCTCCTGCTGTATACGAAGAATACTATGAATACTTGGAAACTATGCAAAGACAAGTCAATGTTGTTGACTTACAGGGTGGATTCAAGTCTTTGAGTGTAAATGGTATTCCTCTGACATCAGACAGGTTTATAAAGGATGGCGAAGCTCACGGCTTAACCTCAAATGAATGGAAACTGCATCAGTTAGATGATTGGAACTGGATGGAAGATGATAAAGGAGCAATCATAACGTTGATTAAAGGATATGCAAAGTATACTGCTTCTCTTATCAAATATGCTGAACTGATTTGCGACCATCCCGGAGCTAATTTCAAAATGTCCGGTATTACTGTTACAGGCGGTTAATTAAAAATGTATTCCCATTAAAGGGGAGGGAAAATTAAACTTCCCTTCCCTGATTTTATTTTTGGAGGTAATTTGATGTTTGATTTAACTTATTTCAAAAATCGTGGTGATGTAGAACCACAATGTATACTTGTTGAAAATGACGTTTATGGGATTGTTGACAGGTTACGTGAAATTGACAGTGGATACTTTGTTGTATTTAATCCGGATACACAGAGGTTTGAACTTCACCATTCAGAACAAATAGACGGTTCGTATTGTTTGACATTCCCATATGAAGAGCTTGACGAAAGAGCAGTAACAAAAACATTAGAGACTTCATCAGCCAGAGCTAAGATAATACGTGCTGAAATGATAGCTCACAACGAAAAAATAGAACGTGACAGAAATAATAAAATTCAGGATGAAACATCATGGAAAACTAGAGAAATGTATCATTATGCTTTAAGGCATGGAGTTGACGGAGAAATTGACAGTGCAGCCTATTCTACAAAATGGGCATAAGTTTAGGAGGAGATTATAAAAATGACATTAAATCCATTAAGAGAAATTTTAAACAAAGCATCATATGAAGCAGGAATGCCGATTTCTGATAAGGATTTTATTAAACATTATAATAAATGCCTTAGTGATTTAAGCGACTTATATGATACTGCTAAAGCCACGCAGGAGCAAACTATTGTTTGTGAGGATATAAACAATAAGTTTCCTCTTTTAAATAACTGCACAGGTATAAATCAGGTACTGTCTCCTGAAGGATTTAATATAAGAAACTTCAAAATAATAGACGGAAAATACATTCAGTTCTATTGGCGTGGCACATATACGGTAAGAGAATATATTTTAAACACTCAAATTGCTAGTTTGAATGAAGATTTTGAATTAAATCCGGTATACGAAAGATGTATTCCTATTTACATAGCAGCCCAAATGGTTAAAAAAGTTGATAAAGATAATTACAAAGAATTAATGTCAGAGTTTACAGAGCTTGCAGCATTAGCCAATAGCAGCATCAGGAAAGTATCAAATAGATATAGACAGATAAAAGCTCCAAGATTCCGCTAAGGGGGAAGGCTTATGGAAATTGAAAAAGTGTACTACATAGCACTTGATATCAAAACCCGGTTAAAGTTCGAATTTATGGAGTTTGTAAGAGGGGATACGCTTAATAAAATTAGTTTTACTATTACAAATAATGGGCAGAAAGTTAAATTATCTGACTACGCATTTAAAATATTACTAAAACGGCCGGACGGACAGATTGTACAAAGTAGCCCTACTGTTGTCGTAGATAAATTAGTTTATAGCATTGGGACTACAGAGCTTGAAAAGTGCGGATTAGTTATAGGTACCGTAGAAATATATGAGGGTTTGGACAAGATTACAACAAAGAACTTTACGTACCGGGTTGTGAACTCATTTAATGTTGAGAATATGTTGGACAGCGAGACTGAATACCCCATAAATGAAATTACAAACTATACCCATACACAAGTAGTTCCGGCGAAAATTTGGACAGTACACCATACCTTAAATAAAAAATGTAGTGTCATTGTGGTAGATTCTGCTGACAATACGGTTTTAGGTGACATTACATACATAGACATGCAGACAATAGAAATCAAATTTCAGGCTGAATTTTCAGGCAAGGCTTATTTAAATTAAATGGAGGACAGAGAAATGCTTGTATTAACAAATCTTAATCTTAATAAAAATGAATTACAGAATGTCAGACTTCAAAATCTTGCAACAGGGCCTTCATCACCTTTAAGCGGTATAGTATATTTTAATACTGCTGACTCGAAATTCTACGGGTGGAATGGTAGTGGATGGATTAATCTTGGTGGAACAGGAACCGGCACAATTCCGACTAAAGTCAGTGACTTAGAAAATGATAGTGGCTTTATAACATCAACTATTACTGACCAACTTAACACTGAAATCCAAAATATAAAAAATGTATTGGATGATGATACTGACGGGAGCATTACGGATTTTATTGCAAATTTAAAGGCACAGTGGGAAACTGCTGACAGCAATCTACAAACGCTGATAACTCAAAAAACTAATAAATATACTCAAGCAATTGGTGACGGGACGGCAACACAATTTAATGTGACTCATAATCTGAATACCCTTGATGTAAATACATCTCTTAGGTCTAATCAAGCCCCATACGATGTAGTGTTTACAGATATTACAATAGTTGATGCTAACAATATAACAGTAACCTTTGCACAAGCTCCCACTGAAAACCAGTTCAAAGTAGTTGTAATAGGGTAGGTGAGTTCTATTGAAACTATTTGGAAGAGAATTTAAGTTCAACGAATTTGATGTAATACATAAAGGAAATTTAATTGTTTGGGAGGGTGTACCTTCCGAGCCTGACGAAAACGGATTTACAACCGTGATTGATTATAAGCGTGGCGATGGAAGGAAATATCTTCAGATAAGATTTTTAAATCCAGTAGATGGTGTATATCAGAACTATAGCTTAACGTATTACGAAAATGACGGGATAACTGTAAAGTCGGAGTACACTTATGATATTGCATTGGGAGAAGGGAGCGTTTAAAAGTGCCACAAACCATTAATGAAATAAAAATATTCCTTCAAAGCATTAAACCAGATTCCATTATAGTAAATGACCAAACAATTATACAGTTTGTGAATGAGGTTGACGGCTCAATTCATTATGAAATATACAAAGAAAAAACAAGTGTTGATTTCGCATTAGTCGAAGGCCAGTCAGAATATAACCTTCCTGATGGGGTGGTCTTTGATTATATTGACCAGGTATATGTTAATGATGAAAGTCTACAAAAAATAGATGAATCATACAAAGACACCACGGGCTTTTTAAAAGGTTCAACATCATCCAAGGTAAGAATATACCCTGTCCCTAATGATAGTGACGAGACGGGCGAAACAAACCTAACAATAGTATATCTCAAGCCATATGTAAAACATACATCTCTATTCGATACAGTGTTTGTAGATTCACCTCATGACAAGATGTATTATGAGTACCTGTCTGCAAAGATAGGCCTATTTAAGGAGGATACTGAAACCTTCAATAATATGATAACTCTGTACAATACATCAAAGGCTGAATATACAGCATGGTATAACGAGAGACACACAAATAGAAAGGCATAAGGCGGTGTAAACTTATGGATACTCCAAAATTAAAATCAAAATCCAAAATTCTTTCTGAGAATACAGATGTAATCACATTTAAGGGACTGAATAGGATGCCACATATAGAAAAAGGCGAACTCAGGAGCATGGTGAACGTATGTTCAGACTATCCCACCTGTATTTCTCCAAGACCTCCAAGGTATCTGTATAATTGGCTGTACAATCCAAATAAAGATGCTTGTAATATGATTGCATTAAGCAATGGCAAGTTTTGTTGGACTATAGGCAGCACTTTTTTTTATGACGGGATAGGGTTTCCCAGTACAGTAATAAATGGGACTAAAAGTATGTGTGAGTTTGGAAACTATGTACTAATTTTCCCTGATAAAAAATATTTTGATATAAACTCAGAGACAATAAATTCATTGGGTAGTGGTACATATCCGGCAGCAGGTTCATGCCCTGATATTAAATGGGCATGTGTTTTTAATAACAGAGTATGGGGAGTAGGTGGGAACGGCGTTTATGGAAGTAAATTTAAAGACCCGTTTACATGGACAAAGTTCAGTAATCCAGTAGAGGAATCTGATAGTATTTATTTTGAGATTGATAAGACTTACGGGGAATTAACTGGGATTAAGCCCCTTGAAAATCATATGGTATTTACAACAAGTACCACCGTATTTGAACTCTATGGGAATAAACCAACAAACTATATTCCTAGACTTGTAACTAACTCAAGTGGTTGTATATCACATAAGAGTATGGCAGAAATAGACGGAAGGGTTTTTATGCTTGACCGAAAAGGTATAAGTGTTTATGGTGGTTCTTTCCCACAACCTATTTCACTACAGCTTCAAGAAAAAGTTGAAAACTATCCGGGAGTGGGAATAGCATTCAATCATAAGTATTATATTAATTTTTCTTCAAGTGCAAACAATCAACCAACATACCCGTTATATGTTTATGACACCCTACTTGGCTACTGGTATCAGGAAGATTCAAATCTTCGTATTTTTGATTTTTGTGTATCAAACAATGCACTATATGCCCTTACTACAAACTCTATTATGAAGTTATCTGGTAATTCGGATTACGATGAAACGGTTGCATGGCAAGTAGAAACAGATAGGTTTACGGAGCAGTACCTCGGCATGAAGGCTACAAGTAAGATAAAAATCGAGGTTGAATTGGAATCCGGTTCTGATATGTCAGTATTCATAAAAACAGATGGCAGCAATTACAGACCTTTAGGAACCGATACTCAATCAGGGTATCATTATTTCACTACATATGAAATTCCAAGACATGCATTTTGGTTTCAACTGAAATTGGCAGGCAATGGCAAATGCAAAGTATACTCAATTATAAGAGAAATTATTGTAAAAAGTGATATTGAATAGGAGGATTTTATTATGGCATTAGTATTTTTACCACGGGTTTCATTGGACAAGGACGATAAAAAGTCAATTCAGAATCTTTATGATGCGTACAACAAGATGAGAAAGGAAATGGAATTTCTTCTTGAGAACTTGGACGAGGATAACGTTGATTCAAGATTTATCAAAAAACTCATAGCCGACTATATAAAGGCTGATTTAGTTGTAACCAATACAATAATTACTCAGAACCTGTATGCAGATTTAGGAGATATAGCGAGGCTCACAGTTAACAGACTGCTTTCAAGTAATATTCTGACTGACCCGGCAGTAATGAATTACATAGATATAAAAGACCAGTATATTGTTTTCAAAAAAGGTGTAAGAGATGATACTCAGCCAAAGGCACAGTATAAAAACGAGGATGGCGACCCATTGTACTGGACTATAAATAAGACTTCGGGAGAACAGGAAATAACTACAGAGGTAACAGACAATCCAGTAATGGTATATCAATACAAAACGTCTGAACGATTAAAGATTTTCTTTGATGAAAACACGGCTACCAGTTACCCTAAAATAGTATGGGGAGAAGGTAACGGGACAGGTGATGAACAAAAAGCTTTCATGTATAAGGACGATACAGGAATGTCAATAGATTATATAACTTCATCAAATGAAACTTTGTCAATTAAACTCGGAGAGAGTGGCATATTGATAAACGGTTCACCATATCACCAAATTACATATGGAACCGGTGAACCTCCTGTGGATGGCAAGGAAGGCGATATATATTTTAAGGTGGTGGGCTAAATGTCAGGACTTACCCCGTTAACTGAATATCCCGGAGGATTAAATATATATAATGATAGTGCTTTTTCTATCGAAACAAAGATATTCGCAACATCAAATAACAGCACTTGGTATCAATATGACCTTAACACAAATACGTGGACATTGATTCCTTTATCATGGAACAAATCTTATATAATGGCCTACGACAACGATAGAATTTACATTTGGGGATATGACTACAATAGCTATTATTATGATATAAACACAGGTGATGTAACACCAAATAGTGGACTTCCTCTTGATCATAAAGCGTCAGTTATCGTGAATGGTATTATTTACTCGTTTTTTTATTTTAATAGTAATGGGATAGACAGATTTTGCAAGCTTCAAAATAACTCATGGGTTAGTCTTTCAAAACCAGATATGGGGAACACGTCTAATTTTAGATACCTGCACGTATGGAACAATTATATTTATTTGTTTAATATTAATGGAACTTATAGGTATGATGTTCTTACAAATACATGGGTAACATTAACCCTTCCGACTGGTACGTACTCCCAATATTACGGTAACAATGAAAAACCAATAGAATACAATGGCAAACTATACTTTTTGTTTTATATCTTTTTATTTATTTTTGATTTGGTGACAGAAACGTGGCAACAATCCATAAGACCAACACTACCTCGTTATTATGATACATACGGAGCCTCGTATTTGTCTTGTGTCAATGGGTTATTTGCCATTAATGAACAGAACAGTTGCTTAATGCAATTAAACTTACAGACAAATACTTGGAGCTTTGTAGACACTACAAATATTATTACAGAATTGCACAACTATTCTACAACAAGTTTGTTTGCAATAAAAGGAAAAACAATACTAATGTATGGTTCAAGCGGAAATCCAAACATAATATTTTTACGCTCATCAGGTGTTTGGAAAGAACCAGTACCATATTTAAAAACAAATACTGCTTGGAAAAATAGTATAACACCAAATATCAGAATTAACGGAACTTGGAAATAACCTTTAAAAACAAAAAGCAGGGGGATTAACCCTCTGCTTTAATTATTGGTAACATTGTGTTTTCGTAATAATCAAGTGTAAAATATTCTAAATCATTTATATAAAGGTATTCAACTTCGTAAATTAACTCTTTCTTGTCAGATGTACGTTTTAAAGCAAGAATATATTTTTGTGGAATCGTACCATCTGCTGTTTTAAACCTAATTGAATGGTATTTTGAAAGTATATCATTTGATAAAACAAATTTCTGAGGATTATTTTTATAAGTGTAAACATATAAACCATCAGAAGTTTTTTCCTCACATAGGTTTAATTTACCAAACAACTTAGTATGCCTATCCATATTATCATTCGGAATAATATCATCTTTAGAGGTCTTTGGAATTATAGGAGCTTCGGTATTGGTTTGGCTGCCATTTGTAGATGTACCGGGAGAAGGTACCGCAGTATTGTCAGAAATATTAACAGTACTGGTTTTTCCATCCCATTGAACTTTAGCTCCTAAAGCTTCAGCAACATATTTGGCAGGAACGTAGGTTCTGCTGTTTATTGTTACTGGTTCTTCACCATTTGCAAATGATACTTTCTCACCATTTATAACAACTTTTACCCCGTTGAATATTGCCTGAACTGTATCGGTTTTAGCCAAAGAGGGTATTGCACACATTAGCACTGCACCCATTATAAAGCCCAATATAAATTTTTTCATACTCATTTCTCCTTACATATAAAAAATATACCTCTAATTACATTATATCCCATAAGTGTTACTAAATAAACAGTCTTATAAAATTTTTAAAGTATAAACGTCATACTTGCTAATGGATAAAATAGGACTTATAATAAAGTTATCCACAGAATTATCAACAGGGAGGTTGTGGATAAGTGAAATAATCCACAAGAAAATAATGGGAGGAAAATAGATGCAATTAATTAAGTCAGAAAGCTTTGGTTCAGTTCAATGTGACGTATGGAAGGATGAAAATGGCGAAATGTGGTTTACCAGAGAACAGATAGGCCAAGCCTTGGAGTATGGTACGCCAAGAATAGCTATTGCAAATATTCACGAAAGAAACGCAGATAGGATTGATAAATTTTCAGCTGTAGTCAAATTGAGTACACCTTCAGGAATACAAGAAACGTATATTTATAGCCACAAAGGTTTAAACGAAATATGCCGTTTCAGTAGACAGCCAAAAGCAGATGCTTTTATGGATTGGGTATGGGAAGTAATTGAATCTATCCGTAAACATGGCATGTATGCTAAGGATGAATTGTTAGATAATCCTGATTTAATGATAGAGGTAATAACACAGCTTAAAAAAGAGCGTGAAGAAAAGAAACTTCTTCAAACAGAAAATAAGTTGTTGTCACAGGAAAAACTTACTTGGGCAGACAGGAAGGTTATTGAAGCTATTGTCAAAAAGATAGGGAGTAACATTGGCTATGACGTAGCTTGGAAAGAGTTTAAAAAGGAGCTTCTTTACTCACATGGAATATGCCTTAATTCAAGGATTACGAATTGGAGAAATTCTACTGGGAAAAAGACTGGTCCCAGAACATTGGACATGATAGATGATGATGAATTACAGGCATGTCTTGCTACAGCGACTGCATCTGCAAGGCACCACGGTATAGATATTTCTGACATCATTAAAAAATTTGAGAAGTCGGCTTAAATGGGATAAATAAATCTACTCTTGGAAGGGTTGTATTTAAAAAGGAATCCTAAAAACAAACAAAGGTTGGATACCAGAACCAAGCTTATATATATGGAAAACATAAATAACTAAATTGAACATATTTGACCAAACATTACAAGCTACTGTGTAACAATGACAGTAGCTTAATTTATGTTTTAAGGAGGGCTAAATATGGCAGTACTAACCAACACGAATAATATAACTACCGCAAAAAAAGCCGTTACTTCTACTGTGAGTAATCCACAAACTCCCAAAAAAACTACTGCTCCAACCGGGCTGTCAGCAATGCAAAAGGCATATGTAAACTTGACTCCTGAGGAAGAAGCAGCAATAACGGATGCTCAAATAAGGTATGGAAATGCTACGACCGACAAAGATAGACAGAAGGCTCACGCTGATGCGGAACAAATACGTGCAAAGCATGATTTCAGCGGAGGTGCAAGCGGTACGGATTATGTAAAAATTCCGTCTGCAATGGAAAAAGCATTAGGAAGTACATTAAGTGAAGGTGGGTATACATCAACACTTACACCTGAAATCGCTTCGTTGCTTAAATCAATTAATACAAGTTCATTTAACTACGACCCTACTAAAGATGAACAGTTTCAAAAGTACAAAGGACAAATGATAGATGCAGGACAAAAAGCATATACCAATTCTGTAGCAGGAGCAAGTATTCCGGGAGTATCAACAAATAGTGTCGCTGAACAAATAGCCCAAGGTGCAAATACACAGTACTTGAATAAAATTGGTGATGCTGAATCTACATACATGGACAAAGCATATCAGCGGTTTATGGATGATAGGACAAATAACTATAACCAAGTCAACGCACTTTTGGGAATAGATAATACCGGGTATAGTCGCTATGCCGATAACAGGAACTTTAATCAGGACGTAAAACAACAGAACTGGCAGAACGGATTTAGCCAAAAACAATTTGACGAAAACGTAAGACAGTTTGACAAGAATTTCTCTGAAAATCAAAGGCAATTTAATAAGAGCTATGCTTTTGACGAAAGAAAGCAAAGCTTTGCCGAAAGGCAGGCACTAGTTCAAAATGCAATGCAGCAAGGACAGTTAAGCGTACAACAGGGACAGTTGCAACTAGAAAGGGATAAATATAAGTCCGACAATAATCCTGATAGTTTTGATAACCAGTTGAAATTAAAGTCGGCCGGCATGACTGCAACAAAAAATAAAAACGGCGGTTATACTATTTCTACTGACCCGGCAGCAACACTAGGCAGCAAAAATAGTCTGGCATATAAGGATTACAACACAATAGGTAGAGGTATGTTGGATAAAGCGACATATGATACTTATACCGGTTCATACAAGAAATTGTATTCTCCAGACCAAGTTAAGCAATGGGCGTTGGGATTACCGCTGACAGATGCAGAAATAGCAAGATTACTGTCTGACTTAGGAGTGTGATAACATGGCAAGGTATACAGCCGATGATATAAAAAATTTAAGAGAAGGTTCAGCAAATACATATCGTCAAGCTTATACGGCAGATGATGTTATAAAAATGCGTGAAGAATTGAAAGCTAAACCGTCAAAGCCAGTAGAGACAATAAAGCCGACTGTAGATTTATTAAAAAAAGACCAGGATATTAAGAATTTTATGCTTGATGATTTGGGGAAAATGGCTGCTGTTAAATCTCCTGAAACAAATACAACGGTTAAACCTTCTTTCATTGATAATGTAAAAAGCCTTTTTTCTAGTAACTTGGGTTCTATAACTAAGGATATTATTGGTGGTAAGGCTCATATAAAGTCGGATGAAGAAGTATATAAGGGTATGAACCCGTTTCAAGCAGCACTTGAAAAAGGAACGACAGAATTTCTTACTGGTTTAAATAATGCTCCCAGAGCTGTCTTGAAAGCAACTGGAATAGAAACCCCGGAACTTGATAAGATTGCGGTAAGTGGTGATAAGCGACTTGAAAATATCCAGAACTATAGCGGATTAAAAGATGTTTCGGGTTTTAAGAAAACTGCTACAGATATGGTTGAATCAGTCGGAAATATGCTGCCATCAATGGTACTTCCCGTAGCGAAACTTGCTTCAATTGGGATATCATCCGGCGGTAATTCCGCAAGAAAAGCAGAACTTGAAGGAGCTACACCACAGCAAGCACTGGCTTACGGTGCATTATCTGGAGGGATTGAGGCAGGAACTGAAAAAATGTTCAGTGCAATTCCCTTCTTAAATAAATCGGGTGTTGCGGATAATGCTATTAAAAGAATTATAGAACCTATCGACAACAAGATTGTAAAAACTCTGGCAAATAGGGCGGTAGGAGCAGCCGGAGAAGGTATCGAAGAAGTAGTGTCAACAGCTTTAGACCCTTTAGCACAGAAAATTACATATAATGAAAATGCAAAGCCTGCAAGTGCAGGAGATTTGGTTAATTCATTTACAACGGGTGCTGCTCTGGCAGGTGTTTTGGGTTTGCCTTCTACAGTTGTTGATATTTACAATACCCGTGACAGTTCAACCCCTCAAAAGGCACAGGAAATCGCTCAGACATTACCAGATACTTACGAGAGTAAAAATATAACTGTTCCTGTTTCTGAAATGTCTGTGCCGGAGCAAACCGCTTATGTTGATAAAGTAAAGGCAGATGTACAGGATTATGCGACAAATAAGGTAAATCAGCTTGCTAATCTGGATGAACAGGAGGAATTTAAAAGGATACAATCAACACAACCAGTTACACCAGTCGTACAAAATACCGATATTTTATACCCTGTACAGGAAATAACGTCCGTAGCTCAGCCAACTATTGAAACCCCGGTGTCTGTAGGGACAGTAAATAACATAGAACCTGCTGCCCAAACTATACCAACAGTCGAACAGTCGACGGTAAGAGCCAATACACAATCCGTTATTACCCCGGTTGAATCATCCGTTGCAAACAACAATATCCAAGCTCCTGAAACAAGCCCTATAAATCAAGTGCAAGCAGAGAATCAACCGACTTCAAATGGTGTCACCCTTACAGAACGTGGTTATAGTACTGCCGGGAAAGATGCCTTAATAAGCAAAAAGAATGTTAAAGCATATCAATTTGATAATCCGGAAGTTAAGCCTTTTTATCAAGACTACGCAAAATACATACTTGATAATGAATTTGTTCCTAACAAAAATCTTAATCGTGATACTAAAGTAATGAAAATGCTTAGAGAAGATACAGGTCTTACACCAAAGGACATTAAAACAGGACTTGAGAAGTTAGTTGTGAATCAAGGACAGGAAAATGTTGCAGCTGCAAAAAGGATTGAATTAGTTATTGATGATATGCTCACTAAAGGATTTGATTCGGTTGTAGCCGGGAATATTCCACCAGTTCAAGATTATATTGACATTAAAAACAAACTTGAAGGTACAAACTACACAGTACCAATACAGGAGGATGAAGATTTACCGATTCCAGATATAAATAATAATCTAGTAAAGTCAACAGTGCCTGAAAATGTTCAGGAACCCCAACCCGTTTCTGTAGTAAATGAACCTGTGAAGAATACTATCAATAATTCAAAGCAGCAGAAAACACCTGACGAAAAAAAATACGATACATTAAAGGGTTTGCTTGATGAATTAATAGCAAAGAAAGCAAAGGCCACAACCAATGATGAAATTAAGGCACTTGAAAATGACATTGAAAAGGTTAGAATAAACCTTCAGCTATTCGCTCAAAATTCAAGTAAGGCTCTTACAGGTGAACAGGCAGTAAGTGATTTTTATAAAAACAGTGTGCTGAAATCCTATATTGTCCCTGAAAATGTTAAGAGTACTTTAGATGAATTAAATTACCTGTACGATATGGAAAGTAATGCCGGTCAACTTGAACAGGCAGTAATAAACATCAACAAGGATATGCCGGAAGTAATAAATAGATTAAAAAGTCAGAAGTCGTTGCAAAGTGGTACAGACACAGCCGAAGCCTTGATAATCGAAAAGATATTTATTGAACAGGCAAAAGATACCGGGGATTTTTCAGAACTTGACAATTGGTTGCAGATAGTAAGAGAAAGGGTAACACCGACAGCACAGGCATTACAGGCAATGAATATGTTCAAACGATTCACCCCGGAAAACACTCTCTTACAGGCTAAAAAAATTGTTGATGAATCGAGGACACCAGCGGATAACAAAGAGATAGACAATAAAGCCAAAAGGCTAAAAGATGAACTTGATAATATTCAGGACGATACCGGAGAAGTTGCAAAAGATGCCGTAAAAAAAGCCAAGGAGTTAGAGCGAAAATCACGTGCTAAAAAGCAAGCTATAGAAGGTAAGGACAATCCAAATGGGATATCACAGAAAGATATTGACGATATGGATCCTGCAGAACTTCTAATGGTGAAAATTGAAAGTACATTAAAAGAACCAAAAGCCAAAGAACACGATTTTGTTAATGACATGGTTAATGAGCTATTTAATGTAGCCAAAGAATCTCCTTTACCTGAGAGAGTTACACAGAAGGACGAGCCGTTAAATTTCATGGCACAGGCTATTCAAAATAGGGAGCAGTATAGAAATATATGGCTTAAAGCAAAGGAAGGTTTAAAGGCTAAATACGAAGGTACGGAGCAATTCAAAATGTTATCGGACTACTTTGAAAAGGGTATCAAACCTACTTTTTCCGTAAAAACCTTAGATGCTGCAATAGGTAGATACGTTTCCTCTCTGAAATCAAGTAATGGCGAAGGAACTGTCAAAGAAACGAAAACAAGTCTTGATGATATTGTTAAGAACTACTACAAGGTTGGAGAAAAAACTATTTCAAATATGGTTAATGAAATGGTGGAACGTGCCGGACTTAATAAGCAGGATGCTGCTACACTTGAAAAATATGTCCGTAACCGTATGCATGTACTGACAAAGGCAAAAAGAGAATCTATTCTTGCTAGTATTTTTAATGAAAAACCACCGCAGGAGGTTGACAGGCTTAGAACTGTAAGGCAGCTGTCAAACTTGGGAGCATTCAAACATGAAACTTATGCCAACAAAGCTTTTAAAAAATTAAGTGCTGAAGCTAAAAAGATTGTTGCAAAATCCGGTATTGATTTTGGAAAGGTTGCTTTAAGTAGTGTTGAGAATGAACAATTAAATAAAGTTAAACTTTTAAAGGAAGTCAGCGAGAAGTTAGACATAAACGATACTGATTTGAAGCTTGTTGTAAATGCCATAAGTGATGAATTTGACAGGGTTCTTGAGAAGAAGAAGGACAGTATAGCTAATGTATTCTCCAAAAGAGAGATTAAGAAAAAGGCCTTTTATGATAAACTTCTTGATTACTACGATAAAGGATATTTCAACAATCCAAGACTGAGAGAGATTATCGCTGAAAAAATGGGATTACCAAGTCTTACTGATGGAGCTATGGAAAAGCTTATATCAGAGACAGAACAACTGGCAAAGTTACCAAAGCAAGGTTTTAATAACTTTGTACAGAGGGAAGAAATTGAAACCCGTATACTCACGGACTTAAAGAACATTGTGCCTGCAAGTTGGTCTAAGAAGGTATCTACAGTACAAGCTATAATGCAGCTCTTGAATCTTAAAACGGCAACCAGAAACATATTAGGAAACGAAGGAGCCTACAGGTCAGAACGTGCTGCAAGAAATATAATGGGCTTTATAGATTGGGGTAAATCCTTTGTAACCGGACAAAGAGAAATAACATTCAAGAAGGGAACTGATTTATTTAGGGATACGGAAGGCAGATGGAGGTTCGCTAAAGATTTATTAAAAGCTACAAAGGCAGCATGGAAAGGATATAATCTCTATGGGTTTGAAGCAGATAAGGACGTTAAGCATTTGACAACTTCTTCAAACACATTTAAGTCAAACATAAACCCATTCAAGTGGATGGAAAAGAGTCTCAATGTTACTCTTAGGGGATTTGATTATGCTGCATACATGAGAGGTTTAAGGGATATGGCCGGAGAATCCGCATATGTTGCAGGCTTGAATATGGGCTTAAAAGGTAAAGAACTTAAAACCTATGCTGCGGATTATCTTAAAAATATGGACAAAACAGCTTTTGAGGCAGCTAAAGAATATGGACGAAGGATAACTTTTCAGGACAGTGTAAGTGGAATAGGTGATGCACTTGGGGAGCTTAAAGCTTGGATGAATAAAGCCGGTACAGGGAATAAGGTTAATAAGCGAGGTATGAAAACCCATGAATTTGGAATGGGTGATGTTATGTTGAAGTATGGCCGGACGTTGGGTGTCATGCTCCAAAGGTCGCTTGAATTTTCTCCTGCCGGATTTGTAATGAGTGCTATGGACGTACACAACGCTATATCAGCTAAAAGAAGGGGAGAACCTGTAAACAGTAAGGCAATTACTGAAAGTATATCCAGAGCCGTATTTGGAACAGCAGGCTTTACCCTGATGGGTGCATTGCTTGAATCCCTGGGAATTATTAGCGGTGGAGAAGATGATTACGAAATGGAGGATTTACAAAGGAAGATAGGCCTTGGGAAATACCGTATAAATACAAGTGCTTTGTTTAGGTATATAATTTCTGGATTTGATAAAAAAGAAGCAAAACCCAAAGATGGAGATTTTATATATACATATGATTGGATACAACCTGTAGCTATGTCTTTTGCATTTGGTGCCAACATGAGTAAGGATATTCGTAATAAGAAAAGGTTAACAGCTACTGGGATTTTGGATACTGCCGGAGCAGGAGTAAGTGGAATGATGGACACCATAGGAGAACAGGGAGGATTCACAGGTATAACCAGATTCATGCAGAAAAAGGATATCGGCGATGCAGTTCAATATTCTGCTCAAAACATGATTACCGGGTTTACGGGAACCTTTAATAATCAGTTGAGACAGCTAACAGATAATACCACCCGTGATACTTCCGGAGATAATTTTAATAAGACTTTATTAAATATGATTGCAAACAGACTTCCCGGATTGTCCAAGAAACTTCCTGAGAAGATAGACGAAACAGGTGAAGTCAAGCAAGTATACAGCGGTGACACAAATTCTCCTTTAAATGTATTTCTTAATCCTGCATTTGTTTCAAGGTATAAACCAACTGATGGTATGAAGCTTTTAATTGATATTTATGCCAATACCGGAGAAACTAAAATAGCTCCAAGGCAAGTTGAAAAAAGTGTTACTAAAAACGGTATTAAAATAAATCTTACAAAAGATGAAATTGTTCAGTTCCAGAAGGATGCAGGAAAGTCAACCATGGCAAGATTGGATACTCTTAAAGATAATGATGCATTTAATAGTCTCAAAACAGACTATGCAAAAGCTGAATACGTTTACCGATTTATGAACAGGGAAATGGAAATAGCACGTAAAAAGATTTTGAGAAATATTCCGAACGATGACCCAAGATATATTGAAGGGCTTAATGAAAGAAATAAGAAACTGGGGAGGTAAGAGCTTAGAAATAAGCTCTTCTTTTTTGACTATTCAAAGGTATATGAAGTGTTAGTTTTAAGATAATAAAACATCTCTGGGAGGACAAATATATGGATAAATTCAGTGTTAATTCTATAGTAGCATTGGTCGCAACAATTTTTACATGGTTATTTGGAACTTGGGATATAGCAATATCTGTACTAGTCACTTTTATGGCACTTGACTATTGTACAGGGCTTATCAAAGGATACGTACTTAAAAAACTTAGTAGCAATATTGGACTTAAAGGATTGGCACGTAAAGCGGTAATATTTATAGTCTTGATTGTAGCTGTTTCATTAGACAGGCTGTCAGGAAGTGGACAATGGGTATTCAGAACTTTAGTTTGTTATTTTTATATTGCCAATGAAGGGTTAAGCATTGTTGAAAACTGTGCCCAGTTGGGATTACCTATACCCAAAAAAATCAAAGAAGCTTTAATTCAACTAAAGGAAGGGGGGAAGAAAAGTGTATAGTGTTAAATTCAAGTACTCGGACGAATCATACGTGTACCACAAACTTATTACAGCAGTAAATGTCTTGTGTGCTGCAAAAGGCAAAAACTGTTTATGTACCTCTGGTTACAGGAGTTTGGCAAAGCAAAAAGTGATTAATGCTCAGTCGTTGGCTCAGAGAAAAAGTCAAGGTGGATATCAATTGTCAAATGGTGCGGTATATACTCCTGATGGCAAGTGTTGGGCAGCACCTTTTGGTAAATCAAATCATTGCTTTTGTATAGCTATGGATATTACTGATGAGTGGTTCAATAAACTTAGTAATTCAGAATTGAAGAAATATGGTCTTATTAAGCCCATGTCATACGAACCGTGGCATGTCGAGCTAATAGAAACCCGTGGACTTAGCCAGTTACAAAAAGAAGCAATCAGAGACAGTGTATTGAGAGGAACAGGTGAAAATGATATGAACGTAAAAGAATTTCAAGCTATGACAGGGTTAAAAGATGATGGAATCGTGGGGCCTGTGACAAAAGCAAAGGCAAAAGAAATGTTGCAAGTGTGTCAGGAGATACTTGGAAATAAATTTGATAACCCTGAATCTGTTATAAAAGCTTGCATGTCTAATCCGGGCATGTGGACTAAAAAATTGAGCGAAGTACCTCACTTGGGGGATTATACTATGAACATAGTAAAAATGATGGGAGGTCGTACATAATATGAAAGAAAAAATTGCAAAGCTCATAGATGTTAAAACAATCGTAACCTTTATTCTGGTTGGTGCCTTAATCGGGTTTATAGCTACAGGAAAATTAGAAGCAAAAGAAATTACACCATTGGCTACTATGGCTGTATCTTTCTTTTTTGCTGTAAAACTTACGGATAAAAAGTAGCGTACTAATATATTTTTAATAAAATGTGTTTACTTTTCCGGAAAGTGGTATATAATATAATATAAAGCAAGAGAGCAGTTTATATAAACCACTCTCTTACTCGGCGATTAAGAATGTCCATTATTGGCATTCTTTTCTTTTTTATATGTAACGTATAGGGTCACAGTATACATTACAATTCCAAGGGTATAATATACCACTCTAAGAAATATCTCCATATAATATCACCTCCTTTTGATAGCTTATGAGATAAAGTGAGGTTTACTTTGTGACATCTCATAAACAGTCAATGAGGCGTGATTGACATTTTCTTTCGCCTGTTCTATATATTATCACTTATGGAAAATAATTGCAATATATACAAACAAAAAACGAGCCGAAGCCCGTATTTTGTAAAAAATAATATACTAACACCAAAAGGAGCGTTAGCCCATAGACCACGCTCCTTTTGGATGACTTCTCTCACGAAACATTTTTTTATGTTTATAATCAAATTATACAATGTATTACAAAATAATACAATCCTATTTTAATGATTAATGTACCACTGCTTTCCCGTGAAGTATAGATAAAACCGTGTACGTCCTGCTATACATTCATATCTGATTCCTGTAAATCCATTCTTTAAAGAGCTGCCACTACAACTTTTAATTACTTTATTAATTTTTATTCTTCGACCTTCCCATACAAATGCAGTAGGAATAACTTGCCCGTTTGTTTTTATTACTGCATCTACTTCCAAAAACTCTTTACCTTCGGTTGTAAGTGAATCATTTTGACTACTATCCTCCCATTGTCTCTGTTCAAACCCAAATGGCATACAAAACCTCCTTAATCGAACATGTGTTTGATAATATTATATGACTATACTTTGAAATTATCAATGGAAGGTAATTGGATTCTATTTCTCTATTTATTATACTGAGCCAATATGATACATTAATTGGAATTAAATCAATAGCGTGTAAAGTATGGACTTATATGGTATACTTTTCATTGAGTGAATAGACTTCGCGGGTCGACAAGAGCGGTGTTCCTGACCGCTTTTTCACTTTTGAAAATCAGGAATAAAACCTAATACTACAGGAGGTATTAAAATAATGATAGGAAGTATCGAAAAACGTGGGAAGAATAGTTGTCGTTTAATTGTAAGTGGAGGGATTGGACAAGATGGGAAATATATAAAATATCAAAAAACAATCAAATTCAACTATGACGATGAAAAGAAAAGACAAAAAGAAGCTGAAAAAGAATTATCACTCTTCATTGCTGAGATTGAAAAAAATCAGTACATTGAACCTTCAAGATTAACTTTATCAGACTTTGCTGAAAAATGGATAAAAGATTATGGTAAAACTAATTTAGCACCAAAAACTTTATACAGGTATGAAGAAATGTTAAATAGCAGAATTTTGCCTGCTCTAGGACATTTAAAAATTGAAAAAATTAAACCTACACACTTGCTTGAATTCTATAACAACTTATCTGAAGATGGAATAAGATTAGATTCAAAATATAAGGCAAAAAAAGAATTCAATGAATTACTGAAAACTTTAGAAATATCTCTTTATGATTTACAGAAAATTAGCCTTGTAGATATTAGAACATTAAAAAGGGTTGCTAAATCTGAAACGATTAGTATGTCTACAGCAGTAAAAATTATTGATTCATTAAAGCAAAATATTAAAAAAATTAAAATAGAAGATTATTTTGAGGTGATAGAAACGGGAAAACTATCAGATCAGACAATAAAACATCATCATAGGCTTATTTCTGCAATGCTAGAAAAAGCAGTTAAGTGGCAATTATTACTTAACAATCCGGCTGAAAGAGTAGAACCTCCCAAAGTAGTAAAGGGCGAGGTTCCACATTATGATGAGTCTCAGGCCGTTACTTTATTGAATTATTTGGAGAAAGAGCCTATAAAATTTCAAGCTATGGTTAATCTAGCATTATATGCCCAAATGCGAGAAGGAGAAATAATGGGGCTTGAATGGAAAGATATAAATATGAAAGAAAGAACTATTAATATTAGACAAGCAGCTCAGTATATCCCTAAAAGGGGAGTATTTATTAAAGAACCAAAGAACGAATCTTCAAAAAGAACTGTTACGGTTCCTAAAAACGTTATGGAAATTCTAAAAGAACTTAGAAAAATACAGATGCAAGAAGAAAAAGAGGCCGGCACTCGTTGGAAGAAAAATAATAATGAGCAAAATACTGATGCAAACGAAGTAAGAAAATTTATTTTTACAACATGGGATGGTGAATTAATGCATCCGTATACTCCTACTAAGCAATTTAAAAAGTTCATTGATTTATATGGTTTGCCCAAATTAACTTTTCACGGACTGAGACATACTGGTATTACGCTACTTCTTGGAAATGGTGCAGATATAGATTCAGTTAGCAGAAGGGCAGGACATAGCCAAAGGTCAACTACATTGAATATCTACTCTCACAGTCTGAGAAGTAAGGATGTAGCTAACGCAAATAAATTAGGAAATATTCTTAACAAGAGCAAAAAGGAAAAGCTTGGTAAAAAGGCTTGACTTTTATTTGTATATAATTAGTTTTATTAACACTTATTTGTTCTTAGTTTTTCCCCAAATTTTCCCCAACACTTAAAAACACCGTAATTTATGATAACATACAAAAAGCCTAGAAGCTTTACAGCTCTAGGCTTTTCTGTGGCAGGGGAGACAGGACTTGAACCCGCAGCCGACGGTTTTGGAGTGCGCAAAATATATTTATTTCTTTTTATTTTAAATCGTATATTCTTGATATATCAAGTGTTACATGGAATTCAATTTATTTGTTCTTATCTTTAATATGTAATATTTAATTAAATATTTTCCCCGAATTTTCCCCAAGTTTTCCCCGATATCTTTCGATGTATTAAACTAGTTTGATTTATTTAATACATGCTATATAATTATTTTATTAATGATTTTAAATAGGAGTATAGAATGAGAATAATAGAGAAATTATCATATAAAAGTGCTAATTATTTTGCTAAACAGCTCGGTCTAAATCATCAACAAAGAACAATACGCTATTTCGGGTTTCAATCATTGTATGGAGATGTAGTTAAAATCTTGATTATGGCAATAGTATCTTTAATAATAAAATCATTTTTAGCAACTATGTTAGTTGCTTTTTCATTTGCTATTCTAAGAAGAAATGCAGGCGGGTTTCACATGAAAACTGAAATAGGTTGTATAATATTTACAACTTTAATTTGTGTAATTCCCGGAACCATAATCAGCTACTTTCAATTATTATCAAATATATTAACCATAATCATTTTAATAATTATATTTATTTTTTGCCATATATGCTTATTCAAATATGCTCCTAAGGGTTCTAAAAACAATATGATAACAGATAAAGATGAAATTCTAAAATTTAAAAAGAAGTCTATAACAACACATCGGTTTTTATATATATGGGTTATTTTATTTCTTGTACTAAATAAAAATTACATATCTATATCAATAAGCATTGGTTGTATGTTGGAAGTTCTTACAATTTTACCGATAATTCAAAATACAAACAGAATGAAAAAGACAATCAAACTATATTGACTGTCTAGCGTAAATTTGGTATTATTAATCGACAAGAAATTATATTTATTGGCAACTTTCTCCGTAAAGTTGCTTTTTTTTACTTTTTAATCTTTTTTAATGCTTTTGGAGTTTTAGGTTGATATCCCCAAAGGAAACAAAAATTGTCTGCTTTTGTTTCTGCAACTTTAGTAACTCCTGAATCAATAAGTGATAATATTTTTTTAGTGTTGTCCATTTTCAACACTCCTTTCTATATGATATTTTGAAACCTTTGTTATAACCTTTATATAATGATATAATATCACAAAATTTAGAAGTCCACTACATGCACAACATAAACCTAGCAATATTTTTGTATCCAAGCTAAATACTGGGAAATAAGCAATCACAATTTTAGTAAGATTTAGTTCAATGAAAAATAAAGTGAAAACAATAAATATAAATCCTTTAAGCCCAATTTGATATTGCTTTAATTTTTGTATTACTGAGCTAAAGTTCCAAAAAGAAATTATAGCAATTATTTGTACGATTCTTTCAGGTATAAAACATAAAAATATCTTTAGTGCCGGAGAGTTTAATAAATTAGCTTCGCTACCATTATAAAAATAGCGAATGCAGTAGGGGACATATAATGATTCAAAACTAATAATAAGAATGGAAAAAGCTGCTACACCTAACAACGATTCCATCCATGTAGTATTGTAGAAATATTTCAGTATTATGCAATATACTACCATATATGCAATTGATACTATATTCATGCTAGGAATAAAAGTACCAATAAAAGAGCCAATAAATGAAACTATGCTCGCCAAAAATAATATTTTCAGTAAACTAATGATAAATTTGTTTGAATCACATTTAAAAGGGACTTCACTTCCCTTGCCGATAACGACTAAAGAAAACATAAAACAAAGGAAAAATTGCGGTATTGATAAAATACAAGTGTTTAATATACTAAAATTCTCCATAACAAACCTCCGTAAATTCATTTACATGACAAGAAATAAATTAATTAAAGTTTTCTTGCAATAATTATATTATCCAATGGTATTCCAGAGTTTTTTATTCTTATTGCAATATTCATAAATTCTCTATTATCTAAATTTGCAGCGAATTTTATTAATTTGTTTTTTTCAGTGTTATCTTCAGAGTATGGTTGATTCTGACCTAATAATTTATAAATACTAACACCAGAAAGATTAGCAATTTGGTTAATTGTATTTATATCTACTGACTTACCGTCTTCAATGTCTTTAATTTCTTTTACTTTTAAATCATTATATAAAGCAAATTCTTTCTGGGATAAATTCATGGTTCGTCTTAATTCTTTTATAGCTGAAGCTATATAAGTTACATCAACTGTATTTAACATATCATTAATGTCTTCAATATCACATCCTAACAAATAATCAATACTAACATTAAAAATCCTCCTTAGCTTTTTTAAATTTTCAATACTGGGATACCTGCCTTCTTCTGCCAATAGTTTACTTATCGCTGATGGAGTAACTCCCAATTCGTTGGCTAAGTCGGCTGGCTTTAAATTAAACTTTTCCATCAACAATGCAAGTCTTCGAGAAAACATTTCAACTCCTCCATATATTATACTTTAAGTATAATAATAGACTGGCAGTCAATAAATGTCAAGAAAAAATGAACTATAGTCAAAGAATGTTTAAAAAAATGGAATAATATTCATAAATCATCCATAATTATGAATTATAGTCAATATTCAAAATTGCTAATAATTGACTGATAGGATAATATGTTAATGAAAGGAAGTGATAAACATTTGAGGAAAACAAAGGTAGATAAGTTAAATGCTTTAGGCAGACTTCGAGAAAATGTTGGATTAAAAAGGGAGGATGTTGAATCTAAAGTAAAAGCCCTACAAAGTGCAGAATTGAGTTGTTCTATCTCTTATCTTTGCAAATTAGAAAAACTAGGAACAGACAAAAAACCTTCGTTACAGTTAGCTTTAGAGTTGTGTAAAATGTACGGTTGCAAGCTCGAGGATATATATCCAGATTTGAAAGAAAAACTTAGAGAGTATCAAGCTAGTTGATGAATCTTAGAAAGCAGGTTAGATTATGGAAGAAAAAAACTTAACAAAGGAACGTGTAACCTGGGATGCAAAGACTGCATCAAATTATTTAGGAATATCCTATGGATTCTTACTGAAATTGGCTAGACAAAAGGAAATACCGTTCATTCATGTCGGAAGAATATACTTGTTTCGCAAAGAATCATTGGATATATGGTTAAGAAATCAAGAAACACAGGCAATCCAAACTGAATCCACACAGCTATACGGAAAGTTAAGAAAAGTTCAAGAATAATTTCAATGCAAGCGAGAAAGGAGGCGATTTAAATGTTAACTATTAAAATAAAAGAATTGAAGGAAGTACTTCATTGTGATGAAGCTAACCTCCTTCTTAACAGGGGATGGGTACTCCTTGATGTTACTATCAATGCTAATATAGTGTACATGATGGGAAGACCTGAAAACGTGGAGTATTAATCCTTTTGATTTTGAAGGATTTCAACATTTACTTTTCCGGGGACTATTTTCTTAGTGTTTCCTAAGATGTACACGGTTTCGGAATATTCCTTATTGGTTCTAAATCCGGCATTTATAAGATGCCAACCTTCATTAATACGCTGCTGTGCAATTTGACAACTACTAACTTCAGTGATGGTTTGGTATAAAGCGTTTAATTCAGTCATAGAACATCTTCCTTTCTATTTACTCGGCTACTGCAATAGCCTGTGAAAGGATTATACCACAAAATACAAAAGATTGAAAATTTAGGAATTTAAAGAAAGGAGGCGAGCTAGATGGATTATAAATCAGTAATTGAAGAACAGATAAGAACCCTTCAAAAGCTACAGGATAATGCAACTAAAAATGAGTGTTTTGAAATTTCCTGTAAGTTAGCTGAAACAATATCAAAACTTTGTTTTCAGGCAAGAGATATTTAGAAAGGAGGCAGTTTAATGGGATTCAATAGAAATTTATTACATGATGGCATTTGCAGTATGGTAAAAGGTTCTGAACTTCCTGTAAGTACAGTATTAAGTGTCCTTGAATCTGTAAAGGATACAGTGTTAGCTGAAACCGTGGCATTTGATGGAGAAACTGAAAGACAAATTGTTGTAGTAAGTAAAGAAGAAAATTTAACGGCAGCGGACATTGGTAAGTAATTATTTTTTCAAAGTTTTAATTGTAAGTTTTGTTGGTTCAGGAGTGTATATCTCTTTTACCAACCTACGTACTTCTAAATATTGGTCACAATAAGATTTTGTTAATTCCTCAATATCGCTAGTTTTATTGAAGTCAAAGCGATTGAGAATTTCAGTAATAATGCTGTGAAAGTTTTCGTTTAAAATTTCAATATTAGTTTTTTCTCTCTCCATATAAATCCTCCTTGGTAGTCCGCTGCCAAGTACATTTTACCATTAATTGTTAAATACTAAAAGAAAGGAGGAAACCCCTTGAACGAATTATCAGAATTAAACCAAATGACTTCAATGGAAATCGCAGAGGTAACTGGGAAACAACACCCACATGTAATGAGAGATATAAGAGATGAAATCGAAAAGCTTGTATCCGGTGGGATTGAGTACCAATCCAAATTTGGATTGGTTGAATACAAAGATGCAAAAGGTGAAAAAAGACCATACTACATACTTACCAAAGAAGGAGTACTTCAATTAGCAGCCCGGTATGATGCTGTAGTCAGAGCGAAATTAATTGAACTGGCCATGAAACATGAGCCTAAACCACAATCAATAGAAGACCTGATTATAATGCAAGCTCAGTCAATGAAAGATTTGAAATCCCAAGTCAATACGTTGCAGTTAACTACTCAGACAATAAAAGATACTGTAATAAGCACACCGGATAAGTGGAGAGATGATATAAACCGTATGCTCAATAAGATTGTAAAGGCCGTTGGGAACTCGAAGTACCGGGAGTTAAAAACAGAGAGCTACAAACTACTGGAAGAACGTGCTCATGTTGATTTAAACCGCAGGCTTAACAATCAAAGATACAGGATGAAGATTGAAGGAGCTGCGAAATCAGCAATAGATAAAGTAAATAAGATGGACATTGTTGAATCAGACCCAAAGCTTCGTGAAATATATTCAGCAATTGTAAAAGAGTACACAATCAAATTTGTAGCCTGAAAGGAGCCACCACCATGTTAAAGAAAATCGAAACAAAATGTCGTGAATCAAATTCTTTCGCTTGGGGATTTACCGGATTCGGTATCTTACTGATGATTCTAATTTACTTACTGTAGGAGGGTAGTATGAAGTATCGCAAAAAGCCTGTAGTGGTTGAAGCTTTTAACCAGAATCAAGAAGAAACGCCAGATTGGTTTATCGAGGCAATAATAAGCGGTGCAATTAAATATATAACGGTAGCCTCTGGTATTAAAGTACTTATTAAAACGTTAGAAGGGCCTATGTTAGCCGATAGTAACGACTACATAATCAAAGGTGTTAACGGTGAATTTTACTCATGCAAGCCTAATGTCTTTGAAAAAACATACGAACCAGTAACAAACGAGTAACCATCAATTTACTTCTGACAAGAGCTAAAGAAACCAAAGAACTATATTAATTTTGTCAGGAGTCGGAACAATGAAAATTCTAAGTCAAGACAAGGATTTAATCTTTAATTTCAATTCATTTTCAAAAATTTATGCACAAGACAAATACATAAACGGCAGGTACTACGGGACTAACATATTTGGCAAATCATTATTTAAGAAGCACCTTTTAGGTACATATGAGGACGGCGAAGCTCAACTTGTAGTGACTGAGATTTATAAGCTGTTAAAAGCAAACAGCAAAGTTTTTTACACAATGCCGGAGGTAGCATTGGATTTAACAGAACTATTTTTGTAAGGGAGGTATCAGGATGAAAGATTTTAAAGTTAGGTGTGTAAAAGGTGATTGTCCATATTTCACTAAAGGTAAAGTTTATAAAATAGAAAACGGCCATTTCATTACCAACCAAGGAATTAAAAGTTTTAAATCATATAACAATGTCGAAGAAATAAACGAGTCTTGTTGTGCCAAATTCGAACTTGTCCCCGAACCGCAAAAGTTCACAAAGGATATGTTGAGGACGGGAGATTTAGTTATTTCAAGGGATGGCACATTTAATAAAGTAATTTTAGACCCTGCAAACGTTCTTTTAGATGTAGATGAGTGTTACTTAAATATTTCTTTATTAACTGATGATTTAACAGTAGATTCTAATCACACTTTGGACATTGTTGAGGTGTTAAGGCCAAATCGTCATTACTATAGTTTATCTTTTGACAAATCAAAACATCATCTTCTCTGGCAACGTCCCGAACCCCGGAAAATTAATAAATCTGAAGCTGAAAAGTTGCTTTCAGAACACTTGGAAGAATTGATTCAGATTGAGGGGTGATTGGAATATGAAATGTCCGTATTATGAGAACTCTTGCGACAAGCTCAAGAAGATAAATTGCAAACGTGGAACAGAGCGGACAAATTTTCAAGGAAAGGGATACGATAATCAGCTTAAAAGCTACTGTGATAATACATATAACAAGTGTTGGTGTTATCAACATTTAGAGGGCTTGTGGTAATGAAAGGAGGTCTATAGTTGGGTGGCGGAAGAAATTATGATAGCAAAATATTTCAAACAAGTTGTCCGGAATGTTATTCAACAGCTGAATTAGTTCAACTTCTTAAAATTGATGTTTCATGTATAACTATGAATCAACTTAAACAGCTGTGGAACTGTACGGATATATACATTTACAATTGCATGGTAGAAGGGATGCCACACACTGGTACCGGTAATAAAAGCACGTTTAATCTTGATAAGTGCCAACGGTGGCACAGAGGTGAAGAAGTTATTTAAACAAAAAAATATTTTTGAAAGGTAAAGGTGAATGATTATGAAAAGTACAGGAGTAGTAAGGAAAGTAGATGAATTGGGAAGGGTTGTTCTGCCAGTTGAACTCAGGAGAACAATGACTATTGAAGAGAAAGACCCGTTGGAAATCTTTACAGAAGGTGATTGCATAATTCTGAAAAAGTATACTCCCGGATGCGATTTCTGCGGAAATGTTGACGAAAATTTGAAAACATTTAAGGGTAAAAATTTCTGTCCTGCTTGCTTAAAGGAGCTGAAAAAGCTGTGAGAAAGCGAAGATTCAGGATTAAAAAGCCAGTAGCCCTAATTATTGCATTTGTCTTAGGAGTTTTATTATTACCTTGGGCGGTGGATTATGCAGACAAAGTTAGAGGATATGATGGCACAGGTAGTGAGTTTTTATTGCCTTTGGTATTTGTGGCAGCTGTTGTATTGATTTATGAGGTAAGGCCAGAACAAAAAGAAAACACCTAATTTAAGGTGTTAAGAAAATAAATTCAAACAGATTATATATCGAAAGGACGGTAATGTAAAGATGGATATTATGAAAGAGGCTAACAATGCTATTAATAAAATGAGTAAAGAGGACTTGAAAGAAAATGTGATGCAACAGTTTAAGGTGCATTTTTTAACTATTGGATTAGGGTTAATGCTCATATCAGATGAAAATGGGAAAAAAGAAATTATTAACAGTACTGCGGATAAGTTTGATGGAGAGCTTAAAGCACTTGGATTTAATCCCCCAGAAAGCATGGTTGCATGTTTATTAATGGCTGCAATTGCTAGAGCAGGACGAAGAGACAGGGAAAATTTATTTCAGAACGGAGGAATTATAGTGATTGGGAAAAACATAAAAAAGGCTTTAACTGCAAAAATAGAGGATTGGTTGAAATATGTGGACGATACAGAAATAGTTAAAATCCTTCGTGAAAACATTATTATTACAGGTGGTTGTATTGTTTCAATGCTTAATGGAGAAGAAGTTCACGACTATGATGTGTATTTTAGAACAAAAGAAGCATGTCAAAAAGTTGCTGAATACTATGCTAAAAAGTTCAATGATACGCATTGTAGCGAAGTAAAAATTGAGGATAGAGATGATAGAATACAGTGCTTTATTCGAAGTGAAGGTATTGCAAAGGACGAAGAATTCGAGGAAGAACAGGAATCAAATGGGATATCTGATGAAACTGAACCTTATGCCGAATCACCAACAATAAATGATGATAAGCCCAAATATAGACCAGTTTTCTTTTCTACTAATGCTATATCTTTATCAGACAAAATTCAACTAGTAATAAGATTCTACGGTTCGCCGGAAGAAATACATAAAAACTATGATTTTGTTCATTGCACATGCTGCTATTCATTTTTTGATAATGAATTAACTCTGCCATCCCGGGCTTTAGAATCAATTATTAATAAAGAACTGTACTATATTGGTTCCAAGTACCCTGTATGCTCGATTATACGCACAAGAAAATTCATTTCAAGGGGTTGGACTATCAATGCAGGTCAGTATCTAAAAATGTGTTTACAGGTCGGTGAATTAAATCTGAAAGATTTTAAAACATTCAAAGACCAGTTAGCCGGGGTAGACAGTGCATATTTTTCTCAGGCAATCGCTTGTATGGAAAAAAAGGCAGAGGAAGATTCTAATTTCAAAATTGATAACACATACCTTTTTGAAGTAATAAATAGGATTTTTTAATTATGATTCTCCATGATACAGAAGGTGCTCCTGTGCCGGTATTGTGTGTAATGAACTGTAAGAAATATGAGATATGTAGGCTTAAATATAGAGCTAAAACATGTGAATTTGTGAAGGAGGTTCGAACAGTGAGGATAACACTCAAGCAATTGATAATAAAGAACTTTAAAGGTTTAAAAGAGTTCACCCTAAATGTGGACGGCAAAAATGCTGACATTTACGGAAATAACGGTAAGGGAAAGACCACAATTAAAGATGCTTTAAACTGGCTGTTATTCGATAAGGATAGCCAGAATAAAAAGGACTTTGCAATCAAGCCACAGGATGAAGCAGGAAATGCAATTCACTTTCTGGATACAGAGGTTGAAGCTGTCATGGACTGTGACGGTAAAGAAGTCAAGCTAAAAAAGACATTCCGTGAAAAGTGGGTAAAGAAAAAACGGCAGGAGTTGCAGGAGTTTTCCGGCCATGAAACTGATTACTGGTGTGATGATGTTCCTTTGAAAAAAGGTGAATATACAGCCAAAATTGACAGTCTGATAAATGAAAACCTTTTCAAACTGATTACGGACCCATTGTACTTCAATACTCAACTTAAATGGGAGAAAAAAAGAGAAATATTATTTGAGCTTGCCGGAGCCAATATTTCGGATGAAGATGTAATTTTCTCAAACCCGGATTTAAAAGACTTATCAGTAATCCTGAATGGGAAATCAATCGAGGACTATAAAAAGATAGTATCTGCAAGATTAAAAGCCTTCAATGAACAAATGACCAAAATTCCGACCAGAATAGATGAAGTTACAAAAAGTATGCCGGTTGAAGTTGATTTATCCGAAGTCGAAAAGGATATTCAACAACAACAAATTGCTTTGCAGGCAGTTGAAGCAAAACTAATGAACTTTGATGAAGCAGCTAAGGAATACATAGAGAAGCAGCAGAAATTGAGCAACCTAAAAATTCAGCTCCAACAGAGGGAAATTGATTTAACAAATGCAGCTAATAAAGCTGCTAATGAAACAATTCTAAAGAAAAACCAACTTCAATCAACAATTTCATCGGTGAAATCAGAAATTAAGAATCTTGTATCCGACAATGAAAGATATGGTGTTGAAATTGAGGACTTGGAGAAAAAGAACTCTGAACTGAGGAATCAATGGATTGAGGAAAATGCAAAGAAATTTGTTGAGCCTACAGGGTTAACATGTCCTACATGCAGTCAGAATTTACCCGATGATATGGCAGGAGCTAAGACGGAAGAACTTAGAGTAAAATTTGAAAAACAAAAGTCAGCAACACTTGATTTAATTAACAATTCAGGAGTACCAAATAAAAAGAGAATAGAAACTTTGAAAGAACTTATTCAAAAAAATCAGGAAAGCATGGTTGTTAAACAGGGTGGACTTGATAAATTTACAGAAACATTGAATAGCCTTCCTGACGTTCAAAAGGTAGATGTAGACCTTGATTCTGACGAGGAATATAAGAATATTTCCGAACAGATAAAAACCTTGCAGACAGAATTACAGAAGCCTGCGGAGGACAATACCTCTGAATTGAAACAGTCAAAGGCAGTAATAGAAAGTAAAATTGCAATTCTTAATCAACAGCTTGGAAACAAAGACACAATTGATAAGGCGAAAGCTAGGATTGAAGAGTTAAAGCAGGAGCAAAAGAACACTGCTCAACAGATTGCTGACCTTCAAAAAGACGAATTCCTTATTGAAAAGTTCACAAGGTCAAAATGTAATCTCTTGGAGGATTGCATAAACAATAAATTCTCTCTTGTTAAATTCAAGTTGTTTGACACACAAATTAACGGAGCTGTGGTTGAATGTTGCGAAACTCTTATTAATACAAACGGCTCTTACGTTGAGTTTAACAGTGCAAACAATGCCGGAAGGATAAATGCAGGACTAGATATTATAAAAGTTCTTAACGGATTCTACAATGCATCAGCACCGATTTTTATTGATAATGCTGAAAGTGTAGTTGATTTAGCACCTGTAAATGCACAGGTTATAAGGTTGGTTGTTAGTGATACTGATAACAATTTAAGAGTAGAAGGGAGGGATATATAACAATGGACGGATTAAATATTTTAAACCTTGCAAAAGGTGCATTGGTAGAACAAGCAGATATTGAGATTCAAAAAGTACTCGAGAATATTGCAGACCCAAATACTGATGATAAAAAGGCTAGAAAGTTAACCATAACGATGACTTTCAAGCCACTTGACAGGGAATCCGCAGCAATTGAAGTTGTAACGAAGTCTACAGTCGCACCTTATAAGCCTGTTACAACTCAGGTGTTCATTGGCAGGGATGATGATAGTGGAGTGGTAACTGCTAAGGAATACATTAAAGGTCAGGTGAAAGGCCAAATGAGAGTTGTTGACGAGGACACCGGGGAAATTCTCGAAGATAATGCCGAGAAGCAAAGTTCAGGTAAGAAAATCTTAAACATAAATAGATAATGATGGAGGTATGAAAAATGATTAAGGCAGCATTACAGTATTTGATGAGTTTGAAAGACACTAAGGTTATGGAAGTAAACGGGGAATCGTATTCTACGGAAGAACTTCACCGTATCGGTAAGGTGTATGACCCAACACCGATTGTAAGTCCAGTCAGAATTTCTACTCTTACCGGGCTAGTTGATTACATAAAGGAAAATGTTGATAAGCTCACCGGGCCACTCGTTGTACATGTAAACTCACCAATAAGTGTAAGTGTATATTCCGAACTCAGGGACGATGCACGTAGGCATCAATATATTGAGTGCGAAGCGTGGACACCAAGGATTCGTTATGGGGAATTTATGGACGTTGAAAATTTCAATATTATGTTACAGTCTTGCTTTTTGGAAAACCCGGACCGTGCAGCTATATTAAAGGTTGCCGGAAATATTGTTGAGGAAAACAATGTAACCACTAAGGACGATGGAGTATCACAAAAAGTTGTTGCAAAAGCTGGTATAGCAAGAGTTGAAGAAGTTGAAGTTCCTAACCCTGTTACCCTCTGCCCATTCAGGACTTTTGCAGAGGTTGAACAACCCGAAAGTAATTTTATATTCCGTATACAGGCAGGCCCCAGAGCTGCAATATTTGAAGCAGACGGCGGTATTTGGAGATTGTATGCAATGCAGAATGTAAAGGCCTATTTGAATGAAAAGCTTGAGGAATGCAACGTAAAGATTATTTCTTAAAGGGATGGGGAGTATATCTCCCCCTTAACCCTTCTTATTGAAAGAGAGGTTATATAAATGTCGCAGGTTAAGAAAATAGTAAACTACTATGTTGTATTACCAAAAGATATATTTGTTTTTTTGGTAAGTAATAATGCAAACGGACTGGAATTTACAAAATTTAGTGAGAACGCTACATGTTTTTCTAAAGATGAAGCTTTTAAAATTGCTAGTGATTACGGACTCGCTGTTCTCGAAAGAACTGTAACTACAACAATAGAAACATGGGATAACGTAATAAAAGTGGAGGATAAATAAATGGATAAGGAAACATTAAGGCCTGTAATAGTTGATATTCCTGATTGGTCAGGTTATACGCAAAAAGGTATTAACACAGGTATTCAAGAGGGATATTTTCATGGATTCTCTGAGGAAGGTACTAGAGAAGATGGCTTAAACAGTATTGCCATAGTCGAATTGAGAAATGGCAATATTGTAACGGTAATCTCTGAAAGAATAAAATTTGCAGACAGGAAGGATACGTAA
Organism: Ruminiclostridium papyrosolvens DSM 2782; assembly: GCF_029318685.1. Taxonomy (NCBI): domain Bacteria; kingdom Bacillati; phylum Bacillota; class Clostridia; order Eubacteriales; family Oscillospiraceae; genus Ruminiclostridium; species Ruminiclostridium papyrosolvens. The sequence goes on from NZ_CP119677.1 coordinate 1,997,187, forward strand.
ATGACAGAACAAAACGCAACAACGGCGGTTACAAAAGCTGCACCAAAGAAGTTGAATGCAAGTGAAAGATTTACGGCAATGGTTATGAAAGAGTTTTCAAGTGGTGTCGGTGAAATACAACTTACAGACTTCCAGAAAAGGTTAGCTCGGAACTATTTTATTGTGCTTGATGCAACTTTAAAAACAGCTGAGGCAAAGAGAATAGTAAAAAATGAAAAGACTACAAATGAGAAGTATAAAGAAACATTGTCTTTTTCATGGGAAAACATCAATATGGAAATCTTAGCAAGGAATGTTGTCTCATATGCACGAATAGGTCTTGACCCTGCTCAAAAGAATCATATCAATATGATTCCCTACAAGAACAATACTACAAAAAAATATGATATCGGTTTTATTGAAGGATACCGAGGGCTTGAATTGAAGGGTAAAAAGTACGGCCTTGATATTCCTGACAGTGTAATTGTTGAACTTGTTTTTTCAAAAGATGTTTTTAAACCCATCAAAAAGAGTGCTTCAAATAAAATTGAAAGTTACGAATTTGAAATTACAAGTCCTTTTGACCGCGGGGAAATAGTCGGTGGTTTTTACTATCATATTTTTTCAGGAAATCCCGAACATAACAAACTTGTTATATTTAATTTACATGATATTGAAAAAAGAAAGCCTCAATATGCAAGCGTTGAGTTCTGGGGCGGTGAAAAGGATAAATGGGAAAACGGTAAGAAGGTCGGCACAGAGAAAGTCGAAGGTTGGTATGAACAGATGTGCCACAAAACGATTTCAAGAGCTGCCTACTCTGATATTACAATTGACAGCCAAAAAATTGATGATGATTACATGAGATTGAAGCAAAATGAAATTGCCTTTGCTGAAGCTGAACTTGCAGAGGAAGTTGACAAAGAAATGTGTTCTGAAACAATTGACGTTTCCGGTGCTGTAGATGTTGAATCTCAACCAGTTAATGATTCAGGACCCGAACCAGAACTACAATCAGAGAATACACAAGACGGCTCACAGAATGGACCCAAATTTTAACTGAGGGGTGAAAACCCCCTCCCCGTGGAGGGATTATGGATGTTTTATTAAATCTAATTGGAGTCGTTATATTCTTTGCAATACTTACTGTTGGTGTCGTAATTGCAGCTATTATTGCAGCAAATAAAACAAATAAGATTACGGAGGATTCAGACGATGAAAATAAAAGTAGTTGGAAGTAGTTCTTCTGGCAACTGCTATATATTACAATCCCCAACTGGAAAGTTAATTTTTGACTGTGGAATGCCATGGAAGGACACGTTAAAAGCCTTAAATTTTGATTTAAGTAATGTGGTGGGGTGTTTAGTAACCCATTGTCATAAAGACCACTCAAAAGCTATTTTGGACGTTCTGAACAATGGCATAACAGTTTTAACGGATAAAAATACCGCTTCAATCACTGGGACACAGTACAGCCTTATAGGAGTAGAACATAATAGTCAACATGTAATGGGTGATTTTCTGGTAATTCCATTTAATATTGAACATGATGTGCCTAGTCTTGGATACATAATCAAGTATATTCCTACCGGGGAAACAATTCTCTTTGCTACTGATACATACATGATTCGATACAACTTCAAGGGACTTAATTATATTTTGCTAGAGACAAATTACTGCAAAGATACCTTGGATAAAAATGTAGCTGACGGATTTATTGATGTATCAATGAAAAAGAGGCTTCTAAAATCTCATTTCAGCCTTGAAAACGTAAAAATATTTCTGGATAGAACAGATTTAAGCAAAGTACAAAAGATTGTCTTATTACACCTTTCAGACCGTAACAGCGATTCTGACAGGATTTTGAGAGAGGTTAGCAAATATGCTGACACTGTAATTGCAGAGCCGGGTATGGAGATTATTTTGGGGTGTGAGTGGTAAAGGAGAAATGACGGTGGTTGATGTAATCGGTTATGGAGGTTGATAGGGAATATGCCAATAGAATATAAAGTTTATGGTTGTAAGTTCAAATGTGGATATAGACACAAAAGCAATATTAAAGATATAGAAGAACATGAAAAAATATGTTGGTACAATCCAGACAATAAAACTTGTATAACTTGTGCACATGGAAGTATTGTCCATGATTATTGCGACCATCCGGAATTACCGGGAGGAGATACAGAACATTGGTTGTACAGAGAATGTAAGATAAATTCAGAATTAGAGTTTGAGAATAATATCTATAAGCAACCTATAAAACCTAAAGTGAATTGCAAAAATTGGGAACCAAAGGAGGAATGACGTATTAAAATATCATTTAAATTATTTTTATGGAGAGTTTCCATAAGTACAAAAAAATTGGATGAAGATGAAAAGATAAAATACCTTGCAAATGAATTGGTAAAGTCGATTCAAGCCAGTGGAAGAATAGTATCACTCCAAAATGTGGGAGAAGGTTTTGGCAGAATCGATATAAATTTATTCAATATAGGTACGAAAAAGGAAGAATTATGTGTTGAAAACATACTTAACAAATGGTCAATTTCAACCAAACCTACTTTTGGAAAACTGGAGGTACGTAATGAATAAATCAATACTTATGGGCCGATTGACTAAAGACACCGACCTGAGATACACCAGTGGAAACAATACAGCGGTTGCGAGCTTTACTCTTGCCGTAAACAGGCGTTTTGCAAAAGAAGGGCAGCCACAGGCAGATTTTATTAATGTAGTTGCATGGGGGAAAACTGCCGAATTTGTAGGCAAATACTTCACAAAAGGACTACAGGTTGTTGTGGTTGGTAGGATTCAGACCAGAACATGGGACGATAATGAGGGTAAAAAACATTATGTTACAGAGGTTGTTGCAGAGGAAACTTATTTTGCAGACAGCAAGAGAACAGCTCCAATTGCTAATAAGCCGGATAGTTCAGAACCTACTGTAAGTGAATCCGGGGACGGCTTCTATCCTCCTATGGAAGATGATGATTTGCCTTTTAACGGAGGGTTAGACTTCCCGTAAATAAAAAGTTAACATAAATCTTTTTGACCGCCAAACATTATTTATAGTAGTAGGATTAATAGCAATAGGAAGGAGGAATACGACTATGAATTTAAAGGAACTCAGAAATAAAAAGGGACTTACACAGATTGAGGTAGCGGTAAAAGTTGGTGTTTCTGTTTCAGCATATATTTTGTGGGAAAAAGGCGGTTGCTCTCCATCTCCTGAAAATCTGGAGAAGTTGAAGGCAGTTTTAGGGGTTGAGGGGTGAGATGATTGATTCAACCCGTTGGATATTTTAAAACTTGGCGAGAGTTATTTACCAAACCTATATGGCTGAAAAGTACACCTGAACAAAAAGCTATATTAGTTACTTTATTAGCAATGGCAAATTTTAAGCCAAAACAATGGGAATGGGAGGGTAGAAAGTTTGAAGTAAGTATAGGTCAATTTGTTACAAGTGCAAATTCAATTATTGATTGTTGTGGTGTTGGAATCACACGACAGAATGTAAGAACTGCTCTAGAAAGATTTAGAAAACTTGATTTTTTAACCTACAAAACAACCAAGACAGGAATCCTTGTAACCATTATAAATTGGGAGTTATACCAAAGTGATAATGAAGAAGCTAACCAACCAATTAACCAAGACCTAACCAACAGCCAACCAAGACCTAACCAAGACCTAACCACTAGAGAAGAAAGAAAGAAAGATAAGAAGGTAAAGAAGGTAAATAATAATATACCTTTCCAGTCTATTATTGATTACCTCAATCAAAAAGCAAATAAGAATTATAAACATACTTCAGCCAAAACACAAACCCTTATATCAGCTCGGTGGAATGAAGGATTTACGGTACAAGACTTTTATACAGTAATAGATAACAAAGTAGACACATGGCTTAATGACCCCGTGATGAATAAGTATCTTAGACCGGAAACTCTATTTGGTACAAAGTTTGAAGGGTACTTGAATGAGAAAGGGAGTAAGAATGGATCCAATAGCGGAAATAATCAACAAAATACAGAAGGGGAGTATGACTTTGCTAAAGTCATGTTTAACGGAGACACAAGTGCAGCAGACGAAGAAGTCGACTTTTGATTGTGAATTGTGTCAGGATACAGAGTTTATATTCAATGCGGAATCTAATAGTGCTGCTCCATGTAAGTGCCGAGAGTTGAAGTTTTACAAAAGAATCATGGCAGCAAGTGGAATATCTGACAGTGATAAATCTAAAACAGTTAATGCTTATAAGCCTAAACTTGATAGCGAGGGCAAAGAACACATTGAACAAAAAAAGGCTAGAACAATAGCAACTGAGTATTTACATAACTTTCAGACTATCAAATTAGGACGAAATAATTCTATTGCTCTGTTAGGTCAACCCGGCTCAGGTAAAACACATTTAACAATAGCAATAGCAAATGAACTGCTGAAACGTGGCATTGGAGTGCTATATATGCCTTATCGTGAGGTGGTAACACAGCTCAAGCAGATAATAAACGATGAAGAAGAATACCAATCACGAATGGATAAATTTAAAATGGCCCCGGTTTTGCTGATAGATGATTTATTTAAAGGAGCAACTAAAGACGGAAAAATGAATGAATCAGAAATGCGAATAATGTTTGAACTTATTAACCACAGATATCTGAAGCAATTACCTATACTCGTTTCTTCTGAGTATTATTCTAGACAATTAGTTGACTTTGATGATGCAACCGGGAGCAGGATTATTGAAATGTGTAAGGGACGAATTGTTGAATTAAAGGGAAAGGAATTAAATCACAGAATGGAGGGCTTATAATGCGACAAGGACTAATCAATGATGCGGAAATGTTAATACATAATGAACTGGTTTGGAGCTACGATGAACACGGAAAGTTTCCAAGTCAATATCACGGGATAGCTATAATTTATGAGGAATTGCAGGAATCTCAAGAAGAATTACAGAGAGTAATGGACGGCTTTGAAAAGGCATGGGAACTTATAAGAAATAATTTGGACGCAGCTGAACAAATTAAACAACTTGGGGAAAATGCAAAGCTTTTAGCCTGCGAAGCAAGTCAAATGAGTGCCATGGCTCTGAAATTTATTGAAAGTTCGGAGGGGTGGAAGTGAGCGAGATACAAAGAGCCCAAAAAGTAATGGAACAACACAAAGGTCATTGGGAGGATGATATTGTAAAAGTTATATTTGATTCTCTTGAAAAGCAAGTGCCAAAAAAAATACTAGACATAGATAATAGGAATGCATGTCCACACTGCCGCAAAAAATTACCAAACATAGTATTTGAAAATTTGAGCTGTTGTTCACATTGCGGGCAAAAACTAGATTGGAGTGAGCCAAATGAGTAATAGATTTATCGACACTATCCGTGAAAATGTTAAATACCCTAACTCAGACGGAGTATATGGAAATTGGGATATTTTAAACATAGGACAACGGAAATTCATGATTGAATGTGCGGATTACATGGAAAGTATGGAACATGTGATTGAACAATTATTCAAAGAACAGCAGCAACAAAGGTGGATACCTGTAAGCGAGAGGTTGCCGGGTAATCCTAATCCTGAAAACGGAGAGCCTAAAGCATATTTGGTAACAATCAATAAGTTTGCGATAGTGCCAACTACTTTGTACTACATGGGTGATGGCAGATGGGTTAGAGAGTGGGATGAACCGTCAGAAATATACACCAATATATTAGCCTGGCGGGAACTACCAGAACCATACAAGGAGGGCAACCATGAGTGACACATTGCAGATTATCGGAATCGGATTGATGATGCTTTTCATGTTAATAGCGGGATTATATGCCTATGGGCAAAAAATTAAATGGTTAAGGGCTTTATGGTGCATGATGACTGCTTTAATCCTGGGGGTGATTTTGTTTTGATAAAACTGACAATACCGGGTGAGCCGTGTGCAAAAGGTAGGCCAAGAGTAGGTAAGTTTGGTACATATACACCTGAAAAGACACTTAACTATGAAACATTAGTTAAAGAATTATACATTATTCAACACGCCAATAAGAAACTTCAAGGACAACTCAAAATTGATATAAAAGCATATTTCAAAATCCCACAAGGCGAAATTCCCAAGGCTAAAAAACCAAAGCCCCAGACATTACAAAGATATAACGATATTCTTAACGGCAAGATAAGGCATACGAAAAAGCCTGATTGGGATAATGTCGGGAAAATTATATCTGATGCCCTCAACGGTCTTGCATATGATGATGATAGCCAGATTGTAAGTGCTATAGTTGAAAAATTCTATAGCAATGACCCAAGGGTTGAAGTAGAAATTTCAGAGGTAGCAGTATGATTACTGAACAGCAGAAAACAGACTTAATTCTCTTTGCTGCAATTTGCGGATATCTGACCGAAGGAGTAATGCAGTTAGGATTAAAAGGCAATGAAGTCGAAGAAGCTCAAGAACTCGGGAAGCATGGTTTAGAGTTGTTTCAGGCGATTGTTAACAGGATACCGGCTCAGGACTGTAAGAAGATATTGAAAGCAACTAAGACCTGTGAGATTGCTGTAATTCCACCGGATAAGGTTAAAAAGAAGGTTGGAGAGAAGGAGCTCACTGTAAAACGTGAACATCTCGATGAACTGACGGAGCAGGCGTTGACTGTCTGTGAGACTTGTACCAGAGATTACAAACGGTGCAATTTGAGGAAGACATTGAAGAAATTAGAAGTTGCACCTTGCCACGATGAAAAAGGCAAGTGTGAGTTTAAGGTGTAGTAGACAATAGCAAAATATTACGCACAAAGAAGGTGATAAATTGAATGTTGCAATAGCAGATGCAGACTTAATTGCAAATGTAAATCATAGATTCCCCAATTCATGTTGCATGCGAATAAGCGGGTACCACTTGGGGCTAGGAGATACAACGGAACTTATAACCGAATGGAAACAAGTACACAAGTTTGACAAAGTATACATATCAAAGGTATTCACTGGAACAATTGTACCTGATGAAATATTAAATTTACCAAATGTAGTATACGGCGGTACTGGCTTTTATTATCCTAAGACAGCCCCGAGACTGCCACCCGAGATTGAGCACCATATGCCGGATTACAATTTATATTCTGAATGGGTTAAAAGAATGATTGATAAAGGTTATAAAAAATCAGAATTTTTCTTTTACACTAGCTGCTCAATCGGGAAACTAACAGATGGTTGTTTTATGGGTTGCTCATTCTGTGTAAACAAGGATTGTACAAAGGTACGTTTCAATGCTCATATAGAGGAATTCCACAACAAAGATTACGGGGTATTCATTTTTCTGGATGACCAGTTTCTTGGGTATAAAGATTGGGAGCCCTTGTTGGACGAAGTAATAAAGACAGGCAAGCCGTTTCAATTTAAACAGGGCTTAGACATAAGGCTAATGACTGACAAGAAAGCCGAGAAGCTCACAAATGCAAATTATTACAAGGATTTTATTTTTGCTTTTGACAATATAAATGATGAACCAATTATAAGAGAAAAGTTGGCATTGTGGAGGAAATACACTCAGAAACGAACTAAGTTATACACTTTCTGCGGATATGAGGAAAAAAGAAACAAACTCCAAGAATATGAAACTGAATTTTGGGTAAAGGACTTGAACAGCGTTTTTAAAAGGATTTTTATTCTAGCTGAATATGATTGTGTTCCTTACATAATGCGGCATTTAGACTACAAACTAAGTCCATTTTCAGCTATCTACAATGAAATAGCAAGTTGGTGTAATCAGCCTTGGGCGTTAAGAACAATGACATATAGACAATTCTGCATCGGACGGGGTATGGGCAAAAGATATAAGCAGTACAAACATGACCCTGAAAGATACTTGCAAGACGGACATAAAAAAGGTTCTTCTTGGGTTCAGATGGAGAAGTTTGAACAGATGTATCCCGAAATTGCGGCAAAGTATTTTGACAAAAAGTATTCGGATGCATGCATGAAAGCAGCATAGAAAGGGGCGTGAAACCATGAATTTAATACCTCAGTTACAAAAGCGGTTAGACAGGTTTGTAAAACAGTCTGAGAAAAACGACAAGGAATACACCGAAAACAAAAAAAGTTTTGAATGCTATTTTTCCGACAGATTCGAAATTGATAAGAAGATCAACGGAGTGTTTGAGCTTCAGAGAAAGAAAATTCGAGAACAGGAATTCTCTGACAAGCAACTGGATATATGGTTGATGAAAATAGCGAACGAGAAGAAGCCGGGTAAGTTAGTACGGAATATAGAGGAAGTGCGAAAGGAAGTGAACGACATTGGGTAGTAAAAAATGGGAGCAGAGTGGAGACAGGTACGTATTGTATTTTCGCCCATTCTACGATGATGAAAAAGTAGCGGAATTATTTAAGGATGAAGATGGAGATTGGTGTTATTCTTCGCCAGTTACTGACTCAACAGAGGAATTTGTTTCTGACGGGAATCGCTGTTTGCATGATGTAAAAATTGAAGTAGAAGATGCAATATATAAACACTATGAGGATGAAAGAAATTACTATCAAGACATATTAGACAGATTTAGTGAATGATAGGCCAGAGGCCGGAAAGTGAGGATTTTATGAGAGTAAATGACACCGCAAAAATAAAAACTGGGCCTTGTGCAGGTATTGAAGGTCTTGTTACAGGAGCTGATTTTCAATTATACAGGGTTACAATGAGACTTTCAGATGGAACATATATAGAGACTAATTGGGAAAACGTCCAGCAAAAAAGTGAGGACACTGATACAGGTGAATCCTTGTGTAGAATTTGCGGGAAACCAGTGAGTCAATGTGACCGAGGATAAAGAGAGGGAGTGAGGACGTTGAACAAAAGTAAAATTGAGTGGTGCGACAGCACTTGGAACCCGGTAACGGGGTGTCTGCATGGTTGTGATTACTGCTATGCTAAAAGAATAGCTGAAAGATTTGGGCAAGTGCCTTGTGAAAACGGCAATTGTAACATAAGCGGTGATTGCGAGATTGAACCATCGTTTAACTGCAAAAGATATTTACAATATGAAAAAATTCATGATTTAGAAGTAGCTATTAGAAATTTTAAGAAAAGGACACAACATGGGAAAGGGATAATACAAGCTTACCCTTATGGCTTTGACCCAACCTTCCACAAATACCGCCTCCTAGAACCATCCCAAAAGACCAAACCTCAAAACATTTTTGTTGTTAGCATGGGCGACCTGTTCGGGGATTGGGTGCCGGATTCATGGATAGACGAAGTATTTCAGGCTTCCTTTAATGCAGACCACCACAGGTATTTGTTTTTAACCAAAAACCCAAGTAGATATAAAAGGTCAGTACAACACTATGAAAGTGAATACAATCCATATGAGACTGAAAATTGGGATAATATCTGGTTTGGAACGACTATAAATAGCCAAAAGGATGAAAGAAGAGTTGTTGAGCTATTGAACTTTGATGAAGGACACAAATTTTTAAGCATTGAGCCTTTATTGGGTGAAATAGATTTGACTGATATTCCGGGGCTAAGTTATCCGGGCTGTACTACACATGATTCGCTTGAAGGAAAACTATACCACCTTGATGATGATGGAAAATGGACACCAGATAATAAAATTGAATGGGTAATAGTCGGAGCAGAGACAGGGCCGGGAGCAAAGCCGCCGGAACCAGAGTGGGTGCAATCAATAATAGACCAGTGCCGGGATGCCGGGATACCATTATTTTTAAAAAATAATCTTAACTGGCCCATGAAAATACAAGAATATCCATGGGAGAAGGAGAAAGCAAAATGAAAGCAATAACACTTTATGAACCTTGGGCAACACTGGTTGCTATGGGTGAAAAGAAAATTGAAACTAGGTCATGGGCTACAAGTTATAGAGGCCCATTAGCAATTCACGCAGCGGCTTCAATGCCGAAGTGGGTAAGAGAACTCTGTCCCAAGTTTGCGAAGATACTCAAAATAAAGGATTATAATGGCTCATGGCTTTACTATCTGGAACATGGAACTGGCCCTTTTGGGAAGGTAGTTGCGACTTGTGACCTAGTTGCTTGCCTACCTATTAGGACAAAAGACGAACTCAATGAAATGGCCTATGCAGACATGGGTGAAAATTGGTATGTAATAGACGGCAATGAGTATCATTTTGGAGATTATACGCCAGGAAGGTATGCATGGATACTCAAAAACATTAAACCACTTCCCGAACCAATCCCGGCAAAAGGGATGCAAAGAATATGGAACTGGAATAATGAAAGGATGTGTAAAGGATGAAGAAACTGAAAATAGTCTTTAAGGATAAATCACAGATTACATACACAATAAAGGATTATGGTCCGTGGGAACCGTACTTCGAGAGACATTTAAAATCAGATATGGAAAGTGCTATATTGCAGCAGTACCCGATAAAAAATAATGAAACAGTAGTGTTAGTTTGAAAGGAAGGTGTAAAGCATGAGGAAAGCAAGATGGAAAGCGTTTGCAATGGATGATATGAATACCGTAGCAGCTAGGACTATGCATGAGGCGGTTGAATGGTATTGTAATGAGTTTGGAATTGACAAAGAAGATACATATCCTTATGAAGTTGATATGAAAAGCCAGTACATGGAGTACCCGATAAGCGAGATACCATCTAACCGCAAGAGAAGGGCAACATGCAACGGAGAAGGTGGACCATGTGTTGAAATTCCACTTAAAAAAGCTCTGAAATATCAGTTAAGGCTACATAAGTATAAAGAACCGTTTATATTGTGTGTTAGTCCGTAGTTCAGCAAATAGAGGAAGTGCGAACCAAGAAAGGGTGAAAGAAATGGTTTGTCCAAAATGTAGCAGCCCCGTGATTGAAACAGATGCAGATGAAGATTATGAGGGTAGAGAAATCAAACGGTATGAATGTATAGAATGTGATTGGTACACATGGGAGTGATAGGCCAGAGGCCGGAAAGGGAGGATTTTATGGGTAAAGAAATAGAGGCACAACAAGAAAATGTTAAAAACTTATTAAATCTAGTACAGGAAAATCCAGAATTAAGAATACTACCGCTAGTAGACACCGAATGTGTAGTGAGTGATGATTACGGTTCATGGGTTGCAAGATGGGACACAACTGAGATTGATTTTGTTTTTGTAAAGGACGAAAGAATGTACCGAAAATCGGCTGATTTTGAAGATTTGGTAGACGAAGCAATGCATGATTTTGATTTCTCCGATGAAAAGGCTAGAAAAATTGTTGACGGTTACGAATGGGAGAAAGTAATACTTGTAAACATTGTGCCATAGAAAGGGTGATTATGATGAAAAATAACAATAAATTTGATAGACATAAACAATTGTGCGAAGAACTGAACGAAGTCTACAAGGCTAAAAACATAGCCTACGGGGACAGCTTCGGGAAGACGTTTCAGGAACTTGGAGTTATCTCGGCTGTAACCCGTATGTACGATAAATTCAACAGAATTAAGGCACTTTCTACCGGGGCAGAAAATAAGGTCATGGATGAAAGCCTGAAAGACACGTTTAAAGACATGGCAAATTACTGCCTTATGACGTTGATAGAGTTGGAAATACAGGAGCAGAGAGGGAGTGAGGACGTTGAGTAAAATGAATGAAATATTAAAAAAGGCAATAGAGACATGGGGCAAAGATGCACAACTAGACATGGTTATAGAGGAAATGTCAGAACTCACAAAAGAGATATGCAAGCACAAAAGAGGTAAGTCAAACAGGGCTGAAATAATCGAAGAAATAGCAGACGTTGAAATAATGATTGAACAACTTATAATTATGTTAGAAATTGATGAGGGCGAAATTGGACTTTTTAAAAGAGAAAAAATAAATCGGTTGGCTGACAGGCTTGGAATAGAAAGGACGGTGTAAAGGATGAAATTCTTTGATTTCATTGATTTTCCATATTACGCATTGATATGCGACGAAACAGAAGAACAGGCAATAAAATTCTACGAAGAACAGGTGTGTGACATAGAAGAAGGCAACGGACCACCTAAGGAACTTACACTTGAAGAAGCAAAAGAAAAGTTTCTTAGTTGTTGTACATCTGAGGCAGACAAGCAAAAAGTACTTGATGAATTTAATATGCTAATTAGTTTTAAAGAACCAACATTATTACTGATTGATGGATGTTTGGTATAGTTCAGCGAATGAATAAATGTATAGCCTAAAATGGCGGAAAGTTGAGGGAAATTTTATGAAAAGAATTATTACACTTTTAATGGTTGCAGTGATGATTATTGGGTTATTTGTATTGACAGGATGCACAGAGGCAGAAAGAGTGTCCCAAAATTTATCACAAGAAGCAGACAATTTTAATGTAGTTAGGCAATTAACAGTTATAAATTGCATACAGGGTGATGTATTGTTTCAAATGACGGGGAAGATGTCTATAACATCCGATAATACAGACCATCAACTTGAAGTAATTGTAGAAGATGAAAACGGGTTATATCAAAAGCATTTTATTGGGTTAAGTGATAATGTTACATATGTTGTTGAACAGAAAAACTTTAAAAATGTTGATAAATACAAGTATACCTTAAACTACAATCCTAAAATGTGGATTCCTGTTGGAGTTAAAAACATTGACTAATACTTAAAAATAAGTCTATTACGCACCAACAGGAGGTGGGATTGATGTTAACAGCAAAGCAATTATCACTAATTGATATAAAAAGTTACGACGTTGAATCAAAATCAATAGAATTGATTAAATACTTTGAACCATTAGCTTTGCAGCATGATCCCAGAGGTTATTGTGTTGCAATGTCTTGGGGCAAGGATAGCATGGCTAACCTAAAATTATTTATTAAAGCCGGAGTTAAATTTTTTATACAGTGGAATATTACAGGCATTGACCCTCCAGAGCTGATTTACTTTGGACGAAGGCAAGCTTATGAACTTGAACTAAAAGGATATAAAGTTATACCCATACATCCAGAAAAGTCTATGATTCAAATGATTGTAGACCATTGTACTCCACCAACAGCATTAATGCGATATTGTTGTGATGAATTAAAAGAAAAACGTCCTGAGATAAATAAAAATTGCATACATTCCTTTGGAGTCAGATGGGATGAAAGTCCTTCAAGAAGCAACGGAAGAGAAGCGATGGAAGTAATATCGAAAAACAAGGAAAATATAAGATTATTCAATGACAATGGCGAAAACCGAAAGCAATTTGAGGTTTGCATGGCGAAGGGGGTTAAAGCTCTAAATCCTATAATTTCATGGACTACAGAACAGATTTGGGATTATCATAAAGCCGAAAGGATAACGTATTGCAAGTTATATGATTGTGGCTTTGATAGGTTAGGTTGTGTCGGCTGTCCGCTAGCAAATAAACCAAATAGAGAATTTGAATTTAAGATGTTCCCTGAGTTCAAAAAGTATTACATGTTGGCCTTTGAAAAAATGGTAGTTGAAAGAAAAAGGCGAAAAGTTGATGAAAAAAGGATTGCTAAAGGGAAAAAGCCTATGCCTTTTGATACTGCAAAGAATGTATGGAATTGGTGGATAGAAAGAAAATCATTACCGGCATTTAATCCAAATCAAATGTACTTAGAGCCGGATGATTAGTACGCATTATGAATAAATTATGTACTTATTATCTGTAATGTGATATCATAAAAACGAACAAAACATTCAATTAGTGAATCAGATAGAACAAATTATGCATGTAAAAGAGGGAACCTATGGCTAAAAAGTACTTAACTCCTGAAGAGCAGCAGGAAGTAATAAAAATGTACCAAACCACAAAATACTCTTATCAGCAGATAGCAGATAATTTCTATGTAAGCAAGGGAACAATTATAAATGTTGTTAAAGGATATCCTTACAACTGCGATAAGCAAGCCGTATACAGTCGTCTACAACAGGAGGCAAAGGGCAACCTTGATGATTGTATTACCAGAGAAATAAAAAAGGCTCAGGAGGCGAACAGAAGGGGAAGTATGACGGCGTATAGTCTACATCTTGAAAGGTTGAAAGAATTATACAAGTATCAGGTGCAAGATAATATATACGAACCAATTAAGCAGCGAAGGTTACAGTGTGAGCAGACAGCATGGCAAGGATTAGCCGATAGTAATTACATAGAGTTTGCAACCAATGCTGATATGTGGGAGATACTGACTGAGATTATCGGGGATTCCCGGAAAAGTCCTTTTAAGATAATGATTCAGGATTCCAACGCCCGACACAAAAGCAAGTCTGTGAGGTATAGTAATCTAATACCGCATACGGTATTTAATTCACGAACAGTAGATTATACAAGGATTTCAGACGATAGTTGGCAATTAATATCAAGGGTATTGCCAGAGCATAAGCCGTTCCGTGGTAAACAATATGCAGGAGATAGGAGTTATTTCAATGCAATTTATAATTCAATCACCACCGGTTCATCTTGGAGGTTATCCGGGAAAAAATATAAACTCGACCCTGACAACCTGAGAAAAGCATTCATTCGATGGTATCAGGCAGGTATTTTTAAAGACCTCTTGGAGCTATGCAGTGTTTGCCGGAAATTACAGGCAATAGAACCCCAATTGATTGAGCTTGAAAGAATACGGCAGGAGAAAGGAACTGTACCAAGGATGAAGGATTTACAGAGCAATAAAATAAGCCCCGGCGATTGCTAGGGCTTTTTCCATTTTGATTATATTAAATTATTGCACAAGTGGTTAGTAATAAAATTTACATTCCAAATTGATTATATTAACCATAACAATATTATACAATTTTTACATAAAAGTCAAGCCGGAATTAACCGCCCCGGCTCGGCTTATGGGGTTATATTGCTTTTGGTTCGTATTTATGTAATTGCCAATCATCGTCATATACGCCAACAAAATCGCTCCATTTGTTTTTGACGATTTTTTTCTGCTTTGCAGCTTCTCCGGTGAACTTATCCGGAATTGGAAGACCATTTTCAACAGCTATCTGTTGCAACTTAACGCCAGTTTTAGTAGTTTTAATTACCTGATAAGCTTTGTATATGCTATTGTCAGCAGGACGGCACTTACACAGAATATCACCTACTACAAAAGGATTTTTGATTTCCTCTGTCTTTTCTTTGGCTTCTACAATTTCCACAATGGCAGCGTAAGGGTCAGTCAATACCATTCCGGCAGCTCCACCATAAAGAATTTTATAAGTTACATTAACAGGTCCACACGATACAACTTCACATTGCCTTCCTGAATTTCTGATACTGACTATAAACCCCGGCTTTATATTTGCCCGACTGAATTGAATTCCGCCCAAGTCAGATAAAGCCTTTTCAAAAAATTCTAGTTTGTCGTGCTCCCATTCGTATTTTTCAAGTCTTTCAGAGATGCGTTGTTCAATATAGTCAGGCGTCAACGGTTCCCCAGAACGTTTTTTTAAGATTTCTCCTTGTTGAACTTTATACAGTGCATTTTCGTATTTTGCAATGTTTTCTTGATGAAATTTAAGGGTTTTATTGCACTCTTTTATTTTATTATCAAGATATACCTTGTCATTCAATTTTGCATTATTTGCGGTCGTTCTGGCTGTTGCTGCTCTATCCTGATAATATTCAGACTTTTTATATTCTTCAAAACCTCTTTCATATCGTGCAATAACTTTGTTTCTGTGTCTGGCGAACGCCTGACTTCCTGCATGACCGGCAATTATCGGCTGAGTTAACCACGACCAATCTTTACGGTATTTATTAAAGTCAGCCTGTAAGGTTACGGCTCTTTTTTCTGCATTCTCAGAATATTGTTCGTATCTTTCGGCCCTTGATTCAGCTCTCTCAGATTTACGTTCAAGTTCTTCAGCATATGAAAGCCTTTCACCAATTGTTCCTGCATCTTCAAGACCTAATTTTTGAGCTGTTTGGATAGCCCAGTAATGATTGTTTATGCTTCGGCTTACCCATGCCCCGGCTGTACGTGACCATAAGAAGCTAGATTTTATTTCCCTTTTCTGCTGTTCTGATAAAGCCATATATTCGGTCTTGCCGAAATGAAGTTCAATTTTCTGTGTTTCCTTGTTTAATAAATATTTACCCATGATATTACATTCCCCTTTCGAATTTACCGGGAATGTGCTAAAATTATAGTTGCACATTCCCATTGTGGTTGTGTGTTCGTGGTACCTCATTACAAAGCTTTGGTCGGTTGTGTAATGGGGTATTTGCTATTTGCTCATACTTTCGATTTTTACACACTGTTGCATGTTGTCAACTACTGTACCTATATTAAAATACTGATTCAAAAAATATTGGTTTGCATCATCGACAGTTCCGTTAAAGCTAGTTGTAATTGTATCGCCGTTTGAATAGATACATTTTACAGTAATCATATTTAACCCACCTTTCGATTAAATTTGCCTGCAGCGTTTGGACTGCATACCTTACGGTATCGGCATTAACCGGATTTCTCCGGCCCATCTGCATTAAATCAAAAAATCCAATGTCAGTATACGAATAAGCTTCGCTCGCTCTCTTTGTTTCTGCTCATATTCAGTGTTTATATCAGAGCCAGAAGTATATCTTATTTGGTTTGCCTGTTTAATGTGTGCATCTGCAAGATGTTCTAATGCCTGCCTAATTGTATCAAGTTCAGCGTTTGTAAAATGCTTTGCTATTTCAATACCTCTCTCGGATTTTAAATAATTGTTATCCATTCCAACACCTCCTATAATAATTTATCAAAGTCAGCTAAACTTTCAACAATACTTTCAAAAGCTTTTTTAAATGCTAACATATAATCAAGGTTGTTAGCATCACAGCATATGTCATATTGCTCCCTAAATTCTTCCTCTAAAATTTCTCTCATTTCATTTAACTTTTTGCTTTTATACATTTTCATTCCTCCATTCTCCCAAATTACGGGAATTAAAATACTACTGAATCCTTACTATTCCTAAATTTTCCTTAAATCTGGTATTCGTAAAATCAATATATTCTCCGGCCTCATCTACACAGACTGTCATGCAACAGTTGTGTATTAAAGGTGTACCGCCTTGGCGGTTTTCCTGAATTTTTACTGATATGCTTTTGTGCATTTTTCCGTGTGTCAGTATATTTGGTACGTCGCTTTTACTGCCTATTCCGAGTAAAGTGTAATATCCTTTCATGTTTGAGTCCTCCATTCTTCTTAAATTCAAGTTTATAATTTAAATCTCAACTCCATAATTGAATTATATTCCACGTACTTTAAATTGTCAAATATATTTTTAAAATATTATTAATAATTTTAAAATAGATAGTTGAATCGTATAATCAAATGTGTTATTCTATACTCAGGAGGTGGTAGTATTGTCTTTAAAGGGAGAATTAAAAGCCTTAATAATCAAATCAGGATGGACAATGACGCAAGTTGTTGATTCCTTAAACAAAAAGCATGATAGAGATACAACAGTTCAGAATTTTAGTTCAAAATTAATTCGGGGAACCTTAAAATATAGTGAGGTTTGCGAAATTTTAGATTTAATAGGATATAAAATTGAATGGGTTCCGAAAGGGGAAAAAGTATGATTACTGCCAAAAGGGCTATCAAAATTACTACTGAGACTGATGATAATAAGCGTAATGAGTTGATTGATAAACTATCAGAGGAAGATGCAAAAATGCTACTAAAACGCTGCTTAAAGGCCGTTATGGATAATTCAAAGCCGGATTTTGAGATTAATTAAATATATGCTCGAGTACAACAAAAAAAGCAAGGGAATTATCACCCTTGCTGATTTAGTCATTTTATATTTCAACTTCTCCCTTGAGCCATTTCTCAAGGAGCTTTATTAAAACATCTGATTCCCGAATAGGTCCGTACACTTCATTGCTATTATTCAGCGATTCTATTTTACGGGTTACAGCTTCTTTCATTCTCGGCGTAACTCTTGCACGTACGTCCTTGTTTTTTGTTGCTTTTTTCTTTGCTTCTGGCATCATATCACCCCAATATTATTCTATTTGACTTCCTGCGACCGCCGAAGCGGTTTCGGGTGGTAGTCAGCCACCCATCATCAGGCAGACTAGAAAATCTCATATCCTGTAACATCACAGTCACGGGATAATATTTCATTGTATATGTCCTCAGCATCTTCTTTGTTGAGTTCGCCATTTTCGATTACTTGTGTTGTAAGGTCGCTAGTAAAGGATACAAATACTTTACCATTGTCTAGTGTTTCAAATTCAACATTCCCAGTATGTTCTTGCCCTTCAAAATCCCAATGTACATTCAATTTCTTCATGCATTACCTCCAATGTAGCCGACACCTTGTTGTGTCTGTCGCTCTGTTGTCTATGCTCATATTGTAGCACGAATGTAGCACAAAAGTAAATAGGGAATCGTTAGACATCTTTCGACAAATTGACCTCAAACCCTTGCAGGAGTAAGTAAAGAAATTTTGAAATTAATGGGAATAGTGCTTTTTCAGGGTTTTTGACTTGGTGTTTTAATCTGTTGTGCATAATAAGATTATAGACAGCAGGAAAGTGAGGGAACTTTGATGGCTAGACGTATGAAATGGGGCAGTTTGGAGGATTTAAGAATTAAAATAGATACTTACTTTGAAACTGAGTCAATACCTACAGACGCAGGATTTTGCTTGTTTATGGGAATAACAAAAGACTGCTTTAATTATTACAAAAATGATAGATATAAGTATAAACACAAATCCGAGGATGAAAAAGCTGAAATATTAAAAGAAATAGAAACAGAAGCGGATGAAAAAGCTGAAATGGAAGCGTTAGAGGACTTTTTAACCATTGCACCCGATATGGAAGTTATTGACAATTACGATGCTTGCAGTAAGTACGATAAAAACGTAGAAGATACTATAAAACGGCAATTGTCCGCAGAATTTAAAAAGGTGTTTTTAAGATTAGAGGATTTTAATCAAAAAGCAGGATACACAGCTAAAAACCCAGCTTATGCTATATTTACTGCAAAAGCACTATTTGGCTACCGCGAAACAGCACCGGAGCAGTCAAACAGCAATCAACTTCCTTCAAAAATTACTATTCAGATTATGCCAGCTCCAGATAAAACAGAGCTTCAGCAACCAACAAAAGTGAGTATAAATGCAAGTAGTGAGTAATTACTACGAAATTGCTATTTCGTGTAATTGATTGCGTTAAAGTACTAAAGTAGCCTAGAACCATAAGGGTTTCGGGTTACTTTATTTTTTCAGCATTTTCCAAAGCGTAATTAAAATGTATTTATACAGTATATTTATACAAGTATTACCCTATAATGTGTATACTTATACATAATAGTACATATATCACAACCACATGGGTGAGTTATAGTATCGTAACATTAAGCCAGAGCTCAGCCGGATTTATGCATCAAGCAGGAGCAGACAGCAGCAACAAACATACCTAATCCAACATACAAGGTTATAGGGGAGGGGGTACACTTAAAACGGGCCAGTCGCAGGATAGGACAGTCCACGTACGTAGTATCCACCAACCAATGTTTAACCGTATAAAAAAGCAGCCCAAAAAGAGTCCACTTGACACCAGAGTGAGAATCTTCCGTCCCACTTTACAAAACAGCCTTAAACTTGCAAGATAATTTCACGTTATAGTGTCAAGCCGGTTGCCAAATTCAATAGCTTTTCTCCTTCTGGTTGCATTCATATTTCTGATAGGGGGAGGGATACCCTTGAAAATGCCTAATGCCTCTGAAAAAGACCTGCCAATTTTAAAATAAAATCAATAAAAAGACCAAAAACATTTATTTTCACATATTATTTTGACCAAAAACATTAAATTTAAGATTTATTATGAGAGTGAAGGAAAACCAAAAGCCTTTTGTGCCTGTTTCAAGTTTTTTCGTTCCAGTCAGAGTTGTATATATAATATATTATACGTATCTGTCTGGCGATTTCCTTGTAAACCACTAATAACAAATATTTCGGGAGTTTTGGAGTGACCCTGTAGGGTCGCAATTTCTTCAAAAGTGACCTTTTAGGGTCGTTTTATTATCAAGGAATTGGAGATATCAAGATGGATACATACTACAAGCGGGAAAGTGTATCAAGTGATGGTGAATTACTCGCTCAAAGGACACAGAAGTTCTATAACCCAATGAAAGAAGGGTATGGATACAACTTCAAATACAAGTCAGCAATGACAAAAAGCTACTTGTCGATTTCGTTGCCGGAATGTTTCTCGGATGCGGAACTGGGCAGGATATATAAAATATCCAGAATGATATATTCCAAGTCCAATTTACTTGCCAAGAGAACCAATGGCGGTATAGTTCCTTTAACACGGGAAGAAATACATGAAAAAATAGGTCTGCATAGAACAAAGTTCGTTCAGTTCTGGAAGAAACTCATTGAAAACAAGATTATTAAATCAATTCCTATCAGCGGAAAAAACTTTTTTTGCATAAGTCCACTTTATTTCAATTCCACAGTTTATATTCCTGTAGATATCTTCATTGCCTTTCAGGAAGAATTAAGGGAACACCTGAGCAATAGAGTATTTGAAGCCTATATGGACATGCATGCAAGCGGAAACTACATGCCAATTATTATGACGGACGGAGATGTGGAAGGAGAAGAATATTTATAATTCTGCCTCATTTCCAGATAAAAATAAATAAAAGTATAAATTTAATACGTTGTACTTGATTATGATAATAACCCGGTTTATAATAAAGTTATCCACAGATATGTGTGGATAAAATGTTAATAAGTGAAGTTATTCACATGTGGAAAACTTGAACAATAGAAGTTTAGGAGGAGGAACATTAAATCAATGAGAAAACATAAATTCAGAGGCAAGAGAGTAGATACGGGTGAGTGGGTGTATGGGTGCTACATAAAAGTTACTCCATATAAAGATAGTGATGGACATAGGATTTGCACTCAGGATACTTGGCTCATAATTCCTGTTATCCCGGAAACAGTAGGACAATACATAGAAACCATAAATGGGCATGAAATATATCATCACGACATTGTGAAAGCCTATAAATACGGAGATACAGAAACTAGTCCATTTATATACGATATAACATATAGAAATGGCACATGGTGGTTTGGAAATTGGACTTGGATTGAATTCTTACAATCATTCAGATGTGTTGAAGTTATCGGCAACATACACGACAATCCGGAGATGATGGAGGTACCTCATGAATAACGATAAGCCACTTTTTGATGTATCAAAAATAGTTATGGATAAAACTGTGCTTTATAATTCGCTTTCAGGTAAAACTTTTAGAGCAGCAGTTGGACAAGTTGACAATATGGTCCTATTCTTATTACAAGATATAGATACCGGGAACATATATGTGATTGACGAAATTGAAATTGACAAAGAGAATAAGCCTGAAAACATAAATCCATACTTCTTCGGACACCCGCATAACGGTACAAGTATACATAGCCCACAAGACAACATACTATCCCTTAAAATACGTCTACCCAACAATGAAGTAGCCATAATTGACGATAAAAAAGTTGCAAAAGTCCAGGAGATTCCTGACTTAATACCGTTTTTTACTGAGCTTGTTACCTTCCACACTGACTATTCCACGGGACAAGTAAAGTCATTACCCACTATTTACGGCATAACTAAAACTAAAAAGTGTGTTAGGCAGCTTCGAGAACTTCGTATAATGAGGTCTAAAAGGTCAAGGAGAGTAAGCCAATATGTACTAATGGATGGGGTTTACAAGGTGGAGGAAGAAGGAGGAATATAAGTGAAGATGGAGCAATATTATGATGCTGCTACTAGTAAAGATGTATACGTTACAAAAATAAGTGAGCAAGAAAAATATCAAAATTTATATGAACCTATAATGCTGACTGTGATTGAAAAAGTAGCACACCAAATAGCTTGTGATATTTTGGAAAAAAACTATTCTGAAATAGTTAGCAAAATTTCACCAGATGCAATAGCAAATATGGCAATTGCAGAAGCAGGAGCTAAAATTCATGAAACATTAAACAAAAAACTACCAGACAAAATATTGGAAATAGAAAAAACACAACAAAAATATATAAACAGGGAATCTTCGGAGGTTTAACAAAATTATGAAAACACTTAACGAAATCATTGAACAATGTAAAACCAACGGCAGACCAGAGTATGACGAATTGCGGTATTCAGTTCTGGTAATGACTGGAATACTAAATCTTGTAAACAGTGAATTAACAAAGCTTTACGTCAAAGGTGAAATGCCAAATGAATTTATACGGAAATTAAAGCTTGATGGCGGTATATGCTCAATGTATGGAAAGGCCTTGAATAAATCTCCAAAGGAATACCTTGGATGGAATAATGACCCTGAAAACCCGGCATATCAAAAGTTTTATGCTATGGGAAATAAGCTACTAGATAAAGTCATTAAGAAGATGGAGGACAGCAATGAAAATACCTGAGAAAGTAAGAATTGGATATATGGATTATGATGTAATTCAGACTGAAAACAATTTGTGTCTGGAGGGTAGAGAATGTCTAGGAATTATTCATTATGAAGATGCAAAAATAGAACTCAATACAAACCGAAATATTCAGAAACAGCAGCAAGCATTTCTACATGAAGTTGTCCATGGAATAGTTAGGGATAGAGGTATTGAATGGGGAGAAAACAATGAATTGTACACTGATGAAATAGCAAAAGGCAT
The DNA here is from genome assembly GCF_029318685.1 of Ruminiclostridium papyrosolvens DSM 2782. NCBI lineage: Bacteria > Bacillati > Bacillota > Clostridia > Eubacteriales > Oscillospiraceae > Ruminiclostridium > Ruminiclostridium papyrosolvens. The sequence continues at coordinate 2,019,787 of NZ_CP119677.1, forward strand.
TTACTGCTTAATCAGAGATAACCCCGAAATATTTAAGGAGTGTGAGTAAATGAAATGTTTTCTATGGCTCAAACATAAAGTCCGGTACAAGAATGGCAAAGGTTACATATGTATAAGATGCGGTAAAACCGCTCTTGAATGTCAAAAAGATGAAAGGAGGAAAGCCGATGCCTGAAACTGATTTATACCAGTTGGCAATAAAAACAATGGATAAAAAGTGGGAAAATGAATTAATGGAACATGATGAAATAGTCCAATACATGAAATCATACGGATTCACACAAGTTTCTCCACTGATAAATAATCCCGGGCGTTATTTATGCATTACCAAAGAAGGCATAGCTTTAATTACAAAAGATGGTAAAAACTTTGAGCTAAGTGAAGAAATAACCAAAATAAAGCAACATATTCTTAGCCAACAAAATGAAGGGAGAAAAGCATAATGGGAATGGGAAATGAAAATTTATGTGTAGCAGTAGATTGCAAATCTGAAAACCTTAGTAAACTTGCAGATAGTGTAGAAATCAAGGCATGTGACATTTTGAATGGTGTTGTATCCATCTACTCGAAGCTGTTTACTGGGACACAAGAAACAAAAGGCAATGCACCGGTATCAAACGGTGCAAGTATTTTAATGTCTATTAAAAGAACAGACGAAACACTTGCTCAAGTACTACATGCGTTAGCCACAATTGAAGATAACTTATAAGGAGAAGAGTACATGATTTTTAAACAAGCATTTGAAGCAATGAAACAAGGAATGGCAGTAAAACTTCCAAGTTGGAAAGGTTACTGGAAATGGCAAGACGGCACAATCAAGATGTATTGCAAGGACGGAAGGATACTAGATATAAGAGAAAGCGAAGAAATGCTTTTTACTTTAACCAATATCTGTAGTGATGAATGGGAAGTAGTCGGAGAGATACCTACAGACCTGAATATCCAGACATTCACATTTGGTGAAGCAATCAGGAATATGAAAAATGGTAAAAAGGTAGCCCGTAAAGGTTGGAACGGTAAAGGAATGTGTTTACAAGCGCAAATTCCTGATGAACACAGCAAAATGACATTCCCTTATCTTTACATGACAATACCTGACTGCTCAGAAGGAATCAGAAAACTTCCTTGGCAACCGGCACAAGTAGATGTATTTAGTGAAGATTGGGTTATAGTAGAATAGGAGGACTTATGTTGACAAACGTATTAGCTTTTATTATTAGCGTTGCAATGCTTGAAGTATACAGCAGAATTACAATGAAACAAAGATGTCGTAATTGTCAGAAGAGTAAATAAAAACTACATACTCAAGGGACTAACAGCACCGGGACGGATACTCGGTGTTGTTTTTTATATTTTGACCATCTGAACATATCCTGTCTGATATCCTACAATTGACTTCAATATTCACACTATATACCTCCTATTCATGAGCTTACCTTCGGGTAGGCTCTTTTTTTTGACCATTCGTATTGCTGATTTGTTGCAGTATGTAAATATGAAATCTGGCTTCTGAGTAATCAGCAGAAGAATATGGGGGGTGGTTCATCCGGTGGCTAAACAAAGAAAACCAACACCAGGGCAAAAACAAAAGGAAACAATTATTACATTAACTGAAAAGCAAGGAATTTTTGTTAATTGTGAAGCAGACGAAGTTTTATATGGTGGAGCTGCCGGGGGTTAACTGGGCGGAAAAAGTTTTGTTCAGTTGGTTGATGCTATGATTTTTGCTATCAACCACCCCGGAAGTAAGCAGTTGATACTGCGTGAAACATTTCCAGAGCTTGAACGTTCGTTAATAATGACTTCCTTGACAATGTACCCTAGCGACCAATTTCAGTATAATGCCGGGGAACATAGATGGTATCACCTGAATGGCAGCACAATTGAATTCGGGTACTTGGAAAGCTATACAGATGTGTCTAAATATCAATCTGCGGAATATGACATTATCCGAATTGATGAAGGTACGCATATGGATGAAGCAAGAATCACGTATATGAAATCCCGTATTCGTGGTGCCAACGGTTATCCAAAACAAATGAAAATATCAACAAATCCGGGAGGCATAGGACATAAGTTCCTTAAAAAAAGGTTTAGAATCGGGGTTGAAAATGAAAACGAGATATTCACAGATTATGTTGGCAAGGATAAAAACGGCGTTGATAGGTATATAACACGATGCTACATTCCGGCAAAAGTGTACGACAACATATTCTTAATGGAGAAGGACCCAAACTACATAACAAACCTTATGCAGTTACCTGAACGTGAAAGGGATGCCTTGCTAGAAGGCTCATGGGATATATTTGACGACCAAGCATTTCCTGAATTTGACCCGGATATACACACTTATGACCCAGAAAAGACGTTTAAGAATGGGCAAATTCCTAAACACTGGAAACGATGGCGGTCTGCTGATAATGGGTATGACGACCCATTTGCTTTTTATTGGCACGCTATAGACGAACATGGACATGTATGGACATATCGTGAATACACCCGTAGTGAGAAAGACCCCAAGGTAGCATATAAAGACCAAGCTGCGGAAGTTGTTTCCCGGTCAACATACCTAAACGAAGAAACGGGATTATTAGAACCAGAAAAAATACTATATACAGTTATTGGACATGATGCTTTCTTTTCGAATGAAAGGTTAGATGCAAAGAGTATTGAGGAATTTTACAACGAGGGAGGTCTATACGGCTTTGTCCCAACTGCTACGGACCGTAAGCTAAGAACTATAGTTGCACACGAATATTTAAAACCTTATTTTGATGAGAATATTGGGAAAATGACAGCTAAATGGCATATATCAAAAAACTGCAAGGTATTAATTGAGAAATTACCGGATGCAATTAAAGACCCAAAGGATAATGAAAAGTATTTAGATAAAGACGACCACCAGTTAGATGGTGCATTTTACGGAATATTATCGCACCATTCCAAAAAAACCAGACCATTACCGAGCGAAAAAACCGAGCTTCAAAAGCATAAGGAAAAAGCATTAAAAAAATTAAAACGCCAGAGGCGATAAGGAGGAATAAACCCATGTTAGAAATTAAAAAGTTTCCGCACAAACACAAATGTCAAGTAAGAAGCTGCAAGAATCTTGACGTATACACAATTGGTGAAGAAAACGAACACCCGGCATTTACACAGTTATACTGTAAGGACACCTTACTTGAAATGGCAGAGGTTATAAATCAGTTCTTTTCTTCTGATGGAGAAACAAAGCGAATCAATCCGGAAGAACTCCAAGCTAGAATTGATGAATTAACTTCCCAAAACGAAGAGTTGCAAAAACAAGCTGATGGACTTGAACAGATTAAGGCAGAATTTGAATCTGCAAAAGCTTCAGCTGACTTATTCAAGGAAAAGTTGGGTGAACTTGAATCTGAGAACGAGAAACTTAAAAAAGAAAACAAGTCTCTTAAAAAGAAAGCGGAAACCGTTGAAGACAAGAAAACCGACTCTAAAACGGAAGAAAGCCCGGTAAATTCCAATGAAGGGAAGAACGCAAATGGAGACAGCAATTGAAAAAGCACTTAAACAGATAAAAGGTAAATCTGTAAAGGTTGATAAAATTGAAGAACCAAAAAAGAGTAAGAGTAAAGGTGACCCAATTGTTTATTCATCCGACCCACGACCCACCCTATACTTGGACGATAAGGAATTTACATCAATTCCAAAACTTACAGTTGGGGATAAGGTTGTACTAGTAGTCGAATGTGAGGTAAAGAGTGTCAGCAATTATTCAAGGCTTGATGATAAGAACAAACCTAAACAATCATATAACTGCGACCTTGCCATTAATGCTATTTCGGACATAACGGGGTGATAAGCCATGCAGACAATCATCATAGTATTTTTGTGTGTTGTAATCTTAGTACAAAATATAACTCACAGGATAGAACGTAAAGACCTGTATAACCGCATTATGGCAAATGACCTTACGGAGTATAATCAAAAGCCAATAAAGCATAAGTCAGTGAAATGTGCAATCAGAAAAAACCATGATGGAAGGAGGGAATAACTTGAAATTATTAGACTATTTCAAAGACCTATTCAGTAATAAAAATCCTATTGACGATAAATTAACTGAAAATAGCTATTATAATACAGTTGAAGTTGAAGAAGTTGTATCTTTTCTTAAAAAAGAATTTAAGCGGAGGCAAGAAGATAGAAGACCTTTTGAACTCCAATGGATTCTTAACATGAACTTCCTAAATAACAACCAATATTGCGATATTAATCTTACAGCCGGTGAAGTATCGCAAATTAGTAGGGATTTTGAATGGGAGGAAAGGGAAATATACAACCATATAGCCCCTATTTATGAAACCAGACTAGCAAAGCTCTGTAAAATTGCTCCTTCCCCTCATGTTATTCCTGCAAATTCTTCAACAAAATCTCAGGCTGCCGCTAAAATGAGTAAATGTATACTTGAAGGTGTTGACAAAGACCAAGACATGCAGAAAAAAAGGGCTACTGCCACGGCGTGGAGCGAATTGTGCGGTTGTGTTTTTTATGGTGACAGATGGGAATCTGGTGAGGGAAGGCCTCTGTTTTACGATGAAAACGGCAATATAATACACGAAGGTAATCTTGAAAAAGATGTTATTACTGCATTTGAAATATTTCCGGACAGTTCTTTTTCACAGGGGATTACAGGCTGCGAAAGCATAATAAGAGCAAAAGCCATTAAGGTTAATAGTATATATGATAGGTGGGGCGTAAGAGTAAAAGGCAGAGAAGTAGATGTATTTACCCTTGACCAAACAAATGTTGGTGTAGGTGGATTTAACCGTAATTCCGTGGTATCTCAGTTCAAATCAACAAAGATAGAAAAGGCTGAAATTGTTATTGAGTACATGGAACTACCAAATAGACGGCATCCAAAAGGCTTACACATAATCATGGCCGGAGATAATTTACTTCATTATGGTGAGTTTATATATCGGGTTGGAAACGATGGCAAATATGGATTTCCCTTGGTGATGCAAGTTTGTGTTGAAACACCCGGACGATTCTGGCCTGTTAGTATCATTGAAAGACTAATACCTATTCAAAGAAGTTTTAATGCTTTAAAGAATAGAAAAAAGGATATATTAAACCGTAAAGCAATAGGAAATTGGGCTGTAGAGGATGATGGAAATGTAGATGTTGATGATTTAGAGGAAGAAGGTTTCTACCCTGGGAAAATACATTTCTACTCACGGGGAGGAAAACCACCGCAAGAAATACAAAACCGTTCTTCAATAACAGATTTTGATGTTGAGGAACAAAGGTTATTAGACGAATTTACAACAATCAGTGGAGTATCTCCATTTGCTTCACAGAGCCTGCCCCCTACCGGGAGTAATAGCGGTGCTACACTGGAAAAAATCAAGGAATCAGACGATACAAGAATAGGGCTTACCGCTGAGAATATCAATATTGCTGCTATAGCCAGTTATAAAATTGACTTGAGAATGTATCGGCAATTTGCAAAGACTCCAAGGCTCCTGAGACATGTAGGGAAAAATGATGAAGTGCAAATAATCGAATGGCAGGCAAGCGACCTTACTTCCGATGATATCATTATCGAAAAAGAAGACGAACTCAGTCAGACCCCGGCACAGCGTAGACAAATGGTTCTTGACTTACTACAATACAAATTATTTTCAAATGATACAGACCCAAAAATAAGAAATAAAGTTATTAATCAATTGCAAATGGGTGACTGGGAGAATGTTGACGACATAGAAGATGCACATGTCAGTAGGGCATTAAGAGAAAACATGTTTATTAAACAGGGAAAACCTATTCAAGTTAAAGAATATGATATGCACGACCTACATATTCAGGAGCATAACAGGTGGAGGCTTGATGTAGATTTTGAGGAATTTGAAGCAACTCAGCCGGAATTGGCACAAGCCTTTAATCAACATGTAGCCGAACATGAAGCATTAGCACAACAAAAAGTGCAGCAGCTCATAGCAATACAACAAGGACAGCAATTACAACAGGCTCAGTAAGATATTCTTTCCATAAAAGTACTCAAAATAATGAGTGCTTTTTCTTTTTGACCATCCGCACATTTACTTTGTTTTACTCTGAAAACAAGAAATTTATTGCGGAGGTATAACATGAAAGAAAAAAATATCGACACACGCACACATGACCTAATACTCAATTATCAGCTTTTTGCTGAACCTAGCAATCAGAGCCAGAATCCAGAAGATGGACACGCTGCTCTTAATGTTAGTCAAAGAATTGCAGCAATACTAAATAGTGCGTCCGATAACAATCAACCAACAAATCAAGTTCAGCAGCCAACAGGTGAGGGAAATCAAGCATCGGCTCCTACAGATGGTACACAAAATCAACAGCCCTCACAATCTGCGCAGTCTGCTTCACAAACTCCTGCACAGAATACCGACACTCCACCATCAAGTGGAACCGGGGAACCAAGTACTGGAACAGGGAACGAACCTGTAGTACCTGAAAAGCGTTATAAAGATGTTCAGGCTTGGGCAACAAGATTGAGTCAGGAAAATTCACAGTTAAAACAGGCTATTGAACAGTATCAGCAGCAACAGCAAACTTCACAGCCTCAAACACAGCAGCAGGAACAAACTATTGACCCACAGGCTTTCTTGGATTCGCTTTACGAAAAACCTCAACAGGTTTTAGGTGGGGTGGCAAAGTCGGTAATCGATAAGGAATTGGCACCCATCATTGACTTTGTAAAGAATCAAATGAAAGTTGACAGTTGGGGTAACGCTTTAAAACAGTTTCGAAGCAGTGTTCCAGATTATGCAGACAATGAACAGTCCATTATTCAGTACATTAATGACAATGGCCTTGGGGATAGTGACAATCCAGATATTGTTTTAAAAGATGCTTACATAGCTGCAAGACAACAGAATTACCAACCTCCGCAACAGGTAGACCCAACAAGCTACCTTCAAGATGAAGATTTTGTAACTCAGAACATACTTAGCAATCCAGATATTGTTAACCGTGTTATAAAAGCTCAGGCCGAAAAAATGCAGCAAGGACAACCACCAGTTTCCATAGCATCAACAGGCGGTCAACCTATTGCTACACCAGTTGAAAAGCCTAAGAACACAGATGAATTTAGAGCTAGAGCACGGGCAATATTAGGTGGAAATTTTGGTGGATAACTAAAAGGAGTGAAATAATATGCCAATCACAACGGAATCAATAAATCAGGTTTTTAAGACGGTATACCTTCCTATGGTAAGCGAACAGATTAATGTAAGCTTGGCAGCGGTAGCACAGAAGATTGAATCAACTACTACAGATATTGAGACTACGGGAACAGTCGTAAAATGTGTACCGTATGGACTTAACGGTGGAACAGGTTCTATAAATGAAAATGACCCTTTGCCGATGAGTGGCTCTAATAAAAGAGAGAATTTCAGAAGTGAGTTAAAAACTCTGGCCGGTACTTTGGAAATTACAGATAAAGCTTGGAAATCATCTATTTCCAACGTAGCTGCTTTTGAAAATCTTTTAACTTCAAATATGGACGGACTTAAAAAGTCTTGCCAGTTCTCAGCAGGAAGACAGTATTATGGTGACGGAACTGGTGAGCTTACACGCTGTGGTACTACCACCGATTCGTTAACGGTAGAGGTAGCAAGTACTCAGTATCTTGTAGAAGGTATGATAGTTGATTTAATAACCAATTCAACAGGAGCAGAAATAACAAACGGATCTAAAAGACGTATCAAGTCCATTGATAGAGCTAATAAAACCATTACTCTCGAAGGAACAGCAACGGTTACAACTGCATCAACTGTAAGTGTGTATGAACAGGGTTCTAAAGATAAAGAAATGACTGGACTTGGCAAAGTATTTGCAAAGGTAGGCTCTCTCTATGGCCTTGAAAAAGCTAGTTACAGTTGGCTTGTCCCTCAGCTTTTTGAAAATGTCGGCACTTTGACAAGCAGAAAGTTTGTAACAGCTATGAGACAGGTGAGAGATTATGCCGGAGGTAATGTTGATTTCATTGCAACTGCTCCTGCTGTATACGAAGAATACTATGAATACTTGGAAACTATGCAAAGACAAGTCAATGTTGTTGACTTACAGGGTGGATTCAAGTCTTTGAGTGTAAATGGTATTCCTCTGACATCAGACAGGTTTATAAAGGATGGCGAAGCTCACGGCTTAACCTCAAATGAATGGAAACTGCATCAGTTAGATGATTGGAACTGGATGGAAGATGATAAAGGAGCAATCATAACGTTGATTAAAGGATATGCAAAGTATACTGCTTCTCTTATCAAATATGCTGAACTGATTTGCGACCATCCCGGAGCTAATTTCAAAATGTCCGGTATTACTGTTACAGGCGGTTAATTAAAAATGTATTCCCATTAAAGGGGAGGGAAAATTAAACTTCCCTTCCCTGATTTTATTTTTGGAGGTAATTTGATGTTTGATTTAACTTATTTCAAAAATCGTGGTGATGTAGAACCACAATGTATACTTGTTGAAAATGACGTTTATGGGATTGTTGACAGGTTACGTGAAATTGACAGTGGATACTTTGTTGTATTTAATCCGGATACACAGAGGTTTGAACTTCACCATTCAGAACAAATAGACGGTTCGTATTGTTTGACATTCCCATATGAAGAGCTTGACGAAAGAGCAGTAACAAAAACATTAGAGACTTCATCAGCCAGAGCTAAGATAATACGTGCTGAAATGATAGCTCACAACGAAAAAATAGAACGTGACAGAAATAATAAAATTCAGGATGAAACATCATGGAAAACTAGAGAAATGTATCATTATGCTTTAAGGCATGGAGTTGACGGAGAAATTGACAGTGCAGCCTATTCTACAAAATGGGCATAAGTTTAGGAGGAGATTATAAAAATGACATTAAATCCATTAAGAGAAATTTTAAACAAAGCATCATATGAAGCAGGAATGCCGATTTCTGATAAGGATTTTATTAAACATTATAATAAATGCCTTAGTGATTTAAGCGACTTATATGATACTGCTAAAGCCACGCAGGAGCAAACTATTGTTTGTGAGGATATAAACAATAAGTTTCCTCTTTTAAATAACTGCACAGGTATAAATCAGGTACTGTCTCCTGAAGGATTTAATATAAGAAACTTCAAAATAATAGACGGAAAATACATTCAGTTCTATTGGCGTGGCACATATACGGTAAGAGAATATATTTTAAACACTCAAATTGCTAGTTTGAATGAAGATTTTGAATTAAATCCGGTATACGAAAGATGTATTCCTATTTACATAGCAGCCCAAATGGTTAAAAAAGTTGATAAAGATAATTACAAAGAATTAATGTCAGAGTTTACAGAGCTTGCAGCATTAGCCAATAGCAGCATCAGGAAAGTATCAAATAGATATAGACAGATAAAAGCTCCAAGATTCCGCTAAGGGGGAAGGCTTATGGAAATTGAAAAAGTGTACTACATAGCACTTGATATCAAAACCCGGTTAAAGTTCGAATTTATGGAGTTTGTAAGAGGGGATACGCTTAATAAAATTAGTTTTACTATTACAAATAATGGGCAGAAAGTTAAATTATCTGACTACGCATTTAAAATATTACTAAAACGGCCGGACGGACAGATTGTACAAAGTAGCCCTACTGTTGTCGTAGATAAATTAGTTTATAGCATTGGGACTACAGAGCTTGAAAAGTGCGGATTAGTTATAGGTACCGTAGAAATATATGAGGGTTTGGACAAGATTACAACAAAGAACTTTACGTACCGGGTTGTGAACTCATTTAATGTTGAGAATATGTTGGACAGCGAGACTGAATACCCCATAAATGAAATTACAAACTATACCCATACACAAGTAGTTCCGGCGAAAATTTGGACAGTACACCATACCTTAAATAAAAAATGTAGTGTCATTGTGGTAGATTCTGCTGACAATACGGTTTTAGGTGACATTACATACATAGACATGCAGACAATAGAAATCAAATTTCAGGCTGAATTTTCAGGCAAGGCTTATTTAAATTAAATGGAGGACAGAGAAATGCTTGTATTAACAAATCTTAATCTTAATAAAAATGAATTACAGAATGTCAGACTTCAAAATCTTGCAACAGGGCCTTCATCACCTTTAAGCGGTATAGTATATTTTAATACTGCTGACTCGAAATTCTACGGGTGGAATGGTAGTGGATGGATTAATCTTGGTGGAACAGGAACCGGCACAATTCCGACTAAAGTCAGTGACTTAGAAAATGATAGTGGCTTTATAACATCAACTATTACTGACCAACTTAACACTGAAATCCAAAATATAAAAAATGTATTGGATGATGATACTGACGGGAGCATTACGGATTTTATTGCAAATTTAAAGGCACAGTGGGAAACTGCTGACAGCAATCTACAAACGCTGATAACTCAAAAAACTAATAAATATACTCAAGCAATTGGTGACGGGACGGCAACACAATTTAATGTGACTCATAATCTGAATACCCTTGATGTAAATACATCTCTTAGGTCTAATCAAGCCCCATACGATGTAGTGTTTACAGATATTACAATAGTTGATGCTAACAATATAACAGTAACCTTTGCACAAGCTCCCACTGAAAACCAGTTCAAAGTAGTTGTAATAGGGTAGGTGAGTTCTATTGAAACTATTTGGAAGAGAATTTAAGTTCAACGAATTTGATGTAATACATAAAGGAAATTTAATTGTTTGGGAGGGTGTACCTTCCGAGCCTGACGAAAACGGATTTACAACCGTGATTGATTATAAGCGTGGCGATGGAAGGAAATATCTTCAGATAAGATTTTTAAATCCAGTAGATGGTGTATATCAGAACTATAGCTTAACGTATTACGAAAATGACGGGATAACTGTAAAGTCGGAGTACACTTATGATATTGCATTGGGAGAAGGGAGCGTTTAAAAGTGCCACAAACCATTAATGAAATAAAAATATTCCTTCAAAGCATTAAACCAGATTCCATTATAGTAAATGACCAAACAATTATACAGTTTGTGAATGAGGTTGACGGCTCAATTCATTATGAAATATACAAAGAAAAAACAAGTGTTGATTTCGCATTAGTCGAAGGCCAGTCAGAATATAACCTTCCTGATGGGGTGGTCTTTGATTATATTGACCAGGTATATGTTAATGATGAAAGTCTACAAAAAATAGATGAATCATACAAAGACACCACGGGCTTTTTAAAAGGTTCAACATCATCCAAGGTAAGAATATACCCTGTCCCTAATGATAGTGACGAGACGGGCGAAACAAACCTAACAATAGTATATCTCAAGCCATATGTAAAACATACATCTCTATTCGATACAGTGTTTGTAGATTCACCTCATGACAAGATGTATTATGAGTACCTGTCTGCAAAGATAGGCCTATTTAAGGAGGATACTGAAACCTTCAATAATATGATAACTCTGTACAATACATCAAAGGCTGAATATACAGCATGGTATAACGAGAGACACACAAATAGAAAGGCATAAGGCGGTGTAAACTTATGGATACTCCAAAATTAAAATCAAAATCCAAAATTCTTTCTGAGAATACAGATGTAATCACATTTAAGGGACTGAATAGGATGCCACATATAGAAAAAGGCGAACTCAGGAGCATGGTGAACGTATGTTCAGACTATCCCACCTGTATTTCTCCAAGACCTCCAAGGTATCTGTATAATTGGCTGTACAATCCAAATAAAGATGCTTGTAATATGATTGCATTAAGCAATGGCAAGTTTTGTTGGACTATAGGCAGCACTTTTTTTTATGACGGGATAGGGTTTCCCAGTACAGTAATAAATGGGACTAAAAGTATGTGTGAGTTTGGAAACTATGTACTAATTTTCCCTGATAAAAAATATTTTGATATAAACTCAGAGACAATAAATTCATTGGGTAGTGGTACATATCCGGCAGCAGGTTCATGCCCTGATATTAAATGGGCATGTGTTTTTAATAACAGAGTATGGGGAGTAGGTGGGAACGGCGTTTATGGAAGTAAATTTAAAGACCCGTTTACATGGACAAAGTTCAGTAATCCAGTAGAGGAATCTGATAGTATTTATTTTGAGATTGATAAGACTTACGGGGAATTAACTGGGATTAAGCCCCTTGAAAATCATATGGTATTTACAACAAGTACCACCGTATTTGAACTCTATGGGAATAAACCAACAAACTATATTCCTAGACTTGTAACTAACTCAAGTGGTTGTATATCACATAAGAGTATGGCAGAAATAGACGGAAGGGTTTTTATGCTTGACCGAAAAGGTATAAGTGTTTATGGTGGTTCTTTCCCACAACCTATTTCACTACAGCTTCAAGAAAAAGTTGAAAACTATCCGGGAGTGGGAATAGCATTCAATCATAAGTATTATATTAATTTTTCTTCAAGTGCAAACAATCAACCAACATACCCGTTATATGTTTATGACACCCTACTTGGCTACTGGTATCAGGAAGATTCAAATCTTCGTATTTTTGATTTTTGTGTATCAAACAATGCACTATATGCCCTTACTACAAACTCTATTATGAAGTTATCTGGTAATTCGGATTACGATGAAACGGTTGCATGGCAAGTAGAAACAGATAGGTTTACGGAGCAGTACCTCGGCATGAAGGCTACAAGTAAGATAAAAATCGAGGTTGAATTGGAATCCGGTTCTGATATGTCAGTATTCATAAAAACAGATGGCAGCAATTACAGACCTTTAGGAACCGATACTCAATCAGGGTATCATTATTTCACTACATATGAAATTCCAAGACATGCATTTTGGTTTCAACTGAAATTGGCAGGCAATGGCAAATGCAAAGTATACTCAATTATAAGAGAAATTATTGTAAAAAGTGATATTGAATAGGAGGATTTTATTATGGCATTAGTATTTTTACCACGGGTTTCATTGGACAAGGACGATAAAAAGTCAATTCAGAATCTTTATGATGCGTACAACAAGATGAGAAAGGAAATGGAATTTCTTCTTGAGAACTTGGACGAGGATAACGTTGATTCAAGATTTATCAAAAAACTCATAGCCGACTATATAAAGGCTGATTTAGTTGTAACCAATACAATAATTACTCAGAACCTGTATGCAGATTTAGGAGATATAGCGAGGCTCACAGTTAACAGACTGCTTTCAAGTAATATTCTGACTGACCCGGCAGTAATGAATTACATAGATATAAAAGACCAGTATATTGTTTTCAAAAAAGGTGTAAGAGATGATACTCAGCCAAAGGCACAGTATAAAAACGAGGATGGCGACCCATTGTACTGGACTATAAATAAGACTTCGGGAGAACAGGAAATAACTACAGAGGTAACAGACAATCCAGTAATGGTATATCAATACAAAACGTCTGAACGATTAAAGATTTTCTTTGATGAAAACACGGCTACCAGTTACCCTAAAATAGTATGGGGAGAAGGTAACGGGACAGGTGATGAACAAAAAGCTTTCATGTATAAGGACGATACAGGAATGTCAATAGATTATATAACTTCATCAAATGAAACTTTGTCAATTAAACTCGGAGAGAGTGGCATATTGATAAACGGTTCACCATATCACCAAATTACATATGGAACCGGTGAACCTCCTGTGGATGGCAAGGAAGGCGATATATATTTTAAGGTGGTGGGCTAAATGTCAGGACTTACCCCGTTAACTGAATATCCCGGAGGATTAAATATATATAATGATAGTGCTTTTTCTATCGAAACAAAGATATTCGCAACATCAAATAACAGCACTTGGTATCAATATGACCTTAACACAAATACGTGGACATTGATTCCTTTATCATGGAACAAATCTTATATAATGGCCTACGACAACGATAGAATTTACATTTGGGGATATGACTACAATAGCTATTATTATGATATAAACACAGGTGATGTAACACCAAATAGTGGACTTCCTCTTGATCATAAAGCGTCAGTTATCGTGAATGGTATTATTTACTCGTTTTTTTATTTTAATAGTAATGGGATAGACAGATTTTGCAAGCTTCAAAATAACTCATGGGTTAGTCTTTCAAAACCAGATATGGGGAACACGTCTAATTTTAGATACCTGCACGTATGGAACAATTATATTTATTTGTTTAATATTAATGGAACTTATAGGTATGATGTTCTTACAAATACATGGGTAACATTAACCCTTCCGACTGGTACGTACTCCCAATATTACGGTAACAATGAAAAACCAATAGAATACAATGGCAAACTATACTTTTTGTTTTATATCTTTTTATTTATTTTTGATTTGGTGACAGAAACGTGGCAACAATCCATAAGACCAACACTACCTCGTTATTATGATACATACGGAGCCTCGTATTTGTCTTGTGTCAATGGGTTATTTGCCATTAATGAACAGAACAGTTGCTTAATGCAATTAAACTTACAGACAAATACTTGGAGCTTTGTAGACACTACAAATATTATTACAGAATTGCACAACTATTCTACAACAAGTTTGTTTGCAATAAAAGGAAAAACAATACTAATGTATGGTTCAAGCGGAAATCCAAACATAATATTTTTACGCTCATCAGGTGTTTGGAAAGAACCAGTACCATATTTAAAAACAAATACTGCTTGGAAAAATAGTATAACACCAAATATCAGAATTAACGGAACTTGGAAATAACCTTTAAAAACAAAAAGCAGGGGGATTAACCCTCTGCTTTAATTATTGGTAACATTGTGTTTTCGTAATAATCAAGTGTAAAATATTCTAAATCATTTATATAAAGGTATTCAACTTCGTAAATTAACTCTTTCTTGTCAGATGTACGTTTTAAAGCAAGAATATATTTTTGTGGAATCGTACCATCTGCTGTTTTAAACCTAATTGAATGGTATTTTGAAAGTATATCATTTGATAAAACAAATTTCTGAGGATTATTTTTATAAGTGTAAACATATAAACCATCAGAAGTTTTTTCCTCACATAGGTTTAATTTACCAAACAACTTAGTATGCCTATCCATATTATCATTCGGAATAATATCATCTTTAGAGGTCTTTGGAATTATAGGAGCTTCGGTATTGGTTTGGCTGCCATTTGTAGATGTACCGGGAGAAGGTACCGCAGTATTGTCAGAAATATTAACAGTACTGGTTTTTCCATCCCATTGAACTTTAGCTCCTAAAGCTTCAGCAACATATTTGGCAGGAACGTAGGTTCTGCTGTTTATTGTTACTGGTTCTTCACCATTTGCAAATGATACTTTCTCACCATTTATAACAACTTTTACCCCGTTGAATATTGCCTGAACTGTATCGGTTTTAGCCAAAGAGGGTATTGCACACATTAGCACTGCACCCATTATAAAGCCCAATATAAATTTTTTCATACTCATTTCTCCTTACATATAAAAAATATACCTCTAATTACATTATATCCCATAAGTGTTACTAAATAAACAGTCTTATAAAATTTTTAAAGTATAAACGTCATACTTGCTAATGGATAAAATAGGACTTATAATAAAGTTATCCACAGAATTATCAACAGGGAGGTTGTGGATAAGTGAAATAATCCACAAGAAAATAATGGGAGGAAAATAGATGCAATTAATTAAGTCAGAAAGCTTTGGTTCAGTTCAATGTGACGTATGGAAGGATGAAAATGGCGAAATGTGGTTTACCAGAGAACAGATAGGCCAAGCCTTGGAGTATGGTACGCCAAGAATAGCTATTGCAAATATTCACGAAAGAAACGCAGATAGGATTGATAAATTTTCAGCTGTAGTCAAATTGAGTACACCTTCAGGAATACAAGAAACGTATATTTATAGCCACAAAGGTTTAAACGAAATATGCCGTTTCAGTAGACAGCCAAAAGCAGATGCTTTTATGGATTGGGTATGGGAAGTAATTGAATCTATCCGTAAACATGGCATGTATGCTAAGGATGAATTGTTAGATAATCCTGATTTAATGATAGAGGTAATAACACAGCTTAAAAAAGAGCGTGAAGAAAAGAAACTTCTTCAAACAGAAAATAAGTTGTTGTCACAGGAAAAACTTACTTGGGCAGACAGGAAGGTTATTGAAGCTATTGTCAAAAAGATAGGGAGTAACATTGGCTATGACGTAGCTTGGAAAGAGTTTAAAAAGGAGCTTCTTTACTCACATGGAATATGCCTTAATTCAAGGATTACGAATTGGAGAAATTCTACTGGGAAAAAGACTGGTCCCAGAACATTGGACATGATAGATGATGATGAATTACAGGCATGTCTTGCTACAGCGACTGCATCTGCAAGGCACCACGGTATAGATATTTCTGACATCATTAAAAAATTTGAGAAGTCGGCTTAAATGGGATAAATAAATCTACTCTTGGAAGGGTTGTATTTAAAAAGGAATCCTAAAAACAAACAAAGGTTGGATACCAGAACCAAGCTTATATATATGGAAAACATAAATAACTAAATTGAACATATTTGACCAAACATTACAAGCTACTGTGTAACAATGACAGTAGCTTAATTTATGTTTTAAGGAGGGCTAAATATGGCAGTACTAACCAACACGAATAATATAACTACCGCAAAAAAAGCCGTTACTTCTACTGTGAGTAATCCACAAACTCCCAAAAAAACTACTGCTCCAACCGGGCTGTCAGCAATGCAAAAGGCATATGTAAACTTGACTCCTGAGGAAGAAGCAGCAATAACGGATGCTCAAATAAGGTATGGAAATGCTACGACCGACAAAGATAGACAGAAGGCTCACGCTGATGCGGAACAAATACGTGCAAAGCATGATTTCAGCGGAGGTGCAAGCGGTACGGATTATGTAAAAATTCCGTCTGCAATGGAAAAAGCATTAGGAAGTACATTAAGTGAAGGTGGGTATACATCAACACTTACACCTGAAATCGCTTCGTTGCTTAAATCAATTAATACAAGTTCATTTAACTACGACCCTACTAAAGATGAACAGTTTCAAAAGTACAAAGGACAAATGATAGATGCAGGACAAAAAGCATATACCAATTCTGTAGCAGGAGCAAGTATTCCGGGAGTATCAACAAATAGTGTCGCTGAACAAATAGCCCAAGGTGCAAATACACAGTACTTGAATAAAATTGGTGATGCTGAATCTACATACATGGACAAAGCATATCAGCGGTTTATGGATGATAGGACAAATAACTATAACCAAGTCAACGCACTTTTGGGAATAGATAATACCGGGTATAGTCGCTATGCCGATAACAGGAACTTTAATCAGGACGTAAAACAACAGAACTGGCAGAACGGATTTAGCCAAAAACAATTTGACGAAAACGTAAGACAGTTTGACAAGAATTTCTCTGAAAATCAAAGGCAATTTAATAAGAGCTATGCTTTTGACGAAAGAAAGCAAAGCTTTGCCGAAAGGCAGGCACTAGTTCAAAATGCAATGCAGCAAGGACAGTTAAGCGTACAACAGGGACAGTTGCAACTAGAAAGGGATAAATATAAGTCCGACAATAATCCTGATAGTTTTGATAACCAGTTGAAATTAAAGTCGGCCGGCATGACTGCAACAAAAAATAAAAACGGCGGTTATACTATTTCTACTGACCCGGCAGCAACACTAGGCAGCAAAAATAGTCTGGCATATAAGGATTACAACACAATAGGTAGAGGTATGTTGGATAAAGCGACATATGATACTTATACCGGTTCATACAAGAAATTGTATTCTCCAGACCAAGTTAAGCAATGGGCGTTGGGATTACCGCTGACAGATGCAGAAATAGCAAGATTACTGTCTGACTTAGGAGTGTGATAACATGGCAAGGTATACAGCCGATGATATAAAAAATTTAAGAGAAGGTTCAGCAAATACATATCGTCAAGCTTATACGGCAGATGATGTTATAAAAATGCGTGAAGAATTGAAAGCTAAACCGTCAAAGCCAGTAGAGACAATAAAGCCGACTGTAGATTTATTAAAAAAAGACCAGGATATTAAGAATTTTATGCTTGATGATTTGGGGAAAATGGCTGCTGTTAAATCTCCTGAAACAAATACAACGGTTAAACCTTCTTTCATTGATAATGTAAAAAGCCTTTTTTCTAGTAACTTGGGTTCTATAACTAAGGATATTATTGGTGGTAAGGCTCATATAAAGTCGGATGAAGAAGTATATAAGGGTATGAACCCGTTTCAAGCAGCACTTGAAAAAGGAACGACAGAATTTCTTACTGGTTTAAATAATGCTCCCAGAGCTGTCTTGAAAGCAACTGGAATAGAAACCCCGGAACTTGATAAGATTGCGGTAAGTGGTGATAAGCGACTTGAAAATATCCAGAACTATAGCGGATTAAAAGATGTTTCGGGTTTTAAGAAAACTGCTACAGATATGGTTGAATCAGTCGGAAATATGCTGCCATCAATGGTACTTCCCGTAGCGAAACTTGCTTCAATTGGGATATCATCCGGCGGTAATTCCGCAAGAAAAGCAGAACTTGAAGGAGCTACACCACAGCAAGCACTGGCTTACGGTGCATTATCTGGAGGGATTGAGGCAGGAACTGAAAAAATGTTCAGTGCAATTCCCTTCTTAAATAAATCGGGTGTTGCGGATAATGCTATTAAAAGAATTATAGAACCTATCGACAACAAGATTGTAAAAACTCTGGCAAATAGGGCGGTAGGAGCAGCCGGAGAAGGTATCGAAGAAGTAGTGTCAACAGCTTTAGACCCTTTAGCACAGAAAATTACATATAATGAAAATGCAAAGCCTGCAAGTGCAGGAGATTTGGTTAATTCATTTACAACGGGTGCTGCTCTGGCAGGTGTTTTGGGTTTGCCTTCTACAGTTGTTGATATTTACAATACCCGTGACAGTTCAACCCCTCAAAAGGCACAGGAAATCGCTCAGACATTACCAGATACTTACGAGAGTAAAAATATAACTGTTCCTGTTTCTGAAATGTCTGTGCCGGAGCAAACCGCTTATGTTGATAAAGTAAAGGCAGATGTACAGGATTATGCGACAAATAAGGTAAATCAGCTTGCTAATCTGGATGAACAGGAGGAATTTAAAAGGATACAATCAACACAACCAGTTACACCAGTCGTACAAAATACCGATATTTTATACCCTGTACAGGAAATAACGTCCGTAGCTCAGCCAACTATTGAAACCCCGGTGTCTGTAGGGACAGTAAATAACATAGAACCTGCTGCCCAAACTATACCAACAGTCGAACAGTCGACGGTAAGAGCCAATACACAATCCGTTATTACCCCGGTTGAATCATCCGTTGCAAACAACAATATCCAAGCTCCTGAAACAAGCCCTATAAATCAAGTGCAAGCAGAGAATCAACCGACTTCAAATGGTGTCACCCTTACAGAACGTGGTTATAGTACTGCCGGGAAAGATGCCTTAATAAGCAAAAAGAATGTTAAAGCATATCAATTTGATAATCCGGAAGTTAAGCCTTTTTATCAAGACTACGCAAAATACATACTTGATAATGAATTTGTTCCTAACAAAAATCTTAATCGTGATACTAAAGTAATGAAAATGCTTAGAGAAGATACAGGTCTTACACCAAAGGACATTAAAACAGGACTTGAGAAGTTAGTTGTGAATCAAGGACAGGAAAATGTTGCAGCTGCAAAAAGGATTGAATTAGTTATTGATGATATGCTCACTAAAGGATTTGATTCGGTTGTAGCCGGGAATATTCCACCAGTTCAAGATTATATTGACATTAAAAACAAACTTGAAGGTACAAACTACACAGTACCAATACAGGAGGATGAAGATTTACCGATTCCAGATATAAATAATAATCTAGTAAAGTCAACAGTGCCTGAAAATGTTCAGGAACCCCAACCCGTTTCTGTAGTAAATGAACCTGTGAAGAATACTATCAATAATTCAAAGCAGCAGAAAACACCTGACGAAAAAAAATACGATACATTAAAGGGTTTGCTTGATGAATTAATAGCAAAGAAAGCAAAGGCCACAACCAATGATGAAATTAAGGCACTTGAAAATGACATTGAAAAGGTTAGAATAAACCTTCAGCTATTCGCTCAAAATTCAAGTAAGGCTCTTACAGGTGAACAGGCAGTAAGTGATTTTTATAAAAACAGTGTGCTGAAATCCTATATTGTCCCTGAAAATGTTAAGAGTACTTTAGATGAATTAAATTACCTGTACGATATGGAAAGTAATGCCGGTCAACTTGAACAGGCAGTAATAAACATCAACAAGGATATGCCGGAAGTAATAAATAGATTAAAAAGTCAGAAGTCGTTGCAAAGTGGTACAGACACAGCCGAAGCCTTGATAATCGAAAAGATATTTATTGAACAGGCAAAAGATACCGGGGATTTTTCAGAACTTGACAATTGGTTGCAGATAGTAAGAGAAAGGGTAACACCGACAGCACAGGCATTACAGGCAATGAATATGTTCAAACGATTCACCCCGGAAAACACTCTCTTACAGGCTAAAAAAATTGTTGATGAATCGAGGACACCAGCGGATAACAAAGAGATAGACAATAAAGCCAAAAGGCTAAAAGATGAACTTGATAATATTCAGGACGATACCGGAGAAGTTGCAAAAGATGCCGTAAAAAAAGCCAAGGAGTTAGAGCGAAAATCACGTGCTAAAAAGCAAGCTATAGAAGGTAAGGACAATCCAAATGGGATATCACAGAAAGATATTGACGATATGGATCCTGCAGAACTTCTAATGGTGAAAATTGAAAGTACATTAAAAGAACCAAAAGCCAAAGAACACGATTTTGTTAATGACATGGTTAATGAGCTATTTAATGTAGCCAAAGAATCTCCTTTACCTGAGAGAGTTACACAGAAGGACGAGCCGTTAAATTTCATGGCACAGGCTATTCAAAATAGGGAGCAGTATAGAAATATATGGCTTAAAGCAAAGGAAGGTTTAAAGGCTAAATACGAAGGTACGGAGCAATTCAAAATGTTATCGGACTACTTTGAAAAGGGTATCAAACCTACTTTTTCCGTAAAAACCTTAGATGCTGCAATAGGTAGATACGTTTCCTCTCTGAAATCAAGTAATGGCGAAGGAACTGTCAAAGAAACGAAAACAAGTCTTGATGATATTGTTAAGAACTACTACAAGGTTGGAGAAAAAACTATTTCAAATATGGTTAATGAAATGGTGGAACGTGCCGGACTTAATAAGCAGGATGCTGCTACACTTGAAAAATATGTCCGTAACCGTATGCATGTACTGACAAAGGCAAAAAGAGAATCTATTCTTGCTAGTATTTTTAATGAAAAACCACCGCAGGAGGTTGACAGGCTTAGAACTGTAAGGCAGCTGTCAAACTTGGGAGCATTCAAACATGAAACTTATGCCAACAAAGCTTTTAAAAAATTAAGTGCTGAAGCTAAAAAGATTGTTGCAAAATCCGGTATTGATTTTGGAAAGGTTGCTTTAAGTAGTGTTGAGAATGAACAATTAAATAAAGTTAAACTTTTAAAGGAAGTCAGCGAGAAGTTAGACATAAACGATACTGATTTGAAGCTTGTTGTAAATGCCATAAGTGATGAATTTGACAGGGTTCTTGAGAAGAAGAAGGACAGTATAGCTAATGTATTCTCCAAAAGAGAGATTAAGAAAAAGGCCTTTTATGATAAACTTCTTGATTACTACGATAAAGGATATTTCAACAATCCAAGACTGAGAGAGATTATCGCTGAAAAAATGGGATTACCAAGTCTTACTGATGGAGCTATGGAAAAGCTTATATCAGAGACAGAACAACTGGCAAAGTTACCAAAGCAAGGTTTTAATAACTTTGTACAGAGGGAAGAAATTGAAACCCGTATACTCACGGACTTAAAGAACATTGTGCCTGCAAGTTGGTCTAAGAAGGTATCTACAGTACAAGCTATAATGCAGCTCTTGAATCTTAAAACGGCAACCAGAAACATATTAGGAAACGAAGGAGCCTACAGGTCAGAACGTGCTGCAAGAAATATAATGGGCTTTATAGATTGGGGTAAATCCTTTGTAACCGGACAAAGAGAAATAACATTCAAGAAGGGAACTGATTTATTTAGGGATACGGAAGGCAGATGGAGGTTCGCTAAAGATTTATTAAAAGCTACAAAGGCAGCATGGAAAGGATATAATCTCTATGGGTTTGAAGCAGATAAGGACGTTAAGCATTTGACAACTTCTTCAAACACATTTAAGTCAAACATAAACCCATTCAAGTGGATGGAAAAGAGTCTCAATGTTACTCTTAGGGGATTTGATTATGCTGCATACATGAGAGGTTTAAGGGATATGGCCGGAGAATCCGCATATGTTGCAGGCTTGAATATGGGCTTAAAAGGTAAAGAACTTAAAACCTATGCTGCGGATTATCTTAAAAATATGGACAAAACAGCTTTTGAGGCAGCTAAAGAATATGGACGAAGGATAACTTTTCAGGACAGTGTAAGTGGAATAGGTGATGCACTTGGGGAGCTTAAAGCTTGGATGAATAAAGCCGGTACAGGGAATAAGGTTAATAAGCGAGGTATGAAAACCCATGAATTTGGAATGGGTGATGTTATGTTGAAGTATGGCCGGACGTTGGGTGTCATGCTCCAAAGGTCGCTTGAATTTTCTCCTGCCGGATTTGTAATGAGTGCTATGGACGTACACAACGCTATATCAGCTAAAAGAAGGGGAGAACCTGTAAACAGTAAGGCAATTACTGAAAGTATATCCAGAGCCGTATTTGGAACAGCAGGCTTTACCCTGATGGGTGCATTGCTTGAATCCCTGGGAATTATTAGCGGTGGAGAAGATGATTACGAAATGGAGGATTTACAAAGGAAGATAGGCCTTGGGAAATACCGTATAAATACAAGTGCTTTGTTTAGGTATATAATTTCTGGATTTGATAAAAAAGAAGCAAAACCCAAAGATGGAGATTTTATATATACATATGATTGGATACAACCTGTAGCTATGTCTTTTGCATTTGGTGCCAACATGAGTAAGGATATTCGTAATAAGAAAAGGTTAACAGCTACTGGGATTTTGGATACTGCCGGAGCAGGAGTAAGTGGAATGATGGACACCATAGGAGAACAGGGAGGATTCACAGGTATAACCAGATTCATGCAGAAAAAGGATATCGGCGATGCAGTTCAATATTCTGCTCAAAACATGATTACCGGGTTTACGGGAACCTTTAATAATCAGTTGAGACAGCTAACAGATAATACCACCCGTGATACTTCCGGAGATAATTTTAATAAGACTTTATTAAATATGATTGCAAACAGACTTCCCGGATTGTCCAAGAAACTTCCTGAGAAGATAGACGAAACAGGTGAAGTCAAGCAAGTATACAGCGGTGACACAAATTCTCCTTTAAATGTATTTCTTAATCCTGCATTTGTTTCAAGGTATAAACCAACTGATGGTATGAAGCTTTTAATTGATATTTATGCCAATACCGGAGAAACTAAAATAGCTCCAAGGCAAGTTGAAAAAAGTGTTACTAAA
Organism: Ruminiclostridium papyrosolvens DSM 2782; assembly: GCF_029318685.1. Taxonomy (NCBI): domain Bacteria; kingdom Bacillati; phylum Bacillota; class Clostridia; order Eubacteriales; family Oscillospiraceae; genus Ruminiclostridium; species Ruminiclostridium papyrosolvens. The sequence goes on from NZ_CP119677.1 coordinate 2,043,381, forward strand.
AACGGTATTAAAATAAATCTTACAAAAGATGAAATTGTTCAGTTCCAGAAGGATGCAGGAAAGTCAACCATGGCAAGATTGGATACTCTTAAAGATAATGATGCATTTAATAGTCTCAAAACAGACTATGCAAAAGCTGAATACGTTTACCGATTTATGAACAGGGAAATGGAAATAGCACGTAAAAAGATTTTGAGAAATATTCCGAACGATGACCCAAGATATATTGAAGGGCTTAATGAAAGAAATAAGAAACTGGGGAGGTAAGAGCTTAGAAATAAGCTCTTCTTTTTTGACTATTCAAAGGTATATGAAGTGTTAGTTTTAAGATAATAAAACATCTCTGGGAGGACAAATATATGGATAAATTCAGTGTTAATTCTATAGTAGCATTGGTCGCAACAATTTTTACATGGTTATTTGGAACTTGGGATATAGCAATATCTGTACTAGTCACTTTTATGGCACTTGACTATTGTACAGGGCTTATCAAAGGATACGTACTTAAAAAACTTAGTAGCAATATTGGACTTAAAGGATTGGCACGTAAAGCGGTAATATTTATAGTCTTGATTGTAGCTGTTTCATTAGACAGGCTGTCAGGAAGTGGACAATGGGTATTCAGAACTTTAGTTTGTTATTTTTATATTGCCAATGAAGGGTTAAGCATTGTTGAAAACTGTGCCCAGTTGGGATTACCTATACCCAAAAAAATCAAAGAAGCTTTAATTCAACTAAAGGAAGGGGGGAAGAAAAGTGTATAGTGTTAAATTCAAGTACTCGGACGAATCATACGTGTACCACAAACTTATTACAGCAGTAAATGTCTTGTGTGCTGCAAAAGGCAAAAACTGTTTATGTACCTCTGGTTACAGGAGTTTGGCAAAGCAAAAAGTGATTAATGCTCAGTCGTTGGCTCAGAGAAAAAGTCAAGGTGGATATCAATTGTCAAATGGTGCGGTATATACTCCTGATGGCAAGTGTTGGGCAGCACCTTTTGGTAAATCAAATCATTGCTTTTGTATAGCTATGGATATTACTGATGAGTGGTTCAATAAACTTAGTAATTCAGAATTGAAGAAATATGGTCTTATTAAGCCCATGTCATACGAACCGTGGCATGTCGAGCTAATAGAAACCCGTGGACTTAGCCAGTTACAAAAAGAAGCAATCAGAGACAGTGTATTGAGAGGAACAGGTGAAAATGATATGAACGTAAAAGAATTTCAAGCTATGACAGGGTTAAAAGATGATGGAATCGTGGGGCCTGTGACAAAAGCAAAGGCAAAAGAAATGTTGCAAGTGTGTCAGGAGATACTTGGAAATAAATTTGATAACCCTGAATCTGTTATAAAAGCTTGCATGTCTAATCCGGGCATGTGGACTAAAAAATTGAGCGAAGTACCTCACTTGGGGGATTATACTATGAACATAGTAAAAATGATGGGAGGTCGTACATAATATGAAAGAAAAAATTGCAAAGCTCATAGATGTTAAAACAATCGTAACCTTTATTCTGGTTGGTGCCTTAATCGGGTTTATAGCTACAGGAAAATTAGAAGCAAAAGAAATTACACCATTGGCTACTATGGCTGTATCTTTCTTTTTTGCTGTAAAACTTACGGATAAAAAGTAGCGTACTAATATATTTTTAATAAAATGTGTTTACTTTTCCGGAAAGTGGTATATAATATAATATAAAGCAAGAGAGCAGTTTATATAAACCACTCTCTTACTCGGCGATTAAGAATGTCCATTATTGGCATTCTTTTCTTTTTTATATGTAACGTATAGGGTCACAGTATACATTACAATTCCAAGGGTATAATATACCACTCTAAGAAATATCTCCATATAATATCACCTCCTTTTGATAGCTTATGAGATAAAGTGAGGTTTACTTTGTGACATCTCATAAACAGTCAATGAGGCGTGATTGACATTTTCTTTCGCCTGTTCTATATATTATCACTTATGGAAAATAATTGCAATATATACAAACAAAAAACGAGCCGAAGCCCGTATTTTGTAAAAAATAATATACTAACACCAAAAGGAGCGTTAGCCCATAGACCACGCTCCTTTTGGATGACTTCTCTCACGAAACATTTTTTTATGTTTATAATCAAATTATACAATGTATTACAAAATAATACAATCCTATTTTAATGATTAATGTACCACTGCTTTCCCGTGAAGTATAGATAAAACCGTGTACGTCCTGCTATACATTCATATCTGATTCCTGTAAATCCATTCTTTAAAGAGCTGCCACTACAACTTTTAATTACTTTATTAATTTTTATTCTTCGACCTTCCCATACAAATGCAGTAGGAATAACTTGCCCGTTTGTTTTTATTACTGCATCTACTTCCAAAAACTCTTTACCTTCGGTTGTAAGTGAATCATTTTGACTACTATCCTCCCATTGTCTCTGTTCAAACCCAAATGGCATACAAAACCTCCTTAATCGAACATGTGTTTGATAATATTATATGACTATACTTTGAAATTATCAATGGAAGGTAATTGGATTCTATTTCTCTATTTATTATACTGAGCCAATATGATACATTAATTGGAATTAAATCAATAGCGTGTAAAGTATGGACTTATATGGTATACTTTTCATTGAGTGAATAGACTTCGCGGGTCGACAAGAGCGGTGTTCCTGACCGCTTTTTCACTTTTGAAAATCAGGAATAAAACCTAATACTACAGGAGGTATTAAAATAATGATAGGAAGTATCGAAAAACGTGGGAAGAATAGTTGTCGTTTAATTGTAAGTGGAGGGATTGGACAAGATGGGAAATATATAAAATATCAAAAAACAATCAAATTCAACTATGACGATGAAAAGAAAAGACAAAAAGAAGCTGAAAAAGAATTATCACTCTTCATTGCTGAGATTGAAAAAAATCAGTACATTGAACCTTCAAGATTAACTTTATCAGACTTTGCTGAAAAATGGATAAAAGATTATGGTAAAACTAATTTAGCACCAAAAACTTTATACAGGTATGAAGAAATGTTAAATAGCAGAATTTTGCCTGCTCTAGGACATTTAAAAATTGAAAAAATTAAACCTACACACTTGCTTGAATTCTATAACAACTTATCTGAAGATGGAATAAGATTAGATTCAAAATATAAGGCAAAAAAAGAATTCAATGAATTACTGAAAACTTTAGAAATATCTCTTTATGATTTACAGAAAATTAGCCTTGTAGATATTAGAACATTAAAAAGGGTTGCTAAATCTGAAACGATTAGTATGTCTACAGCAGTAAAAATTATTGATTCATTAAAGCAAAATATTAAAAAAATTAAAATAGAAGATTATTTTGAGGTGATAGAAACGGGAAAACTATCAGATCAGACAATAAAACATCATCATAGGCTTATTTCTGCAATGCTAGAAAAAGCAGTTAAGTGGCAATTATTACTTAACAATCCGGCTGAAAGAGTAGAACCTCCCAAAGTAGTAAAGGGCGAGGTTCCACATTATGATGAGTCTCAGGCCGTTACTTTATTGAATTATTTGGAGAAAGAGCCTATAAAATTTCAAGCTATGGTTAATCTAGCATTATATGCCCAAATGCGAGAAGGAGAAATAATGGGGCTTGAATGGAAAGATATAAATATGAAAGAAAGAACTATTAATATTAGACAAGCAGCTCAGTATATCCCTAAAAGGGGAGTATTTATTAAAGAACCAAAGAACGAATCTTCAAAAAGAACTGTTACGGTTCCTAAAAACGTTATGGAAATTCTAAAAGAACTTAGAAAAATACAGATGCAAGAAGAAAAAGAGGCCGGCACTCGTTGGAAGAAAAATAATAATGAGCAAAATACTGATGCAAACGAAGTAAGAAAATTTATTTTTACAACATGGGATGGTGAATTAATGCATCCGTATACTCCTACTAAGCAATTTAAAAAGTTCATTGATTTATATGGTTTGCCCAAATTAACTTTTCACGGACTGAGACATACTGGTATTACGCTACTTCTTGGAAATGGTGCAGATATAGATTCAGTTAGCAGAAGGGCAGGACATAGCCAAAGGTCAACTACATTGAATATCTACTCTCACAGTCTGAGAAGTAAGGATGTAGCTAACGCAAATAAATTAGGAAATATTCTTAACAAGAGCAAAAAGGAAAAGCTTGGTAAAAAGGCTTGACTTTTATTTGTATATAATTAGTTTTATTAACACTTATTTGTTCTTAGTTTTTCCCCAAATTTTCCCCAACACTTAAAAACACCGTAATTTATGATAACATACAAAAAGCCTAGAAGCTTTACAGCTCTAGGCTTTTCTGTGGCAGGGGAGACAGGACTTGAACCCGCAGCCGACGGTTTTGGAGACCGCTACTCTACCAATTGCGCTACTCCCCTAAGACGAATATTAGTATACAATAGACTATATTATTTTGTCAATGAAAAACTTTAAAATAAGGAAAAATGTTTTTTCCTTGAAAAAATTGTGTATAAAAAGTAAAATTATATAAAGAGGGAACCAAGGAGAAAATAATAAAGTATACAAAAGAGGCTATAATGAAGTTAAAAGACAATTTTATTATTCTATTTTTCATATTTGCCATTTTTGGTATGCTGGCCACGGTACAAATAAGAAGTACCGTCAGTATGCAAAAACAGTCTGCTCTTACACTTGACTATAACAGGCTAAAAAGTCAGTTGGATACAAGAGTTAAGGAAGGAGAGCAGTATAAGGCGCAGATAGCGGAGCTGGAACACAAAAAGGAAGATTTTATGAAAGCTTCTCCCGGAACAAATTCCAGTAACAGCTTAAAAAACGAGCTGGATTATCTTAGATTCATATCAGCGTTAACCGATGTGACCGGGGATGGTGTAGTAATAACCTTAAATGATGCAGAAAAACCGGACCCTGCAAGTCAAATGAATTATATAATTCACGATTACGAGGTTTATGGTATTATAAACGATTTGAGAAATGCCGGAGCACAGGCCATATCAATTAATGATGAAAGGCTTATTGCAACCAGTGAACAGATTTGTACAGGCCCTACAATAAAAATCAATAAAAACAGGTACGCGGTTCCTTTTGAAATAAAAGCAATAGGCGATCCTGACAAGTTGTACTCTGCAATAAAGAACAGTGATGTGGTTAGCGGATTAGTGCAATATAAAAAGCGTGTTACAATAGAACAAAAAAATAATATTGTTGTACCAAAATTTATGAATGACATCAATGGATTGATTTCCAAGCTGGAGGTAGCAGATAATGAAAGCAAAAAGGAGCAGTAGAAACATATCCATAGCATTAGTCTGTGTAATTCTGGGACTTGCACTTTCCTGGCAGTTTCAAAGTATACGAAATAATGCAAAGGTGATGACCTTGGAAAATCAGAAGAAAGATGATCTGGTCGTAAAAATATTAAATGAGCAGAAAAACAACGAGAACTTAAGAGCAAAGTTCAATGAGCTACAAGCTCAGTTATCCAAGTTTGAGAATGCAAGAGGTAATTCGGATGAAAATCTAAAACTTTTGTCGGACGAAATACAAAAGCTGAAAACTGTTGCAGGATTGACCAAGGTTAAAGGAAAAGGGGTTATTGTTACATTCAGCAAGGATGATGCTTTAAGCGTTGAAGATAATGATTTGCTGTTTGTGTTAAATGAGCTGAGAGCCACAGATGCTCAGGCACTTGCCATAAATGACCAAAGAATAACTGATACAAGCGAAGTCAGAGGAGCAGGCGGATACATAAATGTTAACGGCAGGCATGTGCTTCCACCATATGTTATAAAGGCTATTGTTGACCCTGATGATGCAGTAAATGCGTTAAATATGGTCGGCGGAGTTTTTGAACAAATAAAGGTATTCGTCAACGTCAGTGTTCAGAAATCAGATAATGTTGAACTTCCTTCAATAGGTGAAGAATTAATAAAAACTGATAAACTTAAAGTAATAGAAAATAGCAAATAGACATCAGACTTACATTAAGAATCCTTAGAGAGTGATATAACTCACTTCTTTGAGGATTTTTTTGTTATAGGCAAAAGTTGTTCTAAAAAGATAGACGAACTATATATAAATATATGAGAAACATTTTTATTTGAGATTTTAGAACAACTGCGATGACGGAGGTAATATAATTGAAAAAAAATATGGCGATTACCGTAATGGCTTTAATGGTAGGGATAGCTTTGATTTTTTCATTTTTTACAATTAAGAAATATAGGGATTCAAAATCGGATTCTGAATTTTCTGATATTGGAGGAGTATACAGTGCAAGCAGTAACAAAGTTGATTTTTCTACTGAACTGACAGGCAAGTTGGTAGAAGGAAATAGTTCAGTCAAAGAAGGAGAAGTATCAGATAAAAGTTTATATCCAAATGATAAAAAAAGATGCTGGGGCATGGCTAGGCAAACAGATAATCAAACACCCAGAGCTGACCCGGGAACTCCTGAGCTTCTTTCAAAATATGGAGCCAAATATCTTGGTGATGTAAGTAAAAAGACAATTTATCTTACATTCGATGAAGGCTATGAAAATGGCTATACGGGGCAAATTCTTGATACGCTGAGGGACAATAATGTAAAGGCAGCTTTTTTTATAACAGGTCCCTACCTAAAAGAGCATCAGGATTTAGTACGCAGGATGGTTGAGGAAGGGCACACAGTTGGAAACCATACAATACATCACCCGAGTCTGCCGGAAAAAAGTGATTCTCAGGTTGAAGAGGAAGTGGTAGGGCTGGAGCGTGCTTTTACGGAAAAATTCGGTGCAAAAATGACTTTTCTCAGACCTCCCAAGGGCGAATACAGTGAACGTACCCTGAGTATTACAAATAAGCTTGGATATTGCAACCTTTTCTGGAGTTTTGCATATGATGACTGGTACAGGGATAAGGTAAGAGGCCCTGAGTATGCATATAAAGTGGTAATGCGTAATCTTCATAATGGCGAGATTATGTTGCTGCATGCAGTATCAAAAGATAATGCAGACGCATTAGGGATGATTATCAAAGGTGCGCGTGAAAATGGCTATGAGTTTGGTAACGTTCAGGAGCTGGCAAATTAAACGATTAGAGGGTTGGATATGGCGGGGAGAATGAGTTCGACAGGTAAAAGCAAAAATAAAAAAAACATAAAAACTCCTGCGGTAAAAAATAACAAACCTAAGTTCCGAGAAAAAATTACGGAGATGCTTGAGTTACCAAAAGAGATTGTTTTAAATATGCCTAAACTTGTTATGTTGGGCAACGGGGATGTTATTATCGAAAATTACAAGGGAATTGTAGAGTATGCGGAAGGTGTAATACGCGTAAATACTACATCCGGGATTATTAAATTAACAGGTACTGATATTTATATTAAGGAGATTACGGCAGAAAATATTATGGTGTACGGAAACATATTGTCGCTTGAATTCCTGAAGTAATTACTTTCAAGGGAAATACGGGGGTAACGAAAATGTTAATTTGGAGGTTGTGGAATTATACACTTGGATATGTTATTATAGTAGTTGAAGGATATTTTTTGGAAAAATTTATTAATATATGTACACATCGGCAGATTAGACTATGGAATGTTAAATGGATTAGCAGCAGCAAATTAACTATGAAAATCAGTATAAAAGATTTCAGAATGTTGAGACCTGTTGCAAAGAAATCAAGGTGCAGAGTACATATTAACAGGAAAAAGGGTCTTCCCTTTTTAATATATAAATACAAAAACCGAAAGGCATTTGTTATCGGTGCAGCTGTATGTATAATTACTTTTTTCATAATATCCTCATTTATATGGGATGTATCGATTACAGGGAATGACAAGGTTTCCACAGAAGTTATATTAGAGAAGCTCTATGAAAACGGAATAAAGCCCGGGGCATTAAAATTCAGCATAAATCCTGATAGCGTTGTAGATAATATAATGCTTGGGATAAATGATCTCTCTAGGATAAGCGTTTCGGTCAGGGGGACAAGAGTTTTTGTCAATGTTTCTGAAAGGGTGAAACCTCCGGATTTAATAGATAAAAACTTACCATGCAATCTGGTTGCCGCAAAGGATGGTGTTATATATTCAATAGTAGCGAAAGAAGGCCTTGAAACAGTTAAAATTGGTGAGACAGTAACAAAAGGTCAGCTACTTGTTACAGGAACAATAGAGAACGTTAAAAATCCTGAAGCCCCTCCCCTTATGGTTCACTCAATGGGGTCTGTGAAAGCCAGGACATGGTATGAAGCCAGTAGTCAGGTTGAGCAAACACTTGTTAAAACCAAAAGAACGGGTTTTGAGAAAGATAGGTACTCTCTTGCTTTTTTTACAAAAAAACTCAAATTATTTCATAGAAAAATTCCATATAATAATTCGGAACATATAGAGGTAAAAAAGAAACTTTCATTAGGTAAGAATTTTGCTTTACCTGTAGAGTGGGTTGTTGACAAATACTATGAGTACGAATTGATTCAGGAAAAGCTAGATATTGACAGAGCAAAGCAAATAGCAGCCGATAAGGCATTTAAGCAAGTACAGGAACAGATACCGCAAGGAGCAGAGATAGCTAAAAAGAATGTATACTATACCGAGAATGATGATGGTAAGATAACTGCTAATGTAACGGTAGAATGTATAGAAGACATTGGAGTTACACAGATGATAGGAGGCTAATAATACTTGGCGGATATAACAGAGAAAAGTGTGGAGTTTTATACAATTGAACATGCAATGAATATCTTTGGAAATTATGATGAAAACATAAAAATTATAGAAGAAGCGTTTAAGGTAAAAGTTTTGACACGGGGTACATCCATCAGGATAAACGGTGAGACAGATAGTGTAAGTAAGGCTGAAACAGTTCTTAACAAGCTTCTTGATATTGCTAAACAAGGACAGTCAATTACCAGACAAAATGTGCTTTATCTGGTAGGTTTGTCTAATGAGAAGCAGATAGAAAAGGCGGATGAAATCCTTACGGATTACGTTTGCCTTACTGCAAAAGGCAAACAAATAAAATATAAAACTCATGGTCAAAAAATATATGTTGATGCCATTAAAAAGAATGACATAGTTTTTGGTATTGGTCCTGCGGGAACCGGGAAAACTTTTCTTGCGGTGGCTATGGCTGTAACGGCGTTCAGGAATAAGGAAGTTGACAGGATTATACTGACAAGACCGGCGGTGGAGGCAGGAGAAAAACTGGGCTTTTTACCCGGGGACTTACAAAATAAGGTAGACCCATATTTAAGACCTTTATATGATGGGTTATATGAGATTATGGGTGCCGACCTTTATCTAAAATATCTTGAAAGAGGTATGATTGAGATAGCACCTCTTGCATATATGAGGGGAAGAACTCTGGACAATTCCTTTATAATATTAGATGAGGCCCAGAACACAACACCTGAACAGATGAAGATGTTTCTCACAAGAATCGGGTTTAATTCAAAGGCAGTTATTACCGGCGACATTACACAGATTGATTTGCCGGGGGACAAGAAATCAGGCCTCAAAGAGGTCACCAATATACTTTCGGGTATAGAAGGAATATCATTTGTTAACCTTACAGAAAAGGATGTTGTAAGGCATGAACTGGTTCAAAAAATTATAATAGCATACGATAAACACGATTCGGACAAAAAGTGAGCTTGGATTCGGGGGATAGCCAATGATAAAAAAGAAGAAAACTAATAGCAGGCTGAAAAAGATTGCGAGAAATTTCGCTTTTCAGCGTGCTTTTCTTGTTATTATTACAGTACTTATTGCATTCATAATAATTCAGACAGGGGCACTGCCTACAAAATATAAGTTGAGTGTAGGGGATGTATCCACTTATGATATTGCTGCACCTAGAGATTTGGTTAACGAGGTCCTGACAGAAAAAAACAGAATATCTGCAAGGGAAAGTGTTGAGCCTGTTAACAAGGAGGATACAAAAGCTTTTGTAGAGGTTATTTATAAAAAAGATGATTTTTTTAAGGCAGTTTCATCTGCCAGAGATAGTATTGATAAGAATTTAAAGCAGCTTGGTGTAGGTGCAAACACCCGGGATTATGATGTGTATTTGAAACAAGCCCGTGATGAAGCAATAAGCAGTCTTACACAGCATGTATCACAGCTTAGTATACCCTTATCAGCAGACCAGATAAATTATCTGGTAACCAAGATTTCAGATACAGAACTTGATAATTTTGAAGAGATTACCCGTAGGCTTGTTTCTGATGCCATGTCTGAAGAGGTAACTGAAAGCAATCTTGCAATTCACATACATAGGCTGCAAAACAGTTATCAAAGTGAACAGGGCATTAGTCAGGAACTTAAAAATATTGGCAATCAGCTTGTAAAAGCAATATTGAAGCCAAACAGGGTTATAGATGAAACGGCTACCGCAAAGAAGCAGCAGGAAGCCTACAACAATGATGCAAATATTGTAAAGATCAAAAAGGAATCGAGGATTATCAGCTTTGGGGATGTTGTAACAGAGGATAAGTTACAGCTTCTTGAAGAGTTGAATTTACTGGAAACAAAAAGTAAATATGATTATCTTTTCTCAATAGGTACTCTTGTCACTATTTTATTTCTTGCTGGCTTGGTCATAGTTTTCCTTAAAAAATATAACAAAAAAATATATAACGACAGAAAAGATTTGCTATTATTATCTATAATAGTTATTATAATACTAGTTTTAGCCCGATGTCTCTTTCCCTATTATGAAGGGCTTGTAATTCCCGTTTTTGTGGGTACAATGCTGGTTTCTATACTTTTAAATATGGAGCTTGCCGTTGTAATAAACTGTGTACTTACAGTCGGTATTTCAATAATGATTAAGGGTGATAACAAGTTTTTGCTTATGGGCCTGATTTGCGGTGTTATTTCTGCTTTTCTTGTATCCAAAGCAAGCCAACGCAGCAAATTGTCTATGAATGGAATACTTCTTGGATTGATAAATGTCGTGCTTATAGTTTCACTTAACTTTATATATAAAAGCGACGTGCAGACAATTGTTACTGACAGTATAGCCGTATTTCTGAACGGGTTGATTTCAATGGTATTTACTATAGGTATGTTGCCATTTCTGGAGAGTGTTTTCAATATTGTGACGCCATTAAAGTTATTGGAAATCTCAAACCCAAATCATCCATTATTAAAACGATTACTTATAGAGGCACCGGGAACCTATCATCACAGTCTGATGGTGGGAAATCTGGCGGAGATTGCTACGGAGGATATTGGAGGAAATGCTTTATTGTCCAGAGCAGGTGCTTATTTTCATGATGTTGGAAAATTAAAAAGACCGGACTTTTTCAAAGAAAATCAGTTAAATGATAATCCCCACGACAGGATGACTCCCAATCTGAGTACTCTTGTCATAACATCACATGCCAAGGACGGAGTAGACATAGCTATAAAGTATAAGCTTCCTATTGCAATCAGAGATATAATAAAGCAACACCATGGGACGACTCTGGTAGCTTACTTTTTTCATAGAGCTATGAAAGCCGGCGGGGATGAGGAAGTAAAGCAGGAGAATTTCAGATATGAAGGTCCAAGACCTCAAACAAAAGAAGCGGCTGTTGTTATGCTGGCTGATTCAGTGGAAGCTGCCGTGAGATCAATGACAGACAAAACAGAAGGAAAAATAGAAGGCTTAATAAGAAAAATAATCAAGGATAAGCTTGATGACGGTCAGTTGGATATGTGCCAGCTTACACTTTCAGACCTTGATACTATAGCTAAATCCTTTATGAGAGTACTAAGCGGTTATTTCCATGCAAGAGAACAATACCCAGAAATAAAAGAAGCATTAAAAAAGGATATTTTTATTGAGGAAAAGGGAGAGTATAATAAGGAGAAGGATTCTGAAGATAAGAGAACAGGTGGAGGAACAAAACTTGATAATAATTGAAAATGGGCAGGCCAAAGTTATAATAGACAAAAAAATAGAAAACCTTATTGAAAAGACAATAAAAATGTGTATGAAGTCAGAGCAGCTTGACAAAGATTACGAAGTAAGCGTTTTAATTGTAGATGACAATGAGATAAGAGATATAAACAGGGAGCACAGAGATATAGATAAATCTACAGATGTTTTATCTTTCCCTTTGGTTGATTTTAAAGACGGTAAGCTAATATCCGATGAAGGGGACTATGACCTTGAAATGGGAGAGCTGATTTTAGGAGATATTATTATTTCTGCTGAAACTGCACAAAGACAGGCCGAAGCCTATGGCCATAGTTTTGATAGAGAAATGGCTTTCCTGACAGCGCATTCATGCTTTCACCTTTTAGGATATGATCATATGGAAAAGAATGAGGAAGAGATAATGTTCAAAAAGCAGGAAGATATTTTGAAGGAAATGGGACTTCCCAGAGATTAAGGAGTGCTATGAAGAACAGAAATCCTATAGAGAGTTTCAATAATGCTTTTCAAGGCATTTGGTATACTATAGTAAATGAAAGAAACATGAAAATTCATTTAGTTATTGGAACGATAGTTATATTTCTGTCACTGTGGGTGCGTGTCAGCAAAATTGAGTTTACTATACTCTGTTTAACAATAGCTATGGTAATTTGTTTTGAACTGATTAATACGGCTGTAGAAGTTGTAGTTAACATAATAGTTGATGTTTACCACCCAAAAGCCAAGATAATAAAGGATGTTTCAGCCGGAGCAGTTTTTGTATCGGCGATTTTTAGTATTGTAATAGGGGTACTTATTCTGTGGGATAAAGTTATACATAAATTGACTATATTACTAGCATAGTTGTATAAATAAAAAGGAGGCTTCAAGATGAATGATATGGAGCTGGCAGCTTGTGCGAGAAAGGCAATGGATACAGCGTATGCCCCGTATTCAAAATTCAGGGTGGGTGCGGCATTATTAACAGCTTCGGGTAAAGTATATACCGGCTGTAATGTTGAAATAGCTTCTTTTGGTGCAACAAACTGTGCAGAGAGGACTGCAATATTTAAGGCAGTTTCAGAAGAGGGCAGAGTAAAGATTGATAAAATCGCTATAGCCAGTGATGATAAGGATTACATATATCCTTGCGGCATTTGCAGGCAGGTAATGGCTGAGTTTGCAGATGATGAAATGGAATTAATATGCACTAAAAAAAATGGTGAATATAAAAAAATAAGGTTTGGAGATATACTCCCAAACGCATTCAGAACTTTTTAATAATATATTGGAGGAGACAATGTCATATAAATCAGGTTTTGTATCAGTAATAGGAAGGCCTAATGTAGGAAAATCAACACTTCTAAATACAATAACAGGTCAGAAAATCGCAATTATGTCGGACAAGCCCCAGACTACAAGAAATACTATAAGAGGTGTTATAACAAATAAAGAATGCCAACTTATATTAATTGATACTCCGGGTATTCATAAGCCAAAAACTAAGCTTGGAGAATACATGGTAAATGTTGCATCAGAGACAATAAAGGAAGTTGATTTGGTACTGTTTCTGGTAGAAGCGAATGCACAGCCGGGAGCTCAGGATATTAACATTATACAGCAGTTAAAACAGGTAAAAACTCCGGTTTTTCTTATATTGAATAAAGTCGATTTGGTTAGCAAGGAAAAATTGCTGGCAATAATAGATAGTTACAGTAAACTTATGAATTTTAAAGCGATTATTCCTATTTCGGCATTAAAAAATGATGGTATTGATATAATATTAAAAGAAGCCTTGGATTTAATACCTGAGGGGCCACAGTTTTTTTCGGAAGATATGCTGACAGATCAGCCTGAAAAAGTAATTGCTGCGGAAATGATAAGGGAAAAAGTGCTCCTTAATCTTGATGACGAGGTTCCACATGGTGTTGGTGTAGAGGTTACATCCTTTAAGGAAAGGGAAGACGGACTTATAAATATTCAGGCCACCATATACTGCGAAAAAAGCACTCACAAGGGAATAATTATAGGCAAGCAGGGAAGTATGCTTAAAAAAATCGGAAGCGCTGCCAGATATGAAATTGAGCGTCTGCTGGATACAAAGATATTTTTAGAGCTATGGGTAAAGGTAAAGCCGGACTGGAGAAACAGCGATAATATGCTTAAAACACTTGGTTATAAAACAAATAAGAATTAATAGGGTATACTCTTGGCGGAATGTGAAAGAATATATAATGTAGAAAAATTATATTCTAAACAAATATTATGCCAAGGGGGCTGACATTTATGTTACTGGACTTTGTATGGAATGTTTTTAAAACAACAGGAAGTATTGATTCTTATGTTCTAATGAAAGAGATCGAAGAAAAGTTTAAGTCTGAAACAGCAGAGAATGTCATGCGAGAGGAAACAGAAGTCTAGGTAATTATTGGGGTTAAGAATGAGTTATGTTAATTATAAGGGGTTAGTTATACGAGAAGTAAACACCGGTGAAGCAGATAAAATTATTACGGTACTTACTGCTGAAGAAGGTAAAATTTCAATTGCTGCAAAAAATGCACGAAGAGCGAAAAGTTCATTGAGTGCGGGGTCACAGCTTTTTGCCTATAGTGAGTATATGTTGTTTAAAGGAAAAGAACTTTACAATATGTCAAGCTGTCAGGTAATAGAGCCTAATTATGAAATAAGAAACGATATAGAAAAACTGACCTACTGCTCTCATATACTTGAATTGATTTCGGATAATGTTCAGGAAGGAGAACCTTCGGAAGAGGTACTTCGATTGCTTCTGAACACACTCTATGTCATTTCCAAAACTAACCGCCCTCTAAAACTTATAACCGTAGTTTTTGAGTTAAGGCTCATGTCCCTGCTGGGATATGAGCCCCATGTTATAAGTTGTGTAAACTGCGGAAAAGCACAAGATGAGAGTATGTACTTTGATTTTGACAGTTCGGGACTGGTTTGCAAGGACTGTTTAAATCGGAAGTCAAGGTCTATAGCGCTACTGCCCGGTACTGTCAAGGCTTTAAAATACATAGTATTTATAAGTCCTCAAAAACTGTTTAATTTTTCACTCTCCCAAGAAGCTATAGAAGAATTGGGACAAATATCCAAAAGATATATAAAGGAGCACATTGGAAAAGAGTACAGAAAACTTGATTATCTGAAACAATTAAAGCTGGAGTGAGACATGAATACAAACTTATATTCAGCACTGTCATTAATTATAATAATATCGAACATTGTTTTTGTTATTACAGCACTTTTTTTTGAAAGAAAAAAGCCTGTTCGAGCTTTGAGTTGGATTTTAGCACTCATTCTATTACCTGTAGCCGGATTTTTACTATATTTGATATTTGGCAGACCATTGAATCTTAAAAAGAAAAAATTTCATATAAAAAATCATAAAGACGTTGAGTATAGCAGAGAAATTTACCAAACGTTAGGTACTGTTTATTATGATGAAACCATGTTCAAGGAAGAATATAATTATTATGTGAAGCAGTTAATAAATTTTAATATAAATCTGTCCCAAAGTCCTTTTACCAATGACAACAAAGTAGAAATATTCACAAAATCTCAGGATAAATACGATTCCTTATTAAAAGATATAGAAGAAGCTGAAACTTCTATTCATATGCTTTATTTCATTATAAAAAATGATAAAATTGGTACGCTTATTATAAATACTCTTGCTAAAAAAGCAAAACAGGGTGTTACTGTAAGGGTACTTTTTGATCATGGGCAAAATCTGTTTTTCCCGTATAGAGCTTTTAAAACCATCATAGATAATGGCGGAGAGGTATTAAGTTTCTTTTCAAATTCAGTAGATAACTACCTTAAAGCAAACTATAGAAATCACAGGAAGATAGTAGTTATTGACGGAAAGTTAGGGTATATAGGAGGAATTAATATCGGTGACGAGTATCTGGGGCTGCATAAAAGAATTAAGCCATGGAGAGATACTCATCTTAAAGTAACAGGGAGCAGTGTTTATTGCCTTCAACTCAGGTTTATGACAGATTGGCTGTACGCCTCCAAAAAGGAAGTAGACTTTGGAAGGTTGGATAAATACTTTAGACCAATCAAAAGAGAAGAAAGAGGAAATGTAGCTATTCAAATGGTTTCAAGCGGACCTGATACCAATGCAGAGGAAGTCAAGAGGGGTATGGTAAAAATGATTAATTCTGCGAAATGCTCTATTCTTATTCAAACCCCCTATTTTGTCCCGGATGATTCATTTCTTGAAGCTTTACAAAATGCTGCAATGTCGGGTGTAGATGTAGTAATCCAGATACCTGAAGTCCCTGACAAAAGACTTGTGTACAAAGTAACCACATCCTTTATTGAAGATGTAATGGACTTTGGAGTAAGGGTTTACCTGTATCCGGGTTTTTTACATTCAAAAATGATAGTAATAGACGACACTTGCTGTTCTATAGGGTCTACAAATATGGATATGAGAAGCTTTTCACTGGATTTTGAAATCAATGCTTTTATGTATGGTTATGATATTACTCATAAATGCTCTTCAATATTTTATAATGACCTTAATATATGCAAAGTAGTAACAGAAGACAATTATAAAAAAAGAGGTGTAATGTCAAAAATGCTGGAAAGCATTTGCAGACTGCTATCACCGCTTCTCTGATATATACTTCTTTAGAAAAAGTTACAAATATGACACACATAAAACATATTTATTATTTATACTTAGTAACGGAAAATGTGTTTTTAATCTTTGTACACTTTAAGGGAGGTAGTATTCTTGAATCGAAAGATACTTGGAATAATTATTATGCTTCTTGCAGTATTATTTCTTTTTTGGGGATGGAATAATATGGTCTGACGCAAGATAAAAATTATGTAAACAATAAAGACTATGCTTCTTGTAAATACCCTTTCTCAGCATAAAATTTCCGTTAATCGCATTGTTTTTCAAATATCAATGCAATATAATTGATAGAAATGAGTAATCAGAAATATAGGAGGGTAATATGACACTGTATTCGGACAAAATAACAAAGGAAATGATAAACTATTTCAATAAAGATGTTAAGCGTATTAACCATGCACTAAAGGTTTATAGCTTTTGTAAAACAATAGGTGCATTAGAGCAGCTTAATGATAATGAATTGATGATTGTAAACCTTTCAGGAATTCTTCACGATATTGGAATCAAAGAGGCCGAAAAAAAGTACAATTCATCTGCGGGACCTTATCAGGAAAAGGAGGGGCCTGCTATAGCAAAAGAGATAATGAACAAGTACGATATAGATAAAAATATTATCGAAAGGGTTTGCTATATAATAGGGCATCACCACAGCTATAGCAAAATTGACGGGCTGGATTTTCAAATACTGGTTGAAGCTGATTTTCTTGTGAACATATATGAAGATGAAATGGACAAAAATGCCATAACCAGTGTAAAAAATAAATATTTTAAGACAAAAACAGGTTCAGCAATACTTGAAGACATGTATCTTTAGTTAGTTGCAATACTAGCAAAATAAGTTAACGTAAAATTGGGGGAGCTATTCATTGTTTAAATTAATAAAATATTTAAAGCCATATCTGAAACAAGTTATTTTAGGTCCGGCATTTAAATTATTCGAAGCAATACTTGAACTTACAATACCTTTATTAATGGCAAAACTTATTGACAATGGTGTTAAAGTAAACAATCCGTCATACATATATATGATGGGAGGAATAATGGTTGCAATC
This sequence comes from Ruminiclostridium papyrosolvens DSM 2782, assembly GCF_029318685.1. Taxonomy (NCBI): domain Bacteria; kingdom Bacillati; phylum Bacillota; class Clostridia; order Eubacteriales; family Oscillospiraceae; genus Ruminiclostridium; species Ruminiclostridium papyrosolvens. The sequence continues at coordinate 2,061,005 of NZ_CP119677.1, forward strand.
GCAATAACCGGAGCCGGCTCCGCATATATATGCCAATATTATGCGTCTATAGCTTCACAGGGGTTTGGAACTTCAATGAGAAACCTTTTATTCAAAAAGATTCAAGGATATTCCTTTAATGAGCTTGATAAAATAGGAACTCCTTCTCTCATAAATAGAGTAACCAGTGATGTAAACCAGCTTCAGCTTGCGGTGGCCATGCTGATAAGACTTGTGGTCAGAGTTCCTTTTCTTTGCATTGGCGGCTTGATAATGGCAATGACTATCAACCTGAAGCTGTCTGTAATACTATTTATAACAATGCCGTTATTTGCGCTGATTATATATTTTATAATGTCAAGAACAATACCGCTATATAAGACTGTACAAAAAAAGCTTGATACATTGTCTGTAATAATACGTGAAAATTTGTCCGGAGTACGTGTAATACGTGCATTTGCAAAACTTGACAAGGAAAGAGAACGTTTTTCAAAGGGCAACAGGGAATACGCAGATATGTCTATAAGAGTTGGTAAGGTTTCAGCACTTCTAAATCCTGCTACAACTGTTATTGTGAACCTTGGTGTTGCTGCTATACTGTGGTTTGGGGGAATACAGGTATATCATGGTACAATGACTCAAGGTGAGATAATAGCTTATGTCAATTATATAAATATGATACTTTCTGCACTTATTGTACTGGCAAATCTGGTCGTCACCTTTACAAAGGCGGCAGCTTCAGCAAACAGGGTAAATGAGATATTGGAGACCCAGCCTTCCGTAATGGACAGTGATGATAATGTGGCTGATGTACAGGAGACTGCAAATGTCTCAGAAGGAGTACCTTTTATAGAGTTTAGAAATGTAAAATTCAGCTACGATGGAGCTTCTGATTACGCTTTGAAAAATATATCATTCGGAATAAAAAGTGGACAAACAGTAGGTATAATAGGTTCTACCGGGTCAGGTAAATCAACGCTTGTAAACCTCATTGCAAGGTTTTACGATACTACCGACGGCCAAATTCTGATTAATGGATTAGACGTTAGAAATATGAAACAACATGACTTGAGAGATAAAATAGGACTCGTTCCTCAGAAATCAGTTCTATTTTCAGGAACTATAGAGGAAAACGTAAAGTGGGGAAGTGAACTGGCTCAGGAGACAGATATTAATTGGGCTGCCGGAATTGCTCAGGCAAAGGAATTTATCAAGCAAAAATCTGAAGGCATTAAGTCTCATATAACTCAAGGAGGAGCGAATCTTTCGGGTGGCCAGAAACAAAGACTTGCAATTGCAAGAGCAGTGGTCAAAAGGCCGGAATTACTTATTCTGGATGACAGTACAAGTGCCTTGGACTATGCTACAGATGCAGCCCTAAGAAGGGAAATAAAAAATAATCTCAAAGAGCTTACAATAATTATGGTAACACAGAGAGTAGCTGCAATCAGAGACGCAGATTCAATAGTAGTACTGGATGATGGAGAAATGGTGGGAATAGGCAGAAATGATGAACTGCTGGAATCCTGTCCTGTATATCAGGAAATATACTATTCACAAAGAAAAAGCGAGGTAGCTCATACATGAAAAGTGACGCAGTTAAACGCCTCAGCAGATACATTTTAGCCAATAAGCCATATCTGCTGGGAGCTGTACTATTTGCAGCATTAAGCAATATCCTTATGGTAACGGGTCCATTTATAGTAGGTAAAGGTGTTGATGCTATTGTTGAAAAAGGACAGGTTGATTTCAAAAGAATTCTTAATGTAGTTATAATTATATTAGTTTTGTATTTGGTAAGTGCATTTTTTCAGTGGAGTTTGCAGGTAATTACTGCTGTACTGTCAAATAGAACAGTAGAGAGGTTGAGAAAGGATGCATTTGACCATATCCTTGAAATGCCTTTGAGGTTTTACGACCAAAAGCCTCACGGGGATATAATGGGCAGGCTTACAAATGACATGGAAAATATAGGTGAAGGAATATATCAGTCTGTTACTCAGTTCTTTACCGGTATAATATCCATAGTTGGTTCACTTATTTTTATGTTTGTTTTGAATCCATGGATTACACTTATAGTAATTGTGATGACGCCTATTACATTTTTCATTGCATCATTTATAACAAGGCGTTCATCAAAAATGTTTAAAGAACAGTCAAGAGTAAATGGTGAGCTAAATGGTTATATTGAAGAGATTATAGGAAATCAGAAGGTTGTAAAAGCATTTAATTATGAGGAAAGGGCTCAGAAGAAATTTGAGGAAATAAACGGTCGGTTGTATAAATGCGGAAGATGGGCACAGTTCTATTCATCTTTAGTAAACCCGTCTACCCGTCTGGTAAACAATATAACCTATGTTCTGCTTGGTATGACAGGTGGTATTGCGTCACTGGCAGGCAGGTTAAGTATCGGTTATATTTCCAGCTTTCTGACGTACTCAACCTACTTTTCTCAACCTATAAATAATGTAACAAGTGTAACAACCCAGATACAGAGTGCTATTGCTTCTGCGGAAAGGGTTTTTGCAATAATGGACGAAGAAGTTGAGAAACGGGCGGATTTTAAAGAGATTGAGCTAGAAAAAACAAGCGGAAATGTCAGATTTGACGATGTTTCCTTCTCTTATGTTCAGGAAAAGCCTTTGATACGGGATTTTAATCTTAGTGTTAAAGAAGGACAGCGGATTGCAATAGTTGGGCCTACAGGCTCGGGAAAAACTACTCTGGTTAATCTGTTAATGCGTTTCTATGAGACAGATAAAGGGTACATATATATTGATGGTAATAGCATAAGCAAAATATCAAAAGACAGTCTTAGACAGTCTTTTGGAATGGTTCTTCAGGAAACATGGCTTTTTGCCGGAACGATTCGTGAAAACATTGCATATGGTAAGCCTGAAGCTACTGACGAAGAAGTCAAAAACGCTGCGGTTTCTGCAAATGCCCATAGTTTCATAAAAAGACTTCCAAAAGGTTATGAAACAGAGCTGACAGAAGGCGGAAGCAACTTGTCACAGGGCCAAAGACAGTTATTAACTATTGCAAGAGTTATGCTGGTTATTCCACCTATGCTAATATTGGATGAGGCTACCAGCAGTGTTGATACAAGAACAGAGTTGAATATACAGAAAGCATTTTTGAAGATGATGGAAGGAAGAACCAGCTTCGTTATAGCACATCGCCTTTCAACCATTAAAGAAGCGGATGTTATACTGGTTATGAATAATGGAAGGGTTGTTGAACAGGGGAGTCATGAAGACTTACTGCAAAAAAATGGATTTTATAAAAAATTATATTTAAGTCAATATGAGAATACTTAGGTAAATGAAGATTGACTAAATAAAAGACGGGTGTTGCAAAATGAATAAGTTAATTGAACAATACACAATAAACAGGAAACTTTTGGCTGAAGCTCTCACTGAAAAGGCTCACATGGAGATGTATGAGGCTGAAATCCTTAAAAATGACTTTGTAGCCAAACTTGGAGAACCAAGATATGAACTTCATAAGCTTGAGCTTGCTATAGCCAGAACCAAGCTAAAACTTGAAATGATTGAAACATGCGAAAAATTCAAGATACCGATAGACTATTCTTATATTGACAGAGAATTGGAAAAAGAGTTTGAAAAACACTATGAAGTATTAAAAAAAATGAGACTGGAAATAGAGTATGTACATTCAATAGACTATGTCAGGGAAAAGAATAAGCGTGAGATGGAATTGGAAATGAAGGATGTATATCTGGAAATAGCAAGCTATATTCATCCTGAATTGACAATTAATCAGGATTTAAGTATGAAAAGAACATGGAAAACAGCAGAAAAAGCATATCAGCAAGGAGACTTAGAAAAATTAAAAAGGCTTCGTAAAAAAACTATAAAAGATTTTGGCAATATAAATGAAAAGCATGAAGACATAGAAATACAGCTTTCAACAATAAAAGAGCGAAAAGCATCTATTCAGAAAGAAATACAGGCTATGAAAAAAAGCTTTCCTTTTTCAGAATCTGATATGCTAGATGATGAAGTTGCAGTTATGAAATTCAGGGAGGATATGGACTCTGATATAAGAACTGCAAAAGAGGTATTGGACAAGTTGGAAAAACAAGTCTTGGAAAAGTTGCCTCCTGTTGGAAGATACAAAAATTAAAGTTTACAAAACATAAAATAAACCGGGAAAAGGCTTATTAGACTGTTCCCGGTTTACTGCTTTTAAACCGTCAAAATTCAGGGTTTAATTGTCCTTTCTGAGACTTCTTCTGTTTCCGTCAGCATCTACAATAACTGTGTTGTCCAGTGTAGCCTTTAGATTTGACCGAAATGCTTCAATATATTCTTTTCTCAGCTTATCTCTTTCAGCTAGTTCAGAACTCGTAAGAGAGCCTGATTTCGCTTTTTTTGCCAGTTCGTTTAATCGTTCAATTCTGCTCTTTTCCATAAATATAACCAATCCTTATAATCATTTTGCATGAAACACATGAGTATTATAACAAAAAACCTTTGAATATAAAAGAAACTGCCAATATTTCTTTAAAAAGCTTATCCGGTGTGATAATATAATTATGGCAAAGTTAATTTATTCTTCGGGAGGTTGGAGATATGAATGATATACAGGTTGTAGTTTTTGATTTGAACAATGAGCTTTGTAGCGTGGAGACTTCAATTGTCTATAAAATAGAGAAATATGGATCAATATCACTTGTTCCACAAATGCCCGATTATATTAAAGGAATATATAATCTAAGAGGTAAAGTAGTCCCTGTGGTAGACCTTAATAAAAGGTTTAATTTAGGAGAGTCAGAGGTAACAAAAAAGACGAAGATTATAATTACTGAAAAGGATGATCAATTGTACGGATTTATGGTAAACAATGTTACTGAAATAATAAATCTTAATGAGAATTCTGTTGATAGGTCTGAGGCAGTAATAAGATTAAACAGTAAGAAATACATAAAAGGTATAGGCAAGAATGACGGTAAGCTTTTTTCAATAATTGATTTAAATGAAATTTTACATAATGAAGAGATAAAAGAGGTTACAACAGTGCTAACAGAAAATGTAAATTAGTGCCTGATGTTTACATAATCCAAAAACCTGAACAAGTATGAGTTTGGGTTTTTTTATTACCCCAATATACAAAAAGTGTAACAAAAAATAAAGCATAAACATAAAATAATATCAAGCGGATAGTTTATGTAATCTTGTCCGCATTTGAGTTATAAAGGAGGGTAATAAGGTAATATGGAAAATAAACTTCACTCACATACCTTTGCGGGAAGGACTTCAAATAATGAGGATCACATTCATCAATATTCCGGCGTAACTGATGAAATAAGTGACCAGTTAGGACATATACATTATATTGAAGGCTCAACTTCGTTTGAGGATAGCCATGTTCATTATTATAGAATTGCCACTAGTCCTGCAATTTATGTGAACGGTGGACACTATCACGTTTACATGGGGAATGCAGATTTTGCAAAAAATCATATTCAGGTTATAGCAGGCGATACATCCTTCTTAAAGAAAGAGTAATGGATATAGCGAACATATTCGGTATACATAATAATTAAAACCTGCTGCTTTTTTTATCAACAGCAGGTTTTATAGTTATTTTTGACTAAAGCTAAAACTAAACGTTGAACCTGAATAATGTAACATCTCCATCGTGCATTACATATTCCTTACCTTCTGATCTAACCAATCCTTTTTCCTTGGCAACGGAATATGTGCCGGAACTGATTAAATCGTCATAAGCTACAATCTCGGCTCTGATAAAACCCCTTTCAAAGTCGCTATGGATTTTACCGGCTGCCTGAGGTGCTTTGGTTCCTTTTGTGATAGTCCATGCTCTTACTTCCTGGGGGCCGGCAGTCAGATAGCTTATCAGTCCCAGAATTTTGTAACTGGCTTTAATAAGCTTGTCCAGACCTGATTCTTCCAGACCCATGGCTTCAAGGAAATCAGCCTTTTCTTCATCATCAAGCTGAGCAATCTCTTCTTCAATTTTTGCACAAATTACCATAACTTCCGAATTTTCTTCAGCGGCTACTTCTTTAAGCTCTGCAAGGAATCTGTTACTGTCCAGAGAAGATAAGTCCTCTTCGGAAACATTTGCAGCATAAAGAACAGGTTTTAAGGTTATAAGAAATAACTGGTCAACAAGCTGCTGCTGTTCTTGGTCAAAAGACATTGATCTTACAGGTTTCCCACTTTCAAGGTGAGCCTTTAGGGATTCATACAGCTCCATTTCGACCTGAAACTTTTTGTCTCCCGATTTAAGCATTTTTTTTGTTCTGTCAATTCTTCTCTCTATCATTTCGAGGTCTGAGAAAATCAATTCAAGATTAATAGTTTCAATGTCTCTTTTTGGACCAATGGAACCGTCAACATGAACAATATTACTATCCTCAAAACATCTTACAACATGGACTATTGAATCTACTTCTCTTATGTGAGAAAGAAATTTATTTCCCAACCCTTCACCTTTACTAGCACCTTTAACAAGGCCTGCAATATCAACAAACTCAATTACGGTAGGAGTTATTTTTTCAGGATTATACATTTTTGCGAGCATGTCCAGTCTTTCATCAGGAACAGCTACAATTCCTACATTTGGCTCAATAGTACAAAACGGGTAATTTGCACTTTCTGCACCTGCTTTTGTTATTGCATTAAATAGTGTGCTTTTTCCTACGTTAGGTAGTCCTACAATTCCTAATTTCATTTATATATCTATCCTCTCATGGTTTGTAACATAAAAAAATACCATAAAAATTATATACTATATGATTTTTCATTGCAATAATATTAAGTTTATGCGTTGTATTATTGATTTTATTTTTTTAATAAATTAATATATAAAGCGGGAAAAAAATAATCAGACATACAATATTCACAATCGTATACTAGAATATAATACAATTAAAGATTTGTATGTTATGTGAAAAATATTATTAAACATATATTTTTGAAAAAATCAGGAGGTATATTTATGTATTGTAGAAATTGCGGAAACGTTGTAAATGACCAGGCTGTTATATGCGTTACGTGTGGAGTACCTACAGGAAGAGGAAACAACTTCTGTCCTTTATGTGGCGAAGCAACCGATTCAATGTCTCAGATATGTATGAAATGCGGTTTTAGTTTAAATAATTACGGACAACAAAAGTCAAAGCTTGCTGCAGGATTGTTTGGTATTTTCCTCGGAGCCTTTGGTGTTCACAGATTTTACCTTGGGTATATAGGAATTGGTCTGGCACAGTTATTACTGACTGTATTATCATGCTTTATTCTGTCACCAATCATATGGGTTTGGGGATTGATAGAAGGAATTTTGATACTTGCCGGTTCTATTAATAAGGATTCTAAGGGTTTAACCTTAAAGGATTAATATAGAGTTTTTAGCAGATAGGAATTGCAAACTCCTATCTGCAGTTTCGTAAAGAAAAATACTTATTTTCCGATGAGTTTTTTCAGTTTACCTGTGAGAGTTGTGTTTTTCCGTTCTCTCCAATTGGTAATATACCTGTCTACCTCCTGAAAATGCTTGTCCATTTTTATTTCCAGTTTACGAGAACTATTTTCAACACAAGCTCCAAGTTCCATCTTGGAGCTATGAATTTCTTTTGAAATATGTTCTCTCGTACTTACAAATTCTGCGGCAACATTATTAAAAAGCTGCTCTTTTATACCGTTTAAGGTTTCCAGTATCATAGAAAGCTCAGCACTGCTCAGTTCCTCCAATCTCTTTGAAACTACGGCAGGAAGCTGTTCAGCGGATATTGGGACGCTGATATCTTTAGGTTTAATAATATGTTCGTCCTCAAGAATTTTTCGTATAGCTTTTAGCTCAAGACCTTGGTCACGCATGGCTTTAATCTGATACATTAAATTTGCAAGGTCAGTAGTATAATAGCGTCTGCCTCTATTGTCCTTGGGAATATTTAACCCAAACTCCTTTTCGTAAAATCTTAAAGCATGATCTGTTATATTCAAAGATGCGCTAAGCTCTGTTATAGAATATCTTTCTTTAAGTACTTCCATGGATTCATCTACCCCCCTATAACTATGTCTACAGAATACGTACAATGCAATTTGATAGTACCATAAGACCTTATAGGTGTAAAATATTTACATATTATTGACTTAGTATTTCCAGTAGTCCGGCTATGTCAGAAGGAAGCTCAGCCGTGAATATAACTTCTTTTCGGGTAACAGGATGAAGTATCTCGGTTCTATAGGAATGAAGGGCTTGCCGGGAAATGAATAAATTTGTGTTATCTGAATACAAAGTGTCGCCATAGATAGGGAATCCCATTGCATGACAATGAACTCTTATCTGGTGTGTTCGTCCTGTCTCAAGATTAAAACCCAATAAGGCTGAATTGTGTAAAGGAAAACTATTCAAAACCTTATAATGTGTTATTGATGGTGCTCCTTCCTCAGAGATATGCCTTAGCATAATACTGCCGGGTTTTCTGGCTATAGGCAGATTTATAGTACCTTCACTTTTTTCGGGTATACCTTGTACAACTCCCAGATATTCCTTTTTAAACAAATTGGCATGCATTTGCTGGATGAGTGTCTCTTGGGTAAACTGATTTTTTGCAAAAATAATTATACCTGAAGTCTCTCTGTCAAGTCGGCTGACAGGACGTACTTTTTTGATTACACCTTTCTGTTTCAGGTAATAGACTATTCCGTTGGCTATGGTATTATCCGGATGGTAACTTGTTGGATGGACCACGATTCCGGGCTGCTTGTTGAGAACCAGCATACATTCATCTTCGTATATAATATTAAGAGGTATGTCTTGGGGCTCTATATTTTCACATTCCTCCTCAAGATCAAGTATTACTTTAAGCTTGTCCTCTTCCTTTACAACATAATTGACTCTTTCAGGATGTTCGTTTACATAAATCTTCTGCTGCAATTTTAGTTTCTTTATAAGTCTTTCAGAAAGCTGAAGTCCGTTTTTCAAAACGTATTTAAGAGTTTTTCCGGCTTCATTCTCACTGACTGTCCTCTCTAATAACATTAAAATCCTCCTGACAATAATAACAACAATAAAGGTATATAGTATATTCTGCTTGATATATTGTACTATAAATGGAATTTGATACGCAAAAGTTTTATAATTAACTTGATAAACCAAATCAAAGTAGATAAAATCAAGTATATATAAACTACGAAAGAGGAATTTTACCAATGGATTTACAAACAAAGGAATTTTTAAAGCAGAATTTTGAAATAGATGACAAGATTATTGAATTGGCTGAACAAGCTGAAAAAGATGCACAAGAAGTATTTGCACGAATTGACGGTACAAAGCAGCTGAATCAGATGAAGGTAATTAAGGCAATGCAGGAAAATAAACTAAGCGATTCACATTTTAACGGAACAACCGGCTACGGCTATGACGACAGGGGAAGGGAAGTTCTGGACAGTGTTTATGCAAATATATTTCAAACTGAGGACGCTCTAGTACGTCATCAGATTGTATCGGGTACCCAGGCACTGGCACTTTGCCTTTTTGGAAATCTAAGGCCCGGGGATGAACTGGTAGCTGTAACAGGTAAACCCTATGACACTCTGGAAGAAGTAATCGGAATAAGAGGAGAAAACTGCGGTTCTCTGAAAGAGTTTGGAGTCACGTACAGACAGGTGGATTTGAAGGATGGAAAACCTGATTTGGACAAAATAAAAGCAACTGTGTCCCAAAAAACCAAGATGGCTATGATTCAGCGTTCAAGAGGCTATTCATGGAGAGATGCACTGTCTGTTGAGAATATTAAAAATGTAATAGATGCAGTTAAAGAAGTTAACAGTAACATAATTGTAATGGTTGATAACTGTTACGGGGAGTTTGTTGAGGTTTTAGAGCCTACACAGGTGGGAGCGGACATAATAGCAGGTTCTCTGATAAAGAATCCCGGGGGAGGACTTGCACTGACCGGAGGCTATATAGCCGGAAAGAAACACCTTGTGGAGCAGGCTGCCTACAGGCTTACATCCCCGGGTCTTGGCAAAGAAGTGGGTGCTTCTCTGGGAAACAACAGGCTTATGTTCCAAGGCTTATTTATGGCACCTCATGTAGTGGCTGAAAGCTTAAAGGGTGCTGTGTTTTGTGCCGCTCTTATGGAGCGGGCAGGATTTGAGACAATGCCTTCAGTAAAGTCACACAGAAGTGATATAATACAATCAGTAAAATTCAATAATAAAGAAAGCCTTATTGCATTTTGTCAAGGCATACAGAAGGGGTCTCCTGTAGACTCTTATGTTACCCCACAACCGTGGGATATGCCGGGATATGATTCACCGGTTATTATGGCAGCAGGAGCATTTGTACAGGGCTCGTCTATTGAACTCAGTGCAGATGCACCTATAAAAGAACCTTATGTGGCTTACATGCAGGGTGGTCTTGTATATGAACATGTAAAGCTGGGTAATATTATTGCTTTGCAAAAACTGTTTCATCAGGGGATGATAAGGTAAAAGAAGTATGAAGCATACTAAAGAAAAGGTAATAGATGGAGGGAAGCAAATGGGGAGTGTAGTCAAAATCAAGGGCATTAAAATAGGCACACTGATTCTGGGAATCTTTCTACTAATATATCTGCCATCATTGCTTTACATAACATTTGGTAATACTATTGAAAAAGATATACTAAAGAACGGTAAAATAGAAGTAGTTCAAAATGTTGATGGTATTTTGGTAAGAAATGAAAAAGTTATAAATTCTCCGGATGATGGCAATTGTGTTATGGATGCTGTGGAGGGTGAAAAGGTTCCTGCTTTTTACAGGATAGCTACTATAGTCAAAAATGTACCAGTTTCAACTTACGAGGAGCTCAAAAAAAAGGAAATGCAAATCAGCAGTGCTCAAAAAGCCCAAAAAGAAAACTTAGGAGTTTTCTCCAGTGATATAGCTAAACTTGACTCCGAAATAATTGAAAAGGTGAAGAATTTAGGGCAGCAGTCAATAAGAGGAAGCCTTGTTGAAAGCTATGATACTTTGTCTGATATTGACAGTGTTGTTTACAGAAAGTCCGATATATTCGGTGATAACAGTAAATCCGGGAAATATATAAACAGACTAATCAGTGAAAAGGCAGAAATTGAAAGCAGACTAAATAATAATGTTAAAGAGGTAAGAGCCGGTTCGGCGGGATTGATATCCTTTGCCATAGATGGTTATGAATCACTTCTGACTCCGGGTTATATACAAAAGGCTGCTCCTCAGGACTTAGAAAACATAACCGTAAAAAATACAAACAGGGACTTTAATGTTGTTGATGTAAAAAAAGGTGAACCTATTGCAAAGCTGGTAAAAGATTTGGACAATTACATGGTTACTGTAGTGGATGAGAAAGCAGCAAAGGAGTTAAAAGCAGATAAACCTGTAACTCTGAGAATTAATGATATTGGTTACAGTATGGATGCAGTAATCAATTACAGTTCGGATGCTATTAACGGAAAAAAAATTGTTTCGTTTAAATTTGATACGGGTCTGGATGAAACTATAGGTATGCGCAGGATAAATGTTGACGTAGTATTATCCAGCTATAGTGGTTTAAAGGTTCCTCGCAGCTGCCTTCAAAATATAAATACTACAAAAAAAACTGCCAAAATATGTTTATTAAACGGGAATACAGCTACCTTTAAAGAGGTAAAATTAGTTGGGATGAATGAAGATGCAGCAATAATTGATAAGCCCGATGGGGATTCAATAGTAGCACTTTACAAAACGTATATTCTAAATCCCAAAAACATACAGGAGGGACAGATAATTGATTGATGAAACTATAAAACAAAATCTGGACGACATATACACCAGAATAAAAGCCGCGGCAGAAAAAAGCGGAAGAAAGGCAGAAGACATAAAGCTTATTGCAGTTACTAAAACCGTTGAGGTTGATAGAATAAGAAATGTCAGTGAATACGGAGTTCCTGACTTCGGTGAAAACAGGGTACAGGAGCTTTTGGAAAAGTACGACAAATTTGATGAAGCAACTAAATGGCATTTGATTGGGCATCTCCAAACAAATAAAGTAAAATATATTATTGATAAAGTCCATATGATACATTCCGTAGACAGTTTTGAACTTGCAAAGGAGATTGACAACCGGGCGGGTAAGACAGGCAAAAAAATGAACATACTTTTACAGGTAAACGTTTCAGGTGAAGAAACGAAATTTGGAATCAGACCAGAAGAAGTTAATGAATATGTGGAATACATTTCCCGGTTAAAGAATTTATTATTAAGGGGAATGATGACTATAGCCCCATTTGCGGATAATACCCAGGAAATAAGACCTATATTTAAGAATCTTTACGACATTTTTATTGACATAAAGAATAAAAGAATAGATAATGTTAGTATGGATTATCTTTCCATGGGTATGAGCAATGATTTTGAGGTTGCCATTGAAGAAGGTGCAAATATCGTCAGAATCGGAACAGGTATTTTTGGAAAGCGTAACTATCCTCAAAAGTAGTATAAATGAACAATAGACAAAAAATATATTTACTAAAGACTCAGGGGGTATTTGGAAATGTCAAAACTTCTTAACAAGGTGTTTAATTTTGTAGGCTGGGAAGCTGTTGATGAGGATGAAGATGAATTTGCTGAACAGGAATTGAGTGCAAAGGAAGAAGTAAAAGAAGAACCTATACAGACACACTTCTTAAATGGTGCAAAAAAGCAGCAGTCAGGTAAGGTTGTAAATATTCATACCGGAAATCAATTTAAAATGATTGTAGCTCAGCCGAATACTTTTGATGATGCACAAGATATTTGCGATCACTTAAAGAGCAAAAAACCTGTAGTTATAAATCTTGAGGGCATTGAAAAGCAAGATGCTCAGAGAATAATTGATTTTTTAAGCGGTTCGGTATATGCGCTTGATGGCAGTATTCAAAAAGTTTCATGTGATATCTTTGTTATAGCTCCAAATAATGTAGATGTTAGTGGCGATTTAAAGGATGAACTAAGAAACAAGACCGTTTTTCCATGGGCTAAATAGTTTTGTCTCTTACATTGGAGGAGTAATTTAGATGGATTCAGTTTATAGAGCTATAAATGGCGTGTTGTTTGCCTTTGAGATGATTTTGGTAGCCAGAGCAGTTCTGTCGTGGTTTCCGGTTTCAAGGAATAACAGATTTGTAGATTTGCTTTATGCTATTACCGAACCGGTACTTTCACCGATACGTAATATGCTTAGCAAATCAAGTATATTTAATAATTCCATGCTGTCTATGATGGATTTTTCTCCAATTGTTGCATTTCTGCTTATAGAAGTAATCAGAAATGTGTTATTCAGTATTTTTAAAATATTTTTATATTAGGAATTTATGGATAAAAACGAATTATTAAAGATGGTTTCAAAACTAGAGGATAGGGTGCTTGTTTCACGTTTATTGGACAAGGTTGAACAGTGCCGTTATTCCTCTTTTGTATATTCAGATTTTCTTTCTCCTTATGAAGCTTCTGTTGTCAAAAAGGTTTTGGACAGGGTTAAGGATGCTTTTTACAAGTTAACAGGCGGTTATGAAGGAGCAGAGCGGGCTATAACTGTAATAAGCAGTGATTTTATAGAAGAAGATATTCCTTACAGTACTCCCATAAGCTTATTGAGAATAACACCTGTTATTGATAATAAGCTGTCTCATAGGGACTATCTTGGCTCATTAATCGGTTTGGGAATCAAGAGAGAAAAAATCGGAGATATACTTGTTAATGAAACATTTGCTGATGTTTTTGTTATTGATAAAATAGCGGAATATATATTATACAATTTGGACAAAATTGGTAATGTAAAAGTGCAATGTGAATTGTGCGATATATATCAATTTACTCCGCCCCAAAAGAAGGAGCGGAGCATAAATACCACGGTAGCTTCTCTTCGTGCCGATTCAGTTGCATCCAGCGGATTTGGTTTGTCCAGAACCAAGGTAATGGAGTATTTTAAAGCGCAAAGAGTAAATGTAAACTGGGAAGTGGTTCAAAGTCCTTCCAAAATGTTGGATGAGGGAGACGTAATATCAATACGGGGAATGGGAAGAATTGTTCTGGAAAAGGTTTTGGGAAACACCAGAAAGGATAGAATCAGCATTGTTATAAAACGTTTCGAATAATATGATAACTCTAGAAAGGGTGACCGTTTATGAATTATACGCCGAATGATCTTGATAATATAAAATTTAAGAAAAATTTTATGGGATATAATGAAGATCAGGTTAACGAGGTTTTAGATAGTGTAATACAGGATTATGAGCTTTACATAAAAGAAAATATAGAGCTTAAAGATAGAATTTCAGTGTTAAATGAAGGTATTCAGCATTACAAAAACATTGAGGAATCTCTGCAAAATACACTGATAGTAGCACAGCAAACCGGTGAAGAAATTAAGAAAAATTCTTATGAAAAGGCAGAAAACATTACTAAAGAGGCTGAATTAAAGGCTCAGAGGATAATTAATGATGCCAATCAGGAGGTTATCAAGATTCGTTTCGAATATGAAGAAATGAAGAAAAGACTTCACCTTTTCAAAACCAAGTCGGAAACACTTTTATTGTCTCAGTTGGAGTTGCTGAAACAATTGTTTAACACAGATAATGATATAGAATAAAAAATACAGTTTTAAAACTTTTAGCCCTTAGAAACAAGGTAATAAACTTGTTTCCGAGGGTTTTGTGTGTTAATGGAATAATTATAGAAAATATGATATAATTACAAACATATTTTCAAGTAGATTCTATCATTTAATAATAACTGTGGGGTGTTATTTTTTGCAGGTCAAAAAAGTAAAAAAGAAGAAAAAATATAAACGAGTTGAAAGTGGTTTTTCAAAATATAAAAACGAAATTATGGGCCTTATTTTATTTGCCTTTGGAGTACTGGCTTTTTTTAGTTTTATATTTACAAAATCCATGGGGGTTTTCGGAAGAGCCATAACAAATGTTATGCTGGGTTTTCTGGGAGTAGCAGCATATGTGGTTCCTATTGTACTCATAACATATGGTGTGGCTATGATTTTTAAAATGGATAGTCATAATTTCAGACGCAGACTAATATATTTTGGAGTGCTTTTGGTATTGCTAGCTGCTTTTATTCAGGTATCCATATTCAATTACGAAGAGTATTCAGGCAGAAATTTATTTTACAGTATCTCAAAATTTTATGAAGACGGGAAAGCTTTGTCCGGCGGAGGTGTACTGGGAGGGCTTTTGAGTCTGCCGTTTTTAATGACATTTCAGGTTTTAGGAACTGTCATAATTCTTACAACAATATCAATTATTGATGTAATATTGCTGACTAATGTATCAATGGCGGCTTTCCTGAAAAACGTTTCACTATACTTTTCCAATAAAATGAAGTCCGTCAATGAAAACAGAAAGCTAAGAAAGCAGGAGAGACTGGAAGCTCAGGAAGAGTCTGAAAATGAAACGGAAGCTGATGAAATTGATGAGGAAAAGCCTAATAAGAAGCATAAAATAATTAACTTTAAAATAGAACGTGAGAACCGTGGCAAATCAGCTGAAAAACTTGAGCAAGCACCTGAAAACAATGAGTCAGAGGTTGAAGCCGCAGGGGAGGATTCGGAGGAATTCACTGTCAGCCTTACAGGGTTTAATGAGGTTGCAGATGAGTTGGTAATATCTGATATAAAGGATGCGGGATTATGTCCTGACACCAGTTCACCTGATGACTTGGGCAACCGGAATACCACAGATGAGAATACAGAAAGTCAAGTAGGCTCGCCTACGGAAAAAGATACACAGAAGGGTTCAGCCGATGAAAATAATCAGGAGGAACTGGTTATACCTCAGACAGAGATAAAGAAGCCTATGATTTATAATTATCCTTCAACGGATTTACTGGATTCCAATAAAGACGATATCAATGTTAAGGCACTAAAAAATGTTGCACTTGAAGGTGCCAAGAAATTAGAGGATACATTAAAGAGCTTTGGGGTAGATGCCCGTGTTATTAATATCAGCCGAGGGCCTGCTGTAACCAGATATGAAATACAGCCGAGTCCCGGAGTAAAAGTAAGCAAAATAGTAAATTTGTCCGATGATATAGCACTTAACCTTGCAGCTGCAGGTGTGAGAATTGAAGCTCCAATTCCCGGGAAAGCCGCCGTGGGCATAGAAGTACCAAACAAGGAAATGTCCGCCGTGCTTTTAAAGGAAATTATTGAATCAAGAGAGTTTTCAAATCATTCCTCAAAACTTGCTTTTTCAGTGGGAAAAGACATTTCAGGAGAAACGATTGTTGCGGATATCGGTAAAATGCCTCATATGCTGGTCGCCGGTGCTACGGGCTCGGGAAAGAGTGTATGTATAAACAGCTTAATTATGAGTATTTTATTCAAGGCATCCCCGGAGGAAGTTAAGCTTCTGATGGTTGACCCGAAAGTAGTTGAGCTTGGAATTTATAATGGTATTCCTCATTTGCTTATACCTGTAGTTACAGACCCGAAGAAGGCTGCCGGAGCGCTTAACTGGGCTGTACAGGAAATGGTAAACAGGTACAAGCTGTTTGCCGACAAGGGAGTAAGAGATTTAAAGGGATATAATGCAATGTTAACTGCAAACAATGAGCAGGGCATATTGCCTCATGTTGTAATTATAGTAGACGAACTTGCGGACCTTATGATGGTTGCTCCAAATGATGTTGAGGATGCAATATGCCGTCTCGCACAGATGGCAAGAGCAGCCGGAATGCACTTGGTAATTGCAACACAAAGGCCTTCTGTAGACGTAATTACCGGTGTTATAAAGGCAAATATTCCTTCCAGAATTTCTTTTGCCGTTTCGTCACAGGTGGACTCAAGAACTATACTTGATATGAGCGGAGCAGAAAAACTTCTTGGAAAGGGAGATATGTTGTTTTATCCGGTTGGAGAACCAAAGCCTCTGAGAGTAAAGGGATCATTTGTATCTGATACGGAGGTTGAGAGAGTAGTAGAATTTATTAAGACACAGGGTTATACTTCATATGACGAAGATATAATTGAAAAAATAAATGATCAGGCTACGGGAAAAGATGATAACCCGGGAGATAACGATGAACTTCTGAATCAGGCTATAGAAATGGTAGTTGACGCAGGACAAGCATCAGTTTCATTGGTTCAGAGGAAGTTTAAAGTTGGTTATTCAAGAGCCGCAAGAATAATAGACCAAATGGAAGCGCGAAATATAGTTGGCAGGTTTGAGGGCAGCAAACCCAGACAGGTGTTAATCTCCAAACAGCAGTGGATGGAAATGCAAATGAACCAGAATGACAAGCAAAAGGCAAACCAGTAATGTTATATAAAATTTAATACCAATAATAAAAATGTATGAATACTTAAAAGGATTCATACATTTTATTGTCAGCAGATTATTTCCCGTCAGGTATAAATATTTGCCCTTTATCATAACTATTTTATAAATATACACTTAATAGTGGACTAGCTAAAGAAAATTTATAAAATACGTGGGGGTATAAAAATGTTTATATTAACTTCATTTAATGCTTGTTTAATGGTTTTGCTTCTTTGTTATGTATTTTACAGACTTATAAAGGCTAAAAAGGCTGTAATGCTTGTTTCATTTACTATTCAGCTTTGTGCCTTAACGATAGTAGTTCTATCTCTTGCAAATGATGTGAAAATCAGTAATAGTATAGAGCTTTTTTATATTGTATTTGGAATAATAATTCCGGCATGTTTTATTATATGGGATTACAGGTTGATATTAAATAGTCGCAGAGTAGCAGAAGGACATGCGGACTATATAACAGTTAAAAATGAAATAATACCGCAGGATGAAAACAGTTTGCCGGAAGCCTCCTGCATGGGCACTTCTGAGATAAGTCAAAGAGTGATGGATGTATTGGAAAATGAAGATTTTGTTGATGACACTATCACTGAAATAAATTTACTAAAAGATGATTTGTTTTTCGGAATTAAGAAGAAGCTAATTAAAGCCGAGAACAGATATAGTCAGGGAAATTTTGATTTTGCATACGACATATATAAAGGTATGCTGGACATTACACAAACTACAGGGAATCTGTATTTTAACTATGGAAATGTATGTTTTAAAAAAGGAATGTACAAAGAGGCAATTTCTTGCTATAGAAAAGTACTTGAGTTGGATAGGCTATTCGAAAAAAAACATTTAATTTATGTAAACCTTGGTATAACATACTTCAATATGGAAAAAACAGAACTTGCATTGGATAATTTCTTCAAGGCTCTGGAAATAAATCCTGAATGTTCCACTGCAAAGGAAGGCATCGGCAGAATTTATACAACGACAGGGAGGGAAGCAGATGCAATCATGTACTATGAAGATTTGCTGAAAAATGATAACAGTAATTATGAACTCTCCTTATCACTGGGTAAACTCTTAGTTGAGCTGGGATATATTGATGAGGCGAAAGTTCGTTTTGAGACCTGTATTAAGCACAAACCCGGACAGGCAGAAGCATATATCCTGCTTGGAAAGTTATTTATGACGGTAGGGCAGTATTCCGAAGCTACTAAGGTTTTTAAAACCTATATAACAACTAATAATGCTGATTATATTGGACATTATAACCTTGCAGAATGTTATTTCCAAAATAAAGAGTACAAAAATGCAATTACTGAATATATGCAGACCATAAATTATAACCCTAATAGTCACGAAAGTTTATACAAACTGGGTTTAATATATGATGAGACGGAGGAACCTGAAAAAGCTATAGATTGCTTCAGAGCTGTAATTCAAATAAAACGGGATTTTATAGACGCATATAACAACCTTGGAATAGTTTTGGCAAAAAGTCAAAGACATGTTGAAGCTCTTGCCTCATACACGGAGGGAATTAAACAAAGCCCTGATAATTTCAGACTTTATTTTAACATGGGCGTTGTACTGTTTGAGTTAAAACGATATGAGGACTCTTCGGATGCCTTTGCAAGAGCTGTTGAGTTGAATCCGGCTGACAGGGATGTTTATTACTACCTGGGTGCTTCATTAACCGAATTAAAGCAGTACGATGAAGCAATCAAAGCATATGGAAGAGCTCTTGATGACAGGATGCAGGAAGGCGAGTTGTATTATAATATAGCTGCAGTTTATGCATTAATGAAAAAGCAGGATATTGCATTGGATAACCTAAAGAAGGCAGTAAGCAAGGATTCAGACATAAAACGGGAAATTACCCGGAACAGCGTATTTGATTACATGAGGACAAATTCTGATTTTATAGAACTGGTTTCTTAATTATTGTTTACTATAACCTTATTTGTGTTAAAATAACATAGAAAATATTAAATATCAAATAAGGTGGTACTGACATATACAACCGTTAGTACAAGGTGAATAAATGAGTTTTTTACCCATAAGTTTTGAAGATATGAATGAAAAAGGCTGGGATCAGCTTGACTTTCTATATATAAGCGGAGATGCCTACGTGGATCATCCCAGTTTCGGACATGCAATAATAACCAGAGTCTTGGAAAGTGAGGGCTTCAAGGTTGGAATAATAGCCCAGCCCAACTGGAAAAACAGCGAGGATTTCAAGAAATTAGGAAGACCAAAGTACGGCGTACTTATATCCTCAGGTGTTATAGATTCAATGGTAAACCACTATACCACCAGTAAAAAGAAAAGATCCTCTGATTTGTATTCTCCGGGAGGAAAAGCCGGATACAGACCTGACAGAGCTGTTATAGTCTATGCAAATAAGATAAAAGAGATATTTAAGGATACTCCCGTTATAATAGGAGGACTTGAAGCAAGTCTCAGGAGATTTGCACATTATGACTATTGGGATGATAAAGTAAGGAGATCAATTCTTGTAGATTCCAAAGCCGATCTTCTGGTATATGGAATGGGTGAAAAGCCTATAACTGAGATAGCCAAATTGCTGAAAAAAGACGTTCCTGTCCATAGTATAAAGAATTTACGAGGCAGTGCTTACCTTGCAAGATACGAAGAACTTCCCGCCGAAATAAGAGAGGCAATTGATTCAAATGGGAATAAGAAAGTAGCTGTATTGCCAGCATTTGAAGCAGTACAGGAAAGTAAAAAAGTATATGCAGAAGCTTTCAAAATTCAGTATAACGAGCAGGATGCAATAAACGGAAGAACCTTGGTACAACCCCACGGTGACAGATATCTGGTTCAGAATCCTCCTATAATGCCTTTATCAACTGCCGAATTAGACAGGGTTTATGCCCTTCCATACGAAAGGACATACCATCCGGTTTACGAAAAGTACGGAGGGATTCCTGCAATTAACGAGGTGGAGTTCAGCATAACAAGTCACAGAGGCTGCTATGGAGGCTGTTCTTTTTGTGCACTGAATTTTCATCAGGGTAGGGTAATTCAAAAAAGAAGTCAGGCATCAATATTAAATGAGGCAAAGAAACTAACCTGGACACAGGGCTTTAAAGGATATATACACGACGTGGGAGGTCCTACAGCCAACTTCAGGAATGTTGCCTGCGAAAAACAGGTTAAAAACGGCGTCTGCAAAGAGAAACAATGCCTGCATCCTGAACCTTGTAAAAACCTCATAGTAGATCATTCTGAGTATCTGGAACTATTACGTAAACTCAGGACACTTCCTGACGTTAAGAAAGTATTTATCCGCTCAGGAATACGTTATGACTATCTGATGCTTGACAAAAATGACGACTTTTTTACTGAATTATGCGAGCATCACGTCAGCGGACAGCTTAAAGTTGCTCCGGAACATGTAGTGGACAGAGTTCTTGATAAAATGGGAAAGCCAAAAAGACAGCTATACGACCGATTTGTAAAGAAATTTTATGAAATAAACGAAAAAATTCATATGGAACAATATCTTGTTCCATATTTAATTTCCAGCCATCCGGGCAGTGATTTGAATGCTGCCGTAGAATTGGCTGAATATTTGAAACAGCAGGGATATATGCCTGAACAGGTTCAGGATTTTTATCCGACACCGGGAACACTTTCAACCTGTATGTTCTATACAGGCTATGATGCAAGAAATATGAAGAAGGTATATGTGCCGAAAACACCCAAAGAAAAAGCCATGCAAAGGGCACTGTTACAATATCGTAAAAAAGAAAATTATCATCTTGTAATAGAGGCGTTAAAGGAAGCACATAGGGAAGACCTCATCGGATTTGGCCCAAATTGTCTTGTAAAACCATTAAGAGGGAAACAATATGGGAATACACCCAATAAGGAAAAAACAGCGGTGGAAGGCGGCAAGGGAAGAACTAAAAGAGGGGAAAATAAGACAAGTAATACAAAAGGCGGGAAATCCACAAAGCAAACATTTAGGGAAAATAGTAACAAAAATAGAAAACAAAGTAGCAAGACAGCCTATTCAAATGCTAAATCAAAATCGGGTGACATGAAAAATTTGACAAGAAAAAAACGATAAAATAAAATGTAATAGTTACAAAAAATACTCAGGAAAAAGGAAAGGAAGAAACCATGTCTGCCAAAGTTTTGAATGGAACTGAGCTTGCGGCAAAAGTTAAGTCTGAGCTAAAAGCAAAAATAGACGAATTGAAGTCAAAGGGTATAAATCCCGGACTTGCAGTTATTATTGTAGGCGATGACCCTGCGTCAAGGGTATATGTAAACCACAAAAAGAACGATTGTGCTGAAATCGGTATTAAATCATTTGAATACGCACTTCCTGCAAGTACTAAAGAAGAAGAATTACTTGGCTTAATAGAAACCTTGAATAATGATGCTGCTGTAAATGGTATACTTGTCCAGTTGCCGATACCAAAGCACATAAATGAAGATAAGGTTATTGCAGCCATAAGCCCCGACAAGGATGCTGATTGTTTCCATCCTATGAATGTTGGAAAGCTCATGATTGGAAAGCCTGAATTTCTTCCATGCACTCCCGCCGGAGTTGTGGAATTGCTGGAAGAAAATGATATAGAAATATCGGGAAAAAACTGTGTTGTAGTTGGCAGAAGCAATATAGTAGGAAAGCCACAGGCGATTTTGCTTCTTGCAAAAAATGCAACCGTAACCATATGCCACTCAAAAACTGCCAATATTCAGGAAGTATGCAGAAGCGCAGATATTTTGGTAGTTGCTATTGGGAAATCAGAGTTTATCAAACCGGAATATGTAAAACCCGGCGCTATTGTTATTGATGTAGGCGTATCAAGAGGAGCAGACGGGAAATTAGTAGGGGATGTACAGTTTGCAGAGGTTTCGGAAATAGCATCTGCCATAACGAAGGTAACAGGTGGAGTTGGGCCTATGACCAGAGCTATGTTGATGAAAAATACCTACAAGGCGGCATTGTTGCAAAACAGTCTGTAATTTCCTTGGTCAATAATTACAAAAACAAAGGAATAGCCTTTGTATTTTTCATTCTTGACATAAAAATTAAATAAGTTTACAATTAAATTGATTATGGAATAAGAGCCAGTTCGTATTGTAGAGTTATATTTAATTGATTATTAAGCTATTTAGGCTAATATATATATGCAGGTTTGTTTTATTAATGTTAGAAAAGCTTCAACTGGGATTATTGTAAAAATTCTGGTATTATGCGTAGTTTAAATGACATATTTAGTAAAACGTCTCATATGTTTGAGTATTATACATTATTTGTATCAGTCATAGCCATATACCGCTTAGTTATTATTATATTGTGCTATTCTACAGTACATAGGCCTTTATAGGTTCATTTCTGCTTTTATTCCAATATTATTATGGTTATTGCGAATTATGAAATTTGAGCTTTGAAAACTGAATAAGGAGGAGGTGTTTAAGATAATAATTAACATTTTAATTGGATTGGCCTGCGGATTAATTATTGCAGTTATTGCTTCTAAAATATTTTATGATAGAGGATTTGAGGCCAGAAAAAAGCAGGCAGAAGCCCAAATAGGCAGTGCCGAGCAAGAGGCCCAAAGAATTGTTGGAGAAGCTTTTAAACAAGGCGAGAATAAGAAGAGGGAAGCACTTCTTGAGGCTAAGGAAGAAATTCATAAAAGCAGAGTAGAACTTGACAGAGATATCAAGGATAGACGAAATGAGTTTATGAGGCAGGAAAGAAGGCTCGTTCAGAAGGAAGAAACACTCGACAAGAAAGTAGAAGCACTTGAACAGAAAGATGAAGCTTTAAATAAAAAGCTGAAGGATATTGAAGTTTTACAAGAGCAATCCCAAGAGCTTGTTAAAAAGCAAACTGAGGAACTCGAAAGAATTGCCGGATTATCTGTAGAAGATGCTAAGGAATACTTGCTTCGTAACATTGAAAACGAAGTAAAACATGAGGCTGCGGCACTTATAAAGGAAATTGAGTCTAACGCCAAACAGGAAGCAGATCGTAAGGCAAAGGATATATTGGCAACTGCAATACAGAAGTGTGCTGCTGATCATGTATCTGAAGCTACTGTTTCTGTAGTACCTTTACCTAATGATGAGATGAAGGGAAGAATTATCGGTCGTGAGGGTAGAAATATAAGGACTCTTGAGACCTTAACAGGAATTGATTTGATTATTGATGATACACCGGAAGCTGTAATATTGTCTGGATTTGATCCTATACGCAGAGAGGTTGCCAGATTAACTCTTGAAAAGCTTATTCTTGATGGAAGAATTCATCCTGCAAGAATCGAAGAGATGGTTGAAAAGGCTAAAAAAGAGGTTGACAACACTATTCGTCAAGAAGGTGACAATGCAGCATTTGAGACAGGCGTGCACGGCTTGCATCCGGAACTTGTAAGACTTTTGGGTAAACTTAAGTTCAGAACAAGTTACGGGCAGAATGTACTTAACCATTCCATAGAGGTATCTCACCTTGCAGGTATAATGGCTGCTGAACTTGGTGTTGATGTTCAACTTGCTAAAAGAGCAGGTTTGCTTCATGACATCGGAAAGGCTATTGACCATGAGGTGGAAGGTTCCCATGTTACTATCGGTGCTGATGTAGCTAAGAAGTACAAGGAAAGTGCTGACGTGGTAAATGCCATTCTTTCTCACCACGGCGATGTAGAGGCAACAAATGTTGTTTCAGTACTTGTACAGGCTGCGGATTCTATTTCAGCTGCAAGACCGGGTGCTAGAAGGGAAACACTGGAATCCTACATCAAGCGTCTTGAGAAGCTTGAAGAGATTGCAAACTCCTTTGAGGGAGTTGAAAAGTGTTTTGCAATTCAGGCAGGAAGAGAAATAAGAATTATGGTTAAGCCTGATGTTGTAAATGACGCAGATATAGTTCTGAAGGCAAGAGAAATAGTCAAGAAGATTGAAGATGAGCTTGAATATCCCGGACAGATTAAAGTTACTCTGTTAAGGGAAACTAGAGCTATTGAATATGCAAAATAATTAATTAAAATAAAATAAAAAAGCGTGGATTCCACGCTTTTTTATTTTTAGCATGTATCTATTAAGTGTTACTTTTTATTGATATATGTATTATAATTGTTATAGATTATGGCATTACGTACTTAAAAATAAATGTCTGTACATAATAATAATAGCTTAATTAAATTTTGGAGGCAAAGAATTGAAGATACTTTTTATTGGTGATATTTTTGGAAACCCGGGAAGAAAGGCTGTAAAAGAATTTGTACCACAGCTGAAAAGGGAACTGGGAATTGATTTTTGTATTGCCAACGGCGAAAATGCAGCTGCAGGAAGCGGCATAACCTATTTAATTGCTCAGGAACTTTACAAGTCAGGTGTTGACTGTATTACGCTTGGAAACCATACTTGGTCAAAGAAGGAAATCCTGAATTTTATAGACTCTGATGAAAATATTATCAGGCCGGCAAACTTACCCGGAAATGTGCCGGGTAAAGGATATACCATATTGAAATCTAATGGTAAAGAACTGGCTGTATTAAATATTATGGGCAGGGTATATATGGATAGCATTGACTGTCCGTTTCAGGTTGCTGACAGAGAATTACAGGAAATAAAAACTAAAACAAAGGCGGTTTTTGTAGACATGCATGCGGAAGCTACATCTGAAAAATGTGCTCTTGCATGGTATCTTGACGGAAGAATATGCTGTCTGGCAGGAACGCACACACATGTCCAAACTGCAGATGAGAGGATTTTGCCATGTGGTACTGCACTGATTTCTGACGTTGGAATGACAGGGCCGTATGATGGAGTAATTGGTGTAGACAAGGAATTGATAATTGAAAGATTTATAACCAGAATGCCTCAGAAATTCGATGTTGCTAAGGGAAGAGTGCAATTTTGTGCTGTTCACTTAGAAGTTGATGAAAAAACAGGAAAATGTATTAGCATTGAGCGTATATTTAAAGTAGCAGATTCCTTTGATGGAAAATAGTGGGGGCATGAATGATAGAAAGCAATGAAAAAATTACTTTGATACAAAAGAATGATTTAAAATATGTTCAGTTTCAAAACCTTAAGCAGTATGAGCACATACTTACACACTGCTTTACTACAAGACTCGGCGGTGTAAGTCAGGGGCCATTTTCTTCTTTGAACCTTAGCTTTAACAGGAATGACGTAAGAGAAAATGTTTGTGAAAACTATAGGCGGCTGGCAGATGCAATTGGAGTTGATTATGATAAAATTGTTCTGTCAAACCAGATACACGACAATAAAATTAAAATAGTTAGTACAGCAGATGCCGGGAAAGGTTTGACTGCAGAAAGCGATATTGTTGGTTTTGACGGGCTTTCAACAAATCAGCCGGGGATTCCTTTGGTAACTTTTTATGCTGATTGCGTACCTGTACTATTTCTCGATCCGGTAAAAAAGGCTATAACAGCAGTTCACTCCGGTTGGAAAAGTACGGTAAAAAATATATCATACGAAGCATTAGTGCTTATGAAAAATACCTACAACAGCAAATATGAAGATATTATTGTGGCAATAGGGCCATCCATATGTATGAATTGCTTTGAAGTGGGTAAGGAAGTATATGACAGCTTTAAGGAGAAATTCCACTGGTGTGATATATATACGGAATACAGAAACGGAAAGTACTACATGGATTTACAAAGAATCATAAAGCATGTTTTGCTAAAGACAGGTGTTCCGGAGAAGAATATTCTCATAAGTGATGTTTGTACGAAATGCAATACTGACCTTTTTTTCTCCTATAGGGGGGATAAAGGGAAAACGGGTGGTTTGGCAGCTGTTATGATGCTTAAATAAAATAAATATGTATTTGATAAGATTATTTGTTGGAGAAAAACAATGACAAAATCCTTGAGACTTATTTCTTTACTGATAATTACAGGGCTGGTGCTTTCAGCATGTACTGTTAATCTTGATAGAAAATCTGCAAATCCCATTGAGGATATTTATGAAGGAAAATATGACGTCTTGGACAAAGGCCCTGAAAAAGGCGGTTCAGTACGTTTGTTCAGTACACCTGTAGATACACTTAATCCAATTGTGACAAAAAACCAGTATGTTCAGGATTTTTTGGGTTTGGTGTTTGAGGGACTTTATAAATTAGATGAGAAACAGCAACCTGTGCCTGTTTTAGCTCAAAGTGCAGTAACCTCGGCTGATGGGCTAAAAATAACAATACCTTTAAGAAATGGAGTTAAGTGGCACGATGGCGCTTCCCTTCAAGCCGGAGATGTTGTGTTTTCAGTAAATAGTATATTGGATGCCAAGAACAACAGTGTGTATGCAGCGGGTTTACAAAATATTGCATCTGTGGCAGCAGGTAATAATAATACGGTTATAGTTAATTTAAAAAAACCTGATGGGCTGACGTTATACAACCTGACTTTTCCAATTATACCGGCACATCCAAAGAAAAATTCTGTAGCTGTGGGTACCGGGCCTTATGCTTTTGTATCCTATAATGCTAAAACAGAGGTGAAGCTAAAAGCCAACGATAATTGGTGGAAAAAAGGTGACTCAAAACTTACGATTCCATATATCCAATCTGTGGAAGTCAAGATATCCCAGAATACCGGAAATGCAACTAATGCTTTTCAGTCCAGAGATGTTGATATTGTAACGGCTGATTACACTGAGTTCAAAAAATATATTGGCCGGACGGATATTTCTCTTAAACGTTACCCCGGTAAAAACTATGAATATCTGTCACTGAATATTGCAAAAGGGCCAATGGCAAATAAGACTTTGAGGAGTGCCATAGCAGGTTTTATCGATAAGAAAAAGCTTATCGATGCGGCCGCATATGGCGTAGCTGTTCCTGCTGAATTACCCGTTTCTCCCAACTCATGGATAAACCGACTGGTAAATAGTGAGCAGTATTCAGATGCAAATAAGGCAAAACAGTTTATGACACAAAACGGATATGTTCTCTCACAGAATAAATATGTAAGTAAGAACAACAGTAAAGCATTTGTATTAAAGCTAATTGTAAATCAGGAAAATTTATTAAGAGTAAATACTGCTAATGCAATAGCCTCTCAATTGGGTAAGAATGGAATAACTGTACAGGTTGAAAAGCTTACTTGGGAGAATATACAGGGTAGAATAAAATCCGGTGCATATGATATGGCGTTACTGGGGTATAGAATTTCAACAAAACCGGATTTATCTTTTGTTTACTCTTCGGAAAACATAAAGACCGGGCTTAATACTGCAAAATACAGCAATCCTGCGGTTGACGGGTATCTTCAACAGATTTTGATTCAACCCGATGTTGAAAAACAGAAAGGTATATATACTAATCTCATAAAAACTGTTTTGGATGAAAGGCCATACATAGGCTTGTATTTTATTAATGAGGGTGTAATGTGCAGTAAAAATATAAAAGGGGCTGTAAATCCTAATACTTGGAGCAGCTATAATGATTTTTCACGGTGGTATGTTCCGCAATAATTATATATTTTGAAGAAATGGATGGAGGACTAATATGCTTTGGGCGTTAATTATTATAGTAGGCTTCGCAATGGACAGACTAACAAAAGTTTGGGTGCTGGATAAAATTGTAGGCAATCCCATAACGGTTATAAAAGACTTTTTTTACTTAAGGCATCTTGAAAATCAAGGGGCTGCTTTCAGTATTTTGCAGGGTAAAACTATTTTTCTTGTTTTAATGGTATCCATAGTATCTTTGGCAATGTTATACTTTCTCGTAAAGCATAAGCATAAGTTTTTACGTCTTTCTTTGTCACTTATTCTTGGAGGTGCCTTGGGAAATCTGTACGACAGGATTTTCAGCAACGGAAGCGTGGTAGATTTTTTGGAGTTTCATTTTGGCTCCTACGTTTTTCCTACTTTTAATGTTGCAGATATATTAGTTGTAGTTGGAACAATTCTTCTTGCCATATATATATTGTTCCTGTACAAGGAAGAAAAGCCTGAAGCTGCTAAACAAGAACAGGTTCAGGATGAAACAAAATAATCAAATCATACATGTTCACGGAGGTTGCTTTGAAAGAATTTATTTTAGAATGTGATACAGATGGAGTAAGAATTGATTCATGGCTTGCGGGAAATCTTGAAGATTATTCAAGATCCTATATTCAGAAGCTCTGTTTGGATGGGAATATATGGGTAAATGAAGTGCAAGCAAAGTCAAATTATAAGGTAAAGCCCGGTGACAATATAAAAGTGAGTGTTCCCGACGCCGAAATTCTTGACGTAGAGCCGGAAGATATTCCTCTTGATATTGTATATGAGGACAAGCATATAATAGTTATAAATAAGCCAAAGGGAATGGTTGTGCACCCTGCTGTGGGAAACTACTCGGGAACCTTAGTTAATGCCTTAATGAAACACTGCGGAGATAGTTTGTCCGACATAAACGGTGTTATAAGACCCGGAATTGTCCATAGAATTGACAAGGATACATCCGGGCTGCTTGTGGTTGCCAAGAGTAACATTGCTCATGAAAGGCTTTCTGAGAAGCTTAAAACCCATGATATAAAAAGGGAATATATTGCACTTGTTGACGGTATCATATATGAAAACAGCGGAAAGATTGATGCACCTATCGGAAGGCATCCCGTTGAACGAAAGAAGATGAGTGTTAATACTCAAAACGGAAGGAATGCTATTACTCATTTCAAGGTACTGGAGAGGTTCCCAAGTGCCACTTATGTTCAATTGAAACTTGAAACAGGAAGAACCCATCAGATAAGAGTTCATATGTCCTATATAAATCACCCAATAATCGGTGATATGGTTTATGGCAGAAGAAAGCAAAAGTTTAAAACAAAGGGGCAGGTGCTTCATGCATGGAGACTTTCGTTCCAACATCCTGTAACAGGTGAAGATATGAAGTTTGAAACTGCTGTGCCGGAATATTTTCAAAGTATTTTAAGTCAATTGAGAGAAAATCTATAGACAATTAGTTATTGTTATGGTATTATTTCATGTAAAAAGAGAGTTACCTTTAAATTAGTCCAGAGAGGCTATAAGGTGAGATATTAAAATATACTTGCATTTATGTATAATCATCGAAAGTATGGTTGTATTTGTATATGTTAAGCTTCTTGCCTAAGGCAGGAAGCTTTTTTAGTACACAGACAAAATTGGCGAATCAATTGCATGTAAAAGTTTATATTAAAATATATGCTGTAAAAATGAGAGGAGACGACCTTATGGGACATACCGAGTTAATGGATGAAAGCGCAATAGCAAGAGCTATAACAAGAATTTCCCACGAGATTATTGAAAAAAATAAGGGAGTGGATAATCTGGTACTGATTGGAATTCAGAGAAGAGGAGTTCCTCTTGCAGCCAGAATAGCAAATAAAATAAAAGATGTTGAAGGCAGGGAAATTCCGGTAGGCATTCTGGACATTACACTATATCGTGATGATCTTAGCCTCTTAAATGAGCATCCCGTTATAAACGGTACAGAAATAAACTTTGATATTGCAGGAAAGAAACTTGTTCTTGTGGATGATGTAATCTATACGGGAAGAACCGTAAGAGCAGCCATAGATGCTCTGATGGACATTAACAGACCTCAGATGATTCAGCTTGCGGTGCTTATTGACAGAGGACACAGAGAACTTCCCATAAGAGCCGACTATGTAGGAAAGAACGTACCTACATCAAGAAGTGAGATAGTACACGTTAATCTCTTTGAAATTGACGGTTTAAATAATGTTACTATAACGGGTAAGGAATAGGAGAAAAAGAAATATGAACTTGAAATCCAAAGATTTACTGGGACTGAGGGATATTTCGGCAGAAGAAATAGAGTATATTCTGAATACCGCTAAAACAATGAAATGTATTGTTACATCAAACAACAAAAAAACAGCACATCTTCAGGGAAAATCAATCATTACACTGTTTTATGAAAACAGTACAAGAACAAGACTTTCATTTGAACTGGCTTCAAAATATATGGGGGCCAGCGCCGCAAATATATCCGCATCCAGCAGCAGCGTACAGAAGGGCGAAACTTTAATAGACACAGGAAAAACAATTGACGCTATGGGTTCGGACATTATAATAATGAGGCATCCCATGTCCGGAGCACCTCATCTTTTGGCTAAAAACGTAAAATCCTCAATAATAAATGCCGGAGACGGTATGAATGAACATCCCACACAGGCTTTGCTTGACATGTTTACGATTCAGGAGAAAAAGGGTACATTAAAAGGCCTGAAGGTGGCAATTATAGGAGATGTACTCCACAGCAGAGTTGCCAGAAGCAATATATGGGGGCTGACAAAAATGGGTGCTGAGGTTAATGTATCCGGTCCCGCTACGCTGATGCCACCTGAGATTGAAAAAATGGGTGTGAATGTTTTCAGTACTGTTCAAGAAGCAATGCTTGATGCTGATGTGGTCATGGGCCTGAGAATCCAGTTGGAGCGTCAAAAGAAGGGCTTGTTCCCCACAATAAGAGAATACGCAAGGTTTTTCGGAGTTGACGATAAGAGGTTAAAGCTTGCCAAGGAGGATGCAATAGTGCTGCATCCAGGCCCTGTAAACAGAGGAGTCGAGCTTTCTACCTCAGTTACTGACGGACAACAGTCTTGTATAAACGAACAGGTAACTAATGGAGTTGCAGTGAGAATGGCGCTGCTGTATCTTTTAACAAGGAGGGGAACCGCAAATGAAGTTACTGATTAAAGACGGAAACATTATGGACGTAAAAACCGGTTTAGACAGTGTTCAAGACATATTGATAGTGGATGGAATTATACATGATATAGGAAGCGAAATAGATGAAGCCGGTTGTGAAGTAATTGACGCAAAGGGCTTGCAGGTAATACCGGGTCTGGTAGATGCCCATTGTCACCTGAGAGACCCCGGATATGAGTATAAGGAAGATATTGAGACAGGAACAAGAAGTGCGGCTAAAGGCGGTTTTACCTCAGTTGCATGTATGCCTAATACCAATCCGGTACTGGACAATGAAGCAATGGTAAAGTATGTAATAAATAAGGCGAAAATCGACGGTATTGTAAATGTATTTCCTATTGGAGCTTTGTCAAAAGGTCTAAAGGGAGAGGAACTAAGTGAAATCGGGGAGCTCAAATTTGCAGGTGCGGTTGCACTCTCAGATGACGGCAGACCTGTAGGTAACTCCTCATTAATGAAAAAGGCAATGCAATACGCCTCAATGTTTGATATAACAATTATTTCACACTGTGAAGACCTTGACCTTGTAGACGAAGGGCTCATGAATGAAGGCTTCCAGTCATCAATTCTCGGGCTGAAAGGCAATCCTGCCCCCGCTGAAGAAGTAATGATTGCAAGAGATTTGATACTTGCAGAATATACAAAGGCAACAATACACATAGCTCATGTAAGTACGGAGTTGGGAGTTGACTTAATCAGAAATGCCAAAAAAAGAGGTGTAAGAGTTACTGCTGAAACATGTCCCCATTATTTTACACTCACTGATAGTGCATGTGAAGGTTTTAACACAAATGCAAAGGTAAATCCTCCATTAAGGACGCAAAAGGACGTTGATGCAATAATTCAGGGCTTAAAGGACGGCACTATAGATATTATTTCAACAGACCATGCACCCCATCATATAGATGAGAAAAATGTAGAATTCAAAAATGCTGCAAATGGAATGGTCGGTTTTGAAACAGCATTTCCACTGGCAATTACTTATCTGGTCAAACCCGGACATCTTACTCTCAAAGAACTTGTATATAAAATGAGTTTTAATCCGTCACAAATGCTGGGTCTTAACAAAGGTACCATTGAAGTCGGAAAACTGGCTGATTTAATGATATTTGATATAGATGAACAATATAAGGTGGATATCACCAATTTCGAATCAAAAGGCAAAAATTCACCCTTTAACGGGTTTTCATTATACGGTCAGCCTCAGTATACCATTGTAGGCGGAAGCCCTGTGGTCAGAAAAAAGGTACTGTTGTAAAATTATTATGCATTGGGTAATAATTTTAATATTGCCCGGAAATGGAGATAAAAATGTTTATTGACAGACTTATTGAGAGTATCCAAGAAAAGAATAATCCAACGGTTGTAGGATTGGATCCCAAAATTGAATATGTTCCGGCATTTATTAAAGAGAGAGCCTTTAAAGAGTATGGCAAGAATTTAAAGGGAGCTTCTGAAGCTATTATAGCCTTTAATAAAATGCTAATTGATTCAATATACGATGAGGTTCCGGCAGTTAAACCCCAGCTTGCTTACTATGAAATGTATGGGATAGAGGGATTAATTGCTTTCGATGAAACCTGCAAATATGCAAAAAGCAAGGGTTTGATTGTTATTGCAGACGGAAAGAGAAATGATATTGGCACAACTGCAGAGGCTTATTCAAAGAGTTTTTTGGGTGAAACGGAAATAGACGATGGAGTAACGCAAAAGGCTTTCGATGTGGATGCCCTTACAGTTAGCCCATATCTGGGAATTGATGGTATTAAGCCTTTTATTCAGGACTGCACCAATTTTGACAAGGGAATATTCATTCTTGTAAAGACATCCAATAAGTCCTCAGGGCAGTTACAAGACCTTGTAACTGAACAATGCAAAAGTATTTATGAAGTTATGGCAGGATATGTACATGAATGGGGAAAACCCCTCACCGGGAAATATGGCTACAGTAGTGTTGGAGCCGTGGTGGGAGCGACATATCCAAATCAGGCCAAATTGCTAAGGTCAATTATGAAAAATGCATATATTCTGGTTCCGGGCTACGGAGCGCAGGGGGGAACAGCGAGAGATTGTGCAAATTCCTTCAACAGAGACGGATTAGGTGCAATAGTGAATGCATCCAGAAGTGTAATGTGTGCATATAAATCGGAAACATGGAAGAATGAATATACAGAAGAGAAGTTTGCAGAAGCCGCAAGGGCAGAAGTTCTGAGAATGAAGGAAGATTTGAATGCTGCACTTGGCAGATAATTAATAAGACACAGAGGTGAAAATATGAAGGCTTTTTTATTACTGGAAGACGGTACGATATTCGAAGGCAACAGCTTTGGAATGGAAGGAAAGGTAGTTGGAGAGGTAGTTTTTAACACAGGTATGACAGGATATCAGGAAGTTCTGACAGACCCGTCATACTGCGGACAAATAGTATGTATGACTTATCCATTAATAGGAAACTATGGTGTGAATATAGATGATATTGAATCTTTGAAACCTCAGGTAAAGGGTTTTATAGTCCGGGAGCTTTGTAAAACTCCAAGTAACTGGAGATCTATCGAAACCCTGAATGAGTATTTGAAAAGAAATGAGATAACAGGTCTTGAGGGTATTGATACAAGAGCCTTAACTAGGATTTTGCGCGATAACGGTACTATGAAAGGTACTATAATTACAGCAGAACAGCTGGAAAATATACAAGAAGAGCTTTCAAACGTAAACAGCTATACAATTAACAACCCTGTATTACAAGTAACAACAAAAGAAATAAAGC
Source organism: Ruminiclostridium papyrosolvens DSM 2782 (assembly GCF_029318685.1). NCBI lineage: Bacteria > Bacillati > Bacillota > Clostridia > Eubacteriales > Oscillospiraceae > Ruminiclostridium > Ruminiclostridium papyrosolvens. The sequence continues at coordinate 2,094,800 of NZ_CP119677.1, forward strand.
ATTACAAGGGAGAAGGCTATAAAATAGCTCTTATGGATTACGGTTTAAAGCAGAATATTGTAAGATCCTTGTTAAACAGGGACTGCGAAGTATATATATTCCCTGCAACAGCAACAGCGGAAGAAGTTTTGAAAATAGAACCCGACGGGATAATGCTTTCTAACGGACCGGGAGACCCTAAGGATTGTCAGTTCCAGATAGAGACAATTAAAAAACTCATAGGTAAAAAGCCAATGTTCGGAATTTGCCTTGGACATCAGTTGACAGCATTAGCAAACGGAGCCAATACAGTAAAACTTAAATACGGGCATAGAGGCTGCAACCACCCGGTAAAGGATATAGCAAAGGATCTCACCTACATTACTTCCCAAAACCATGGGTACACTATTGTGGAAGAATCACTCGACAGAGAAACCATGACTGTAAGTCATATAAATATGAATGATGGAACTATCGAAGGAATAAAGTACAAAAATGCTCCGCTTTTTACAGTGCAATTTCACCCCGAAGCATCACCGGGACCGGGTGACACAGCATATTTGTTCGACGAGTTCATTAAAATGATAGATTATTCAAAAAGTAGTATATAAAAGAAGCTGGAGGATATAACACATGCCTAAACGTAATGATATACATAAAGTATTGGTTATCGGGTCCGGTCCGATTATAATCGGTCAGGCCGCAGAATTTGACTATGCCGGAACTCAGGCGTGTCAGGCTCTCAAAGAAGAAGGAATAGAAGTTGTGCTGGTAAACAGTAATCCTGCTACCATAATGACTGATACGAATATAGCTGATAAGGTTTATATAGAACCCCTTAAAGCTGAAGTAGTAAAAAATATAATAAGATATGAAAAACCTGATAGCATTTTACCAACACTGGGAGGCCAGACAGGCCTGAACTTGGCAATGGAACTTGCAGAATCAGGTTTTTTACAGGAGCAGGGAGTAAAGCTTCTGGGAACAGCTACCGAAGCAATAAAAATGGCTGAAGACAGACAGGATTTCAAGGACACAATGGAACGTATAGGCGAGCCATGTATTGCCAGTAAGGTTGTTACCACAATAGAAGATGCAGTAGAATTTGCCCGTGAGATTGATTATCCGGTTATTGTAAGACCTGCATACACCCTTGGAGGTACCGGCGGAGGAATTGTATACAATGAAGAAGAACTGAGGGAAACAGGAGAAAACGGACTAAGACTCAGCCGTGTTCATCAGGTTCTGATTGAGAAATGCATATCAGGTTGGAAGGAAATTGAATACGAAGTAATGAGAGACAGCAAGGGTAATGTTATAACCGTGTGTAACATGGAAAACATTGACCCTGTTGGAGTCCATACCGGAGACAGTATAGTTGTGGCACCTTCCCAGACACTTGCGGACAAAGAATATCAAATGCTTAGAACCTCTGCACTGAAAATAATATCAGCACTGGGAATACAGGGAGGCTGTAATGTACAATACGCCCTGCATCCAACAAGCTTTGAATATGCAGTAATAGAAGTAAACCCAAGAGTTAGCAGATCATCTGCACTTGCTTCTAAGGCTACAGGATACCCGATAGCAAAGGTTGCTTCAAAGATTGCAATAGGCTACGGTCTGGATGAAATAAAAAATGCCGTAACAGGAAAGACATATGCTTGCTTTGAACCTACACTTGACTATGTTGTAGTAAAAATACCAAAATGGCCTTTTGACAAATTTGTAAAGGCAAAGAGAACACTGGGAACGCAGATGAAGGCAACAGGAGAGGTAATGTCCATAAGCAGCTCATTTGAGGCTGCTCTGATGAAAGCCATACGTTCACTGGAACTGGGTATATTTACACTTGAACAGGATATTTACAAAAATCTTGAAGGCAGTGAGATACTAAAAAAACTTCATGATATTAATGACGAAAGAATATTTGTCATAGCAGAAGCAATAAGACGTTCTATAACAGTTGAAGAAATTCATGAAATAACCAAGATAGATTATTTCTTCCTATGCAAGATTAAAGAACTCGTTCTAATGGAAGAAAAGCTTAAAACCGTAAATAAGGAGCAGCTTGATAAGGATGTTTTGAAAAAGGCAAAGAAGATGGGTTTTACAGACAGAATAATCGCCAAGCTGTCCGGAGTTTCCCAAGAAGAAATAACCGAACTCAGAAAGCAGAAAAATATTACTGCGGCGTATAAAATGGTTGATACTTGTGCTGCTGAGTTTGAAGCTGTAACACCATACTATTACTCAACCTACGATGACCATTCTGAGGTTAAGAAATCCGATAGAGAAAAGGTTCTGGTTCTGGGTTCGGGACCAATAAGAATAGGTCAGGGAATAGAATTTGACTACTGCTCCGTACACTCTGTATGGGCATTGAAAGAGCTTGGGTATGAAACAATTATTGCAAACAACAACCCTGAAACCGTAAGTACTGACTTTGATACAGCGGACAGACTTTACTTTGAACCGTTGACGCCTGAGGATGTGGCAAATATAGTTGAAGCAGAAAATCCAAAAGGAGCTATAGTACAGTTCGGCGGACAAACTGCTATCAAACTCACTAAGTCTCTGGATGATATGGGAGTTAAGATATTTGGTACTGAAGCAAAAAATGTAGATGCGGCAGAAGATAGGGAGAAATTTGACGAGATACTTGAAAAGACAGGTATTCCAAGACCTCAAGGAAAAACTATATTTACTCTTGAGGAGGCAATAGCAGCGGCTAACGAGTTGGGATACCCTGTACTGGTAAGGCCTTCCTACGTCCTTGGAGGGCAAGGGATGGAAATAGCCTACAATGACAAGGATGTCAAAGAGTTTATGGAGATAATAACCAGAACTGTTCAGGAACATCCCATACTGGTTGATAAATACATGATGGGTAAGGAAATAGAGGTTGACGCAATCTGCGATGGTGAGGAAATACTTATACCGGGCATAATGGAACACCTTGAAAGAGCAGGTGTTCACTCAGGGGACAGTATATCCGTATATCCTTCACAGACACTTACAGACAAGGTTAAAGAGGTTATTGTAGATTATACGGTAAAACTTGCAAAAGCCTTGAATGTAATCGGAATGGTAAATATACAGTATGTTTTATATAATAATCAGGTTTACGTAATAGAAGTGAATCCAAGGTCAAGTCGTACTGTTCCATATATCAGTAAGGTTACGGGAATTCCAATGGTAAATCTTGCAACCAAAGTCATGATGGGTAAAAAGCTTAAGGATTTCAAGTATGGAACAGGCTTATACAGAGAACCGGGCTATGTTTCGGTAAAAGTTCCTGTATTCTCCTTTGAAAAACTCCATGAAGTAGACACAAGCCTTGGGCCTGAAATGAAGTCTACCGGTGAAGTACTTGGAATAGCTGATAATTTCCCGGAAGCTTTGTACAAAGGTATTATAGCATCAGGAATAAAGCTTCCAAAGCCCGGGGATGGAATACTTATGACAGTCAGAGACACTGATAAGCCTGAACTGATTCATATTGCAGAGGAATTTGAAAAGTTAGGTTTTACTCTCTATGCAACAGGTAAGACTGCAAATATGCTGAATAATAACGGAATTGCAACAAATGCTGTAAGAAAGCTGGATGAAGGCTCACCTAATATAATTGAGCTTATCCATGCAGGTAAGCTGGCAATGATAATAAATACACCGACTAAAGGCAGAAACGCTGACAGGGACGGCTTTAAAATAAGAAGAAAAGCCGTAGAAATGTCAATACCGTGTCTGACTTCACTTGATACGGCAGAAGCAATAATCAAATGCCTCAAGCTCGGGAAAACCGAAGGTGAGCTTGAAGTACTTAATTTAAGCATATTTGACGAGTAAAAATACCGGAGGTAAATATGGGTAAGCTACTAAATGAACAGATTGTAAGTACGCAAATGCTGTGCAAGGATGTTTTTATAATGACTATCAGGTCAGAATATGTTGCTTCTACTGCAAAACCGGGTCAGTTTGTAAACATCAGATGTGGTGGGTTGGATGCAATGCTAAGACGTCCTATAAGCATTTGCGATGTAAATAAAGCTCAAAATACGTTTGATATAGTTATTCAGGTAAAGGGCAGCGGTACCCAAAAGCTTTGCAGTATGTGTCAGGGAGCGGTAGACATAATGGCACCTCTGGGGAACTCCTTTATGCTAGATGATAAGCATAAAAATATATGTGTAGTAGGGGGAGGAATAGGAACCTTTCCCCTCCTGTATCTGTTAAAAGCTTCTCAATCGACTAATAAGACTGCTTTGCTTGGCTTCAGAAGTGGAGAGGCTGTTGTTCTGGAGGATAAATTCAGGGCTACCGCAAATACTGTAGAAATTGCTACAGACGACGGTTCATACGGTAAAAAAGCCTTTGTAACAGAACTTCTTGAAGAGACAATTCAATCTCAAAAACCGGATATAATATATACCTGCGGCCCTGCCATAATGATGCGGAAGGTCGCTGCAATTGCACAAAAGAATGGCATCTCATGTCAGGTATCTATGGAACAACGCATGGGGTGTGGTATAGGAGCATGTCTGGTCTGTGCCTGCAAGACCCAAAAAGGTGATGACTGGGGGTTCAGCCACGTTTGTAAGGACGGGCCTGTATACTGGAGCACAGAGGTTTGCTGGGACTAAATGGGAGGTTTATATATGTCAGATAATATAGATTTAAGTACAAATATTGCAGGAGTACAGTTTGACAACCCCGTTATAATGGCATCAGGTACTTACGGTTTCGGAAAGGAATACAGTGAGTATGTTGATTTGAACCAAATCGGGGGAATTTCAGTAAAGGGACTTACGTTAAAAGAGAGGAAAGGCAACAAGCCGCCGAGAATAGCAGAAACTCCTGCAGGCATACTTAACAGTGTGGGATTGCAAAATCCCGGAGTAGAAGTTTTCATAAAAGAAGACCTGCCGTTTTTAAAAAAATACAAAACTAAAATAATTGCGAACATTGCCGGAAATACTATAGAAGAGTATTGCGAAATGGCAGAGATACTGGGTGACTCCCAAGTGGATGCCATTGAAATGAATGTGTCCTGTCCTAACGTTAAGGCAGGATGTCTGGCCTTTGGGACTTCGCCAAAAGGAATAGAGGAAATTACATCCGCTGTAAAAAAATACTGTAAGCAGCCATTGATAGTTAAATTGACCCCAAATGTTTCTGATATAAAGTCAATAGCAATGGCTGCCGAGGGTGCAGGTGCGGATTGTATATCACTTATAAATACCATATTGGGACTTGCAATTGATATAAATAAAAAGAAACCAATTCTAGCTAACAACTTCGGAGGCTTGTCAGGCCCTGCGGTAAAGCCTATTGCATTACGTATGGTATATGAAGCGGCACACTCGGTTAAAATACCCGTAATAGGGATGGGGGGAATCAGCTCTTGGGAGGATGCCGTTGAATTCATACTTGTGGGTGCATCAGCCGTAATGGTTGGGACTGCAAACTTTGTTAACCCTACAATTCCAATAGAGATTGTTAACGGAATAGAAAAGTATCTTGAGCACCATGGACATACAGGGTTGGATGAAATTATCGGAAAAATGGATTTGAATGACTGATTAATCTGATATAATAATTACTGTTGTATTATATTTATTTTATGGAGGTACTCATGAAAACGAGGCTTATATTTGTAAGACATGCGGAAGCGGAAGGAAATTTCAACAGAGTATTTCACGGATGGTATGACAGCAGGATTACTGAAAAGGGACACAAACAGGCCAAGGCAGTGGCAGAAAGGCTCGCTGATGTGCCTGTTGACATTATATATTCAAGCAGCTTGACAAGAACCCTGCAGACAGCACAGTATATAGCCGATATCAAAAAGCTTCCTATTATCCGAACAGACAAAATGAAGGAAATTAACGGCGGAGATTGGGAAAATATTGCATGGGATGCTATACCCGGATTATATCCAAATGAAAACTATACATGGGAAAACGAACCTCATATGCATCAAATGCCTAACGGCGAAAATATGGAGGAATTCTATAACCGTATTTTAAAAGAAGTTATGGACATAATCCGAAAGAACAAAGGGAAAAATGTTTGTGTAGTTACACATGGCACAGCTATCAGAGCAATGCTGTGCAGGTTTTACGGCAAGTCTCTTAAGTATATGAAAAATATATATTGGCATGACAATACATCAGTAACAATTGTTGATTACAATGACGAAAATGATGATTTTGAGGTAGTACTCGAAGGCGATATTGTACATTTAGGTGTGGAGTTGAGTACTATTCAGAATCAGGAGTGGTGGCAAAGCTACATGGAGTCAATGCGAAAAAAATAACTAAGGTCTTGTAGGAGGTTAACAATGGAAAATAATAATCTGATTAACTGGCTGTTTAAAACCAATGCTGTCAGGATATGTCCTGAAAACAAGCCGTTTTGGTATACATCATCGAAGATAGGTCCTTACTACATAAATACACATTTTCTTTATGGCAGTGAAGAAAAGGCAAACAGTCTTTTGAAAGTAATCGATGTATGCAAAGAAAATAAAATGGACTGCTCGGAGATAATACTTGAACTGGCCCATAAGAATTTTGAAACTGACGAGATATTCAGAGGCCTCATAACAACTATGTGTGAGTATATAAAGAGTAATATTGACATTAAAGATATAGGATATATATCAGGAGGAGAAAGAAGAGACTGGTTCTTTTCACTTATAGTAGCAGATATACTTAAAATACCTCATATAACAATATTCAAGGATTTGACGGCAGTATTGTATAAAGATGGAGTATCTTCAGAGGTAACTGACCTTGGTGGAGCAAATGTGCTTCATATTGCGGACATTATAACAGAGGCTTCCAGCTATGTGCGTGCATGGATTCCGGCTGTTAATAAACTAAAAGGCAATCTGAAATACAGTCTTGTTGTAATAGACAGATTACAGGGAGGGACCGAAAAGTTAAAGGATGCTGATGTTGAGTCCCATGCACTTATGAATGTGGATAAAGGACTTTTTGACGGTGCGCTTTCAGGTGGACACATTTCATCAGAACAATACGGTTTACTGATGAAGTATCTTGATAATCCAACAGGTACAATGAAAGAGTTCTTAATAAACAATCCTGAATTTTTGGAAAATTCTCTTAATGCAGATGCAAAGACTGCGCAAAGGGCACGTATTTGTATAGAAGAGGATATTTATGGTCTGAAATAATTAATTACTGAATACATATACCTTTGAAAGAATATGGAGATTCAATAACTCGAGAGGGTTGGAGTGATTTAATGAAAAGGTTTGTATTTTTTGCATCCGTAATACTGGCAGCTGGTGTTGTAACATTATTATCATACAGCCACTTCGCCTTTAAGGATGCTTTTTTCTTTCTTAGGGGAGAGATTAAAATTGACAGACTAATTTGTCATGGAGATATGGATAAAGATGGAATACCTGACAATGAGGATATCGTACAAGGAGCCAGATTAGAGATATCCAACATGACAAAGTACCAGAGTACCTACTATGAAGGTGGATATCCGCCAAAATCAGAAGGTGTATGTACTGATGTTGTGTGGAGAGCTCTAAAAAACGCAGGATACGATTTGAAGTCACATATGGATGCTGATATCTCAAAGCATACAGATGACTATAAAAGCGGTGTAATTATACCTGACCCTAACATAGATTTCAGACGCGTAAAGAACCAGTATATATTTTTAAAAAAATTTGCTACAAACCTTACAACAGAGGTAAAACCCTTTAACAGGAAAAACTTGTACCAGTGGCAGCCCGGTGATATAGTAATATTGAAAAACAGTGACCATGTTGCTGTTATATCGGACAAACGCAGGAGAGATGGGGTTCCGGGTATAATACACAACTCCAGCACTTTTCCAAAGGAAGAAGACTTGCTTTTAAAATGGAGCAAAAAAGGCCGTATAATAGGACATTTCAGGTTTCCACAAAATGATTTGGAGTAAATATGGAAGAGGGGTATAGGTGTGGCAAATCAAAAGACAAATGTAATGAGAATTTTAGACAGTGGCAAAATTAAATATAATGTGTATACATACGACAGCAAGGGTGGAGCCATTGACGGTGTTTCAGTAGCTGAAAAAATAGGACAGCCTGTTGAAAAAGTTTTTAAGACACTTGTAACCAAAGGCAACAGTAAAAACTTTTTTGTATTTGTAATTCCCGTGAACAAGGAACTCAACCTCAAAGCTGCTGCAAAAGCAGTGGGGGAGAAGTCGGTTGAGATGATACGAGTTGATGAAATCAATAAAGTTACCGGATATATCAGGGGAGGCTGCTCTCCTATTGGTATGAAAAAGGATTATAAAACAGTAATTGACAGTACTTGTGAGAATCTGGATACATTTATTTTCAGCGCCGGCAAAATCGGTTTTCAGGTTGAGGTAAGCCCTAAGGAGCTAATTGAACTTATTAAAGCAGATGTAGATATGATAGCCGAATAGAAGGAGATTATTATGGATTTAAATACAGTAATAGCAATTTTAGCAGTACTATTATCAGTTTACCTTACCATTGAGTTAGTACTTAAATATCGGATAAAGAAGGAGCAAATTAAAGCTGATGTACTGGTTCGTACTGAGGAGGTAAAGGCTAAAAATCAGCTGGAAATTGAAAAACTCATTCATCAGGATAACATTGTAAAAGAAGCTTATACACACGATGACAAACATGACATAAATAATGACGAAAAACAGAATGGTCATAGAAGTCGTATAAATGACAGATTCTAGCTTTGAATAGAATTAGATGTAAAAATTAATGTTTACAATTCTATACAATTATTATAATATATACCTATAATAATTTATTAGGAGGGTATATATGAAAAGACATCTTGTAATTCTCTTGGTGATGTGTATGCTCTTTACCAGTTGTTTTTCTATGCTGGTAATCCAAGCAGAGGGTTTTGAGGATCTTCCTGCACCTCAGGACCGCTATTTGTGGTCAATAACGGCAAATGACAACGGATTGTTTGCGGCTGTTGGAGACTATGGTATAGTTAGGTTGACAGAAAATGGAAAAGATTGGAAGGACATTCAACTTCCTACCGATTCTTTGCTGAATTCGGTTGCAAGCAAAGGAAGTCAGTTTGTAGCAGTTGGTGATTTCGGTGCGATTTATACTTCAGAAAAAGGTTATGATTGGAAAGAGGTTATGCCTCCAAAGTATGATTACAATCTTACTTCTGTAGTATCCAACGGAGATGTTTTCGTTGCAGTAGGAAGCGACGGAACTATTTATTACTCAAAAGACGGGTATAGCTGGGTGAAGGTTGGAAAAATATACACGTCCTACAAAGATATTATCCCAAACATAAAAAAAATCATATGGAACGGTAGTGTATTTTATGGTTTAACTGATGTTGGGACAAGCCTTATATCAGAAAATGGTATTGACTGGAAAGAGCAAAAAATTAGTTTTCCATCTGAGACTAAATATGGTTTGTCATTAAAAAATGTAACTTGGGGTAATGACAAGTTTGTTGCCGTAGGTGAAAAGGGTACAATCGAAGTATCATATGATGGTGTTAACTACAAACCGGTATTTAAGGACGAAAAAGCATCCTTTAGAAATGTAATTTGGAGCGAGTCTGAAAAAGGTTTCTATGCAACAGGAACCCGTGGACTCATTAGTTTCTCAAAAGATGGTTATGCATGGGACAGAATAACAAAGGAAAATATGTCTCACTACGCAATAGAGGATATTGGTATATACAAAGATATTATTATTGGTATCGGCGGAGGCGGATTATTAGCCAGAATTACATATCTGGATCACTCAGTAGAAGTTTTTAACGCAGGGGCAGATGATGGTTTTCAGCTTTATGACGTTACCTATGACGGAAAAACCTTAGTTGCCGTAGGCACTGACGGAAGAGTTAGAAGATCAACCGATGGTGGCTTAACATGGTCATATTTTAACCTTACAACAATAGATGACCTTGTTGATATTGATTGCAACGACAGAGCTTTTGTAGCAGTTGGACCCGGTGGTACACTCATAAGGTCTACTGACGGAGGGAAAAACTGGTATGAACCTGTAAAAGGCTATGGAAATGATTTTGAAGGTGTTACATATTCAAATGGAAAATTTATAGCTGTAGGAAGTAACGGAATTATCCTTATATCCGGTAATTCGGGTGCTGATTGGGACGACAGTGTTGTTTCACCGCCGGTATATTTGAACAAGGGTGAGTACAATGGCAGAATATATGTTGTAGTAGGAAATGGCGGTAAAATATTTACTTCTACGGATGGAAAAGAATGGACTGAACAAAAATCAGGAACCACTAAAAACCTGACAAGTGTTGTTTGGGATGGAAGTAAATTTATAGCTGTAGGCCTTAATGGTACAATACTTACTTCACCTGATGGCATAAATTGGTCATCTTCAGTTTCAGGCTTCAAGGCTAATTTTACCGATATTACTACAACTAATAATACACCGATTAGTGGCGGATATAAAATTATTGCAACAGCTGCTTCCGGTAAGACTTATGGTTCTAATGACGGGAAAAATTGGTTCCCCGTAGCATCACAGGTTTCAACCAATCTGAATGGAACAGTGTGGTGCAACGGTAAATACGTTTCAGTAGGATGTTTTGAATGTATTACCATATCCAAGAATGGTTCAATTTGGACTCAGGTTCTTGGACATTATTAAGAATTGGTTAAGTCTTTATGAAGGCCGACGGCGTAAGCTGTCGGCCTTATATAATATATTTTATGGTACCTTCTCCAAAGATTTGATTTATCTCCTTTGTAAAAAATTCTTTAACTTCAGCAATTGCTTCCTTAGGATACACATATTTACCATAACCGAATTGTCCAAACTTAAATTTACGGTTTTCGTTTATCATATCCAGAGTAGTATCAGGGAATATTTCTAAAATCTTATTTTTAGCTCTTTCTGTATATCTGTGTGTTATAATCTCGAAACTTGCATTCTTTGCGGTATCATCATCAAGAGTATTTCTAAGTTTTATTAATAGGTTCTTATAGTCCTCTTTCCACCCTTCATAGATAAATACCGGCGCAATTAAAAATCCTATGGGATACCCTGCCTTAGCTACTTTTCCCACTGCTTCTATACGTTTCTCTGCAGAAGCTGTTTTGTGTTCGTAGGTACTTATAATATTATTAGTATTTAGACTAAACCGTATTTCAGTATGTTTATTATGCTCGAGGTCAAGAAGACTGTCTATGTCGGTAAACTTGGTTACAAACCTGAAACGCGCATTTTTTTGGTTTGCAAAAAAGTTTATACAGGTCTTTAAAGCTCCGGTATATGGTTCAACGGGTATAGGATCGGAGGTGGCAGCCCCTTCAAATATAGTGCTTTCGGGAAGTCTTTCCTGAATATATTTATCTGCACGATTTAAAATGTCATCAATGTTTACATAAACTCTAACAAAAGGCTTATCACCTAATTGTGTATTGAGATAACAGTATTCACATTGGCCGACACAGCCGCTTACAAGGGGAAGCTGATAATGTGCAGAAGGCTTACAGCTCTGGAAAGAAAGGCTTTTTTTTACGCCTATTACAAGGGTTTGCTTTCCATGCTTGTAAAGTGAACTGAAATCCTCTCCGGGAATACATGACTTTACTCTGTTTAACGCACATTGATTAATCTCAATGCCTGAAGAACTGAAATGACTATACAGGCTTCTGCCAAGTTCATAATCCAGAGTGCCTGTTTCAAAAATTACTCTTTGGGGTTTAAACATAAAAAATCCTCACACGCTTGTTTTTATTATTGTGTGAGGATGTCTATTTTATTATTCATTTTTATATTATTTCCAGCCGTCATTGTAGTCAACATTTTCAGTGGATTTTGTCATATCAAAGTCGGAAGTATCTGCCGGTGGGAGTTTAACTCTTTCAGAATACAGGTACCCGCAAACAAGGGAGGTCAGAGGCATTGTAAAAAGAATACCTATACTTCCTACCAACGATTGAAGAATTTCCACGACTATCATTTCCTTGTTAAGCAGCTCTAAAAGTGAGCTGTTATATGAAACCAAAAGCAAAACAACGGACAGGGAACTGCCGATATAAGCAAGTATAAGTGTGTTGGCCATTGTTCCCATTATATCCTTTCCAATAGCTATTCCAGATTTGACCAGAAGACTGAAGGGAGTATACTCCAGTTTTTCCTGCATTTCAGCAAGTGAAGCTGCAATAGACATCGATACATCCATTATGGCTCCGATTGCTCCTATAAGGATTGAGGCAAATATTATTGCTTTTAAATCAATGGGGTGGTTTGGATTAATACGCAACAGATAGAGGGATTCCTCGCTGACAAAGCCTGTGAGCTTTAAGACCTTGTCCATAATTGTAATTAAAATTCCGGATACGAGGACACCTACCATACAACCAATACCAGCTGCAAGACTTTTCTTGCTGGGGCCGTATACTATAAGTAAAGTCATACAGATTATAAACAGGCAGGTTATTATTGACCAGATATAAATATTGAAGCCCTGTAATACTGCGGGGACAAATACTGCAAATATGGCTGCGAATGTAAATATAAGCGATAATATTGTATTGAAACCTTTGGATCTTCCAAATATCAGAAGCAGGACGAAAAAAGCGATTCCCAACACCAAAAGCGCATTAGTTCTATGGTATTCTGCCATGACCCAAGCGTACTCAGAATCTTTGTTGTCGAGTTTATACAGAATTACTTTATCTCCCGGTTCAATTTCTTTTTGCGAGCCGCTTGAAAATGGGTCTATAGTTTGAAGTGCATTAATCTGCTTGCCTTTGTCTTTACCGGATAAAAGTTTTGCCGAAAAAGCAATGTTCTTACCCTTGTTTGGGGTACCTCCTCCAAGATTATATTCGGTTTTACTTGTTTTAATTATTTTAATAACACTTGCACTCTGGGCTTCAACACCGTCAACACCTTTAAACATATCGAGATTGTTGGTGGTAACCCTGTATCCTATGTATAACAGTACGATGGAAATAACGATAGTAGAGATGTATATGAGCGTTTTTTTGTTTATAAGCTTTTTAAAGTTGTGTGCTTCCATAAATTCTCCTTTTAAAACTTTTTAAAGGCAAAGAAAACTGCACCTAGAATACATATAAAAGATAAGATATAATTGAGTTTAAAGCTTTCTTTAAGATAAAGTACTGAAAAAACACCAAATACTACAAGTGATATTACTTCTTTTATAATTTTAAGTTGAGCTGTGTCAAAATTTTTTGACGCCAGTCTGTTAGCAGGTATCATTAAACAGTATTCGAAAAATGCTATACCCCAGCTTATTAATATAATAAGGGGAAGTGAGGTTGAACTATCTTTAAATTTAAGATTGCCATACCAAGCAAATGTCATAAAAATATTTGAAACTACTAAAAGTAAAAAAGGCCAGAATTTAATAATTGAAGACATATATATAACCCCATTAATATTATGATTTATCTTGTATGCATAAATATCATTATAATCTATTATACATAATTTTCAACAGTCATTATTTGACTCACTAAAATGACAATAAGATTGAAAATTTTAACAAAATTAGTATAATGTTAGTATGGTACTATATTTTACCGGAAAGTATTTTTTAAAAAATATAGAGGATAGCCAACAGCCGGGTGCTGATATATAAGGGCTTAAGGTAGTATAATGACACTAAAAAATATAAAAAAGATTATTTTGGCGGGCTTTGCAGTTGTAATTTTTATATTGTTTTTTGGAAGTACATTTGTAGAGGCAGTAAACAAAGAAGTAATTGAAGATGCACGGCCTAAAAAGAATATATTAATATTGCATTCGTATAATGAAGGCTTGGCATGGACTAGTGATCAGAATACAGGAATAATTGAAACTATTGATAAAGAATATCCAAACGCGAGTACATATGTAGAATACATGGATTGGAAAAATTATCCGACATCCAGTATATTATCTTTTTTAACTGACAACTTTGAATTCAAGTATAAACACAAACATCTTGATTTGATTATTACTACTGACGATGCTGCTTTTAAATTTGCATTACTCAACAGAAAACAATTGTTTTCAGATGCGCCCATTGTTTTTTCAGGAGTAAATCAGGAAAATATTTCAGAAATTGCAGGAAGCTATAAAAATTACACCGGGGTTATAGAAAAAATAGATCCTACAGAAACTTTCAGAATAGCTTTGAGAATAAATCCTCGCTTAAAGAAAGTTTATGTGGTGTTTGATAATTCGGAAAGCGGTTTGTCAACAGGTAACCTGGTAATGGATAAGGTCAAGGAAATGAATCTGGAACCTATACCAATGAATAGAATGAGCTTTCAGGAGGTTTTGCAGCAAGTAAGTAAACTTGATAACACAAGTATTGTATTTTTTGCAACTTATTATAGTGATGGAAATGGAAAAATGCTGGAGTTTAATCTGGCTGCCAGAGAGATAAGCAAGTACACCAGTGTACCTTTATATCACCAATATGACTTTGGCTTGAATAAGGGGGCCTTCGGAGGAGAGTTGTTAAGCGGCCGGCTGTGCGGAAACTATGCAGCAGAGCTTGCCATCAGGATATTAAAGGGAGAAGCTGCTTCTGACATAAAGATTATATCACCTAAGGCAACAAGAGTAGTTTTTGACTATGAACAGATGAAACGTTTTGAAGTACCTGCTTGGAAATTACCTAAATCCGCAGAAATAATAAATAAGCCGTTTTCTTTTTTTGAAACATATAAGCGGTTGGTTTTGGTTGTTATAGGTGCTTTTGCAGTACTGACACTTTTTTTAATTATTTTATTGGTACATATAAGGAAAATCAAGATTATTCGTAAGCAGTTATATCAGAGTAACGAGGAACTTACACAGACATATGAAGAGTTGGTTGCTTCGGATGAAGAATTGAAGCATCAGCTGGATGAAATCCGTTTCATACAAAAAAGCCTGACCCAAAGCGAGGAGAAGTATACTTATCTGGCACTTCATGACATTCTGACAGGTCTTCCCAACAGGCGTTCTCTATTAGAGGATTCTGACAGACTTCTGGAAGGTAATTCAGGTAAAAAGCTTGCATTATTATTCATAGATATGGACAATTTTAAGTACATCAACGATACTATGGGACATGAGTTCGGCGATGAACTAATAAACAAAGCAAGCCAGAGACTGAAAACAGCCCTTAAGGATTTTGGTATACTCTATCGCCTCAGTGGCGATGAATTTATTCTGCTTATTCATGATATTGAGAACAAGTTTAAAGCAGAGGAGTTTATGTGCCAAATTCTTGAAAGCTTCAAGGATGAATTTGAAATCAGAAACAGTGTACTTCATATAACTTTCAGTATAGGAGCAGCTCTCTATCCTGACCATGGGAACAGGATAGAGGATTTGATAAAGTGTGCGGATATAGCAATGTACAAGGCCAAGGAACAGGGCAAAAACAGGTATGTGCTTTACGATAAGGACATGGATAAGGCGTTTTCAGAGAGAATGATTATAGAAAAGCTGCTGCATACAGCTATGGAAAAGGGAGAATTTGAGGTGCATTACCAGCCTCAGTTTGATATACAGACACAAAAGGTAACAGGACTTGAAGCTTTGCTCAGATGGAAAAGTTCAGAGCTTGGAAATGTTTCGCCTGTAAAATTCATTCCGGTTGCGGAGGATACTCATTTAATTATACCTTTAGGGGAATGGGTGCTGAATCAGGCTTGTATATTTATAAAGGAGCTGCATGATAAGGGGTTAAAGGACTTGACAGTATCAGTAAATATATCAACAATTCAAATTCTTCAGTCCGGCTTTACGCAGAAAATAATTGATATAATAGACAGTTATAAGCTCAATCCGGAATGTATTGAGTTGGAGATTACCGAAACTATTTTGATTGAGTCATTTACTACTGTTTTGAAAAAGTTAAACAAGTTAAAAGGAATGGGCATAAGGATAGCATTAGATGATTTTGGTAAGGGTTATTCTTCGTTGAATTATTTAAAACAGCTTCCAATATCAACGTTAAAAATTGATAAGTCTTTTATTGATAGTGTTTCAACAGATGAGGAGGGCAGGACCATTACTCGTCATATAATCACACTGGGAAGATCGTTAGGGATGACGATAATTGCCGAAGGTGTAGAATATACAGAACAATTGGAATACCTTAAAAAATACAATTGTGACAGGATTCAGGGATATCTCTTCTCAAAGCCTTTGCCGGGAGAAGAGGTTAAAAAGCTGTTAAATGTGTAAATATAATAACTCAGACTTAAACGACCATGCTAACCTGTGAGATAGGGTTTGACATGGTCGTTTTATTTTTTTTTGAGTCAATTTATTGACTTATTTCATTTAATTGGTATAATAATTATGTGCATATGCACATAATTATTATGAGGTGAAAATAATGCCAAGACCCAAAAAATGCAGAAGGGTTGGTTTTATACCGGGTAATGTATGCTTTCATCCCGAAATCAAAAGTCAGGTGCAGGTTGTTTTGAGTATTGAGGAGGTTGAAGCCATCAGACTTGCAGACTATCTGGAAATAGGTCAGGATGAGGCAGCAGTTAGTATGAATGTTTCCAGAGGAACTTTTCAGCGGATAATTAATTCTGCAAGGAAAAAGACGGCAGATGCGCTGGTACACGGGAAGACTATCAGAATTGACGGTGGAAATTATCAGGTAGAGTCAGGCAAAAGCTGCTGCAGAAGACAAAGAAGGGAATGCAGCACTATAAATTGTGACAGGTGTGAAGGGTGTATTGATTGTCACAAACCAACAAATATATAACGAGGTGAATTATATGGCAGATAACGGATGTGGTTGTGGCGGAACAGATTGCGGCTCAAGTGATTGCGGAGGAAGTTGTCCTTCAGGAGGAGGCCGTCCACAGAGTTTTTTAGAAAAGACACATGAACTCAATTCAATCAAAAGAGTTATTGGTGTTGTAAGCGGTAAAGGTGGAGTAGGAAAATCTCTTGTAACTTCAACCTTGTCAATAATGATGAGAAGAAAAGGTTATGAGGTGGGAGTCCTGGATGCGGATATTACAGGGCCTTCAATACCCAAAATTTTCGGAATTAATCAAAAGGCACAGGGAAGTGAACTGGGTATTTATCCCCAAACATCCCCAAATGGTATCAAAGTAATGTCAGTTAACCTTATGCTTGATCAGGACGATGCTCCGGTTATATGGAGAGGCCCAATGATAGCAGGAGTTGTAAAACAATTCTGGACTGATGTAATATGGGGTGAAGTGGACTATCTGTTTCTGGATATGCCTCCGGGAACAGGGGATGTTCCTCTGACGGTTTTCCAATCAATTCCTTTGGATGGGATAGTTATTGTTACTTCCCCTCAGGATCTGGTTTCCATGATAGTTAAAAAGGCCTACAACATGGCAAGGGAAATGAATATCCCTATTCTAGGGATTGTTGAAAATATGAGCTATTTAAAATGTCCTGACTGTGGTAAAGAAATAAATATTTTCGGCAAGAGCAAAATCGATGAAATTGCAGCAGGCTTGGAGCTCAAAGTACTTGGTAAAATGCCGATAGATCCGTCTATTGCAGAATTATGTGACATGGGTGAACTTGAAAAAGTAAACCATGAACATTTGGCAGATGCTGTATCTTATATTGAAAATAAATTACCTGTTGGGAAGGAGAATGAAATTATGAAAATTGCAATTGCAACTGAAGGAAACAATATTTCCTCTCATTTTGGAAAGTGTGAGCATTTTACAGTAGTTGAAATAGAGAATAAATCTGTAAAGAACAAGGAAGTAATTAGTACAGAAGGAAATCAACACGCTCTGCTTCCGGGTTTTCTGGCTTCGCGGGGTATAAAAACCGTTATAGCCGGGGGAATGGGAGATGGTGCAAGACAGAATCTTGAAGAAAATAATATTCAGATTATATCAGGAATCAGCGGAAATATTGATGAAACAATACAGGTTTATATTGACGGGAACCTGAAATCAACAAGGTCCGGATGCTCAGGACATGGACATTCACATGGACATAATCACGGTGAGGGCGGCTGCAACTGCGGAAACCATTAATAAATAACATAAATAAAGCATAATGACCTTGAAAATTACTTTCCTCGGTTATTATGCTTATTTTATATGTGCCTTATATCTGCCCGGTCATAAACTGAACTCCAATACTGACGATTGTTACCGTAAACCATACCAGTAACCCCAGAAGAAGAGGTTTTAGGCCGGTTTTTAGCATTTCCTTAAAATTTGCATTTAGTCCCACTGCAGATAAAGCCATAACTATAAAAAACTTACCGGTGCCTGAAAGAAATGAAGCCGCCGAACTGTTAAATACCCCAAGTGTATTTAAGAGTGATGCTGCAAGAAATCCGGCGATAAACCAAGGGAAAATACGTTTGAAGCTGTAGGTTACCGTATCGTCATGTTTTGCAGCTTTTCTTTTTCTGATTATTGTAACTGCTGCATAAATCAATGATATTGGTATAATCATTGTAGTACGGGTTAACTTTACTATTGTGGCATATGCTCCCGCTGCGTTGCTGTAAGCATAACCTGCTGCTACAACGGAAGAAGTGTCATTTATGGCTGTTCCGGCCCATAAACCAAAGGCTGTATCGGAAAAACCCAGCAAATGGCCAAGTGGAGGGAAAATTAATACGGCTAAAATATTAAAGAAAAAAATAGTTGATATGGAATATGCAACTTCCTTTTCTTCGGCTTCAATTATGGGAGATACCGCAGCTATGGCTGATCCTCCACAAATGGCTGTTCCTACTCCGATTAGACTTGTAAGATTAAAAGGTACTTTGAGCAGTTTGCCGAAGCCGTAGGCTGAAATAAAAGCAAAAGAAAGTGTAAATAACATTACATATAAGGATTCAAGCCCTGTTTTCCATACCTGTGTGAGACTTAAACCCGTTCCAAGTAAAATAATTGCATACTGAAGAATTTTTTTTGAAGTAAATTTAACTCCACTGACAGACCAAGCAGGTTTTCCTATTGTATTATTAATTATTATACCCAGCAGTATCCCGAAAACCGGTCCTCCTATAATCGGGAATATACCTCCAAGCCATGTGGCAGCAAGTGCTATGACCAAAGCCAGTAGTATTCCGGCAATATTTTTTCTTATCCATACCATGATTGATTCCTCCGAATGTTTTGATATGTTTATTTTAATATTACATATGCATAAATACAAATTATGATTTATTATATATCTATAAGAAAATTTTATAGATGTTATTCCATGGAGGTTATATATGATAGACCCTAAAATTACTACTTTTATTTGGGCAGCAAAACTAAACAGCTTTACTAAAGCTGCACAAATGCTTAATCTGACACAGCCGGCGGTTACACAACATATCAAGCAACTGGAGGGACACTATAAGGTTAATTTATTTAACAAAGTAGGAAGACAGATACACCTGACAGAGGAAGGAGAGCTTCTTTTTGATTATGCAAAAGAGATTGAGGCCAATTCATTGTTTATAGAAAGAACACTGCATAATAAATCGGCGCTGAACAAGCGATATAATGTGGGAACTACTCTTACAATCGGTGAATTTGTACTTCCCCATATACTGGGACAATATAAAATACAGCACGAAAATATTGATGTTATAGTTCACGTTTACAATACAGATGAGAATTTAAAAAGGCTTACCAGCGGGGAACTTGATTTGAGCATAGTTGAAGGACTTTTTGACAAAAGCAGATTCAAATATAAAAAAATGAGAGATGATGAGCTTGTCTTGGTGGCTTCCCCAGCAAGTACTTTTGCAAGAAAAGGAGAAGTAAGCCTTGAAGATGTTGCGTATAGCGGAAAACTCATTTTGAGAGAAAATGGCAGCGGAACAAGAAGGGTATTTGAAAACAAAATGACAGACATTGGTCTTAGTCTTGCTGATTTAAAGGTTTACATGGAGGTGGGAAGTATAGGTGCCATTAAATCATTGGTTCAGGCCAATCTGGGATATACGGTAGTTTCAAGGGAAGCAGTCAAAAAAGAGGTGAGAGAAGGATTGTTGGTTGTAGTACCTATCCAAGGAATAAAAATAATGAGAGAGTTCAATTTTATATTTATGGATATGAGTCAAAATTCATTTATACAGGAATTCGTGGAATACATTATGAATTTTGGAGAAAATAGGCAATAAACTATATTAATATATCGTAATATTTAAATATATGGATTGACAAATATAAAGTGTTTAAATATAATGATTATATCCTCGAGGTGCACAAAATTTATATAAGGAGTTAAATATGAACACAATAAAAAGTTTTGTACACAAATGGATTTGGTTGATGCTTATTTTATTTTGTATTGGTGGGCTGATATATCCCAGGGTGGGTATTGCTGCAATTATATGTATGCTGGCTCCTGTAGCGGTATCAGTCTTCAGAGGAAGAGAGTGGTGCGGAAATTTCTGCCCCAGAGGAAGCTTTAATGATATATTGCTTTCTAAAATAAGCCGAAACAAAAAAATACCCAGGATAATGAAAAACAAATGGTTCAGATTGTTGTTTGTTGTAGTACTTATGGGAGCTTTTGCGGTACAATTATCATTAGCATGGGGTAACATGGTACAGGTTGGACAGGTATTTGTCAGAATGATATTAATAACCACCGGACTAACAATAATTTTGGGGATTGTTTACAGCCAAAGAGCATGGTGTGTTATTTGTCCCATGGGTACAATGGCCTCATTGGTTACTCGCACCGGCAGTGGTTCAAAAGGCAAGAATGTAACTTTTGATAAGCAAAGATGTGTCAGCTGTAATCTTTGTACAAAATCCTGTCCCATGGAAATAGAAGTACTTAAATACAAAAGCAAGGGAGAGGTTACACACCCAGACTGTCTGAAATGCGGTAAATGTGTAATAAAGTGCCCGAAAGATGCACTAAAATTATAATAAGTAAATTACATGGAGGTTATAATATGTCAGCTATTGAAGCTAAAAAAAATTATATAGGTGCTAACGGCAGTAGAATGAATTGCGCACAAGCAGTACTCAGCGCATTTAAAGAGAAATATAACATTGAAGAAGATTTGGTGGAACGCTTCAGAAACTATGGAGGGGGCAGGGCTCCGGAAGGACTTTGCGGTGCTTACTATGCAGTTAAGTATATTTTAAGTAACTACGATGATGAAAAGGTTGCGGAGCTGGAAAACTATTTTCTTGAAAATGCCGGAGCTTTGCAATGCAGCAATATAAAAGGGTTAAAAAAGCTTTCCTGTGTGGGTTGCGTTGAGAAAAGCTCTGAATTTCTTGAAAAACATGGATGATTTGTTGAGGGTTGTTGCTAAAATTAATTTTGCTACAACCCTTTTTCACTAAATTCCAGTTTTGATTCTCGCCAACGTTTGTATAGAATATAAAGGCCGGTTAAGCCCAACAATATCTGCCCAGTAATAACGGAATATGTCCAAGGGAAAATATAATTGATTACCAATGGGAACCCGTCCCATAAACCATGTAAAACAACAACCGTAATATATGCCTTAATAACTTTTCCATTGATAAAGAATTTTCCTTGCACACTTTCTCGCAAAAGAACGCTGGATAGTATGGCGGTCCAGGTACCATGACCTACCGGGGATGTAATTCCACGTAAAAGAGTAATAAAAACGGTGTGTGTCAGGCTTCCACCACTTTGCAGAAAAGCAGTAAATGCATATCCGGTGCTTTCAAAGGCTGCAAAGCCCATTCCTGCTGCAGAGCCCAGAATAATCCCGTCCAACATTGAATTATAACGTCTATGTCTTGCAATAAGAAATACACCGATAAGCTTTGTGAGTTCCTCAATAATACCCACTGTAAAAGCCGTTGTAAAGGTCAGTTCACTGATGAAAACAGGCTCCAGCAGTGAAGCGGCGATAGTTCCTAATGCTCCGCCAAAGAAAAAGCACATGGCTGTAGCAGACATATTAACACTGAACCATTCCCTTTTTTCATAGAAAAAGGAGACAAAAGCCACAGGCACCAAAAAATTTCCTATAAGAACTATACTGGGAAACAAATTAATATTGCCTGTTAACATAAAAGCAAAAATTGTAGCTGCATAAACTATAAATCCTACAAAAAGTACACGAAGCCAGTATTTGCGTTTTGCTTGAGTCATATTATATATCACACCTGAAAGTTTATTTATTATTATGATTACAATTTATTTAATTTAAATCCTTGGAAAAAACTTGGAATTTAAACGCCTTTACGAAAATAATGTTGCTTGACAACCTGCTAAAAGGGGTGTAAACTCAAATACATACCGTAAGTATGTAATGAGGCTTTGAGGTGATGTTTTATGGCAAGAAACAAATATCCCGAGGAAACAAGGGAGAAAATACTGCAGGTTGCTCAGAGACTTTTCTACGAAAAGGGTTATGACAACACCACCATACAGGACATTATAGATGGTCTGGGAGGTCTTACTAAGGGAGTGATTTACCATCATTTCAAATCCAAAAAGGATATACTGGAACAGGTAATAAACCGGATTGGACTTCCCGAAGGACAGGAAAATTGGTATGAAAATTGGCAGGGCGAAAACGGACTTGCAAAAATTAAGAACCAGTTAAAGCTGTCTGTACAAAATCTGGAGAAAAATGCCATTCTTTATTCTGCGGAAATTTTGGCGAAAAGTCCGCGTATGATTGGAGAACTTTATCTGGAAAGTATGAACGGTGTTGCGCGGTGTCTGCAAACCTATGTCGAGGAGGGTATTGCGGACGGTTCTATCCAAACTGCCTATCCAAAAGAATTCGCCGAGTTTGGCATCTTGGTCATGAATCTATGGCTGGGTTTGAATATTGCCCGTTCCTCCAGAGAAGAGCTTGAAAACAAACTGCTCTTTCTTCGGATTTTATTTGAAAGCTTGAATGTGCCATTGATAGACGATGAGTTGGTTAGCAATGTATTTCACTTGTTTGATTTTATTAATGACAGGAAATAGCTGCTTTTTACAAAAAAGGAAAGGCAGTTTTATTTTTAACAAGATACATACCTTTGGTATATATCAAAAGAAACATCAACGTAAAGGGGAAAAATTTTTTAGCTAAATACATACCGTTGGTATGTTGTTGCTTTCAGAGAGTGAGGTTTTTTATGAGTACGCAAAATAAGCTATGGAGCAGAAATTTCAGTTTGTTGGTTGGGGGACAGCTCTTCTCTGTCTTTGCCAACGCCATCCTGCAATTTACTCTGTCCCTGTATGTACTGGATTTAACCGGCTCGGCAGGAGTTTTTGCGGGGATTATGGCACTGTCCGTCATCCCAAGGGTGGTATTTTTGCCCTTTGGAGGCATTCTGGCAGACAGGCTTCCTAAGAAAAAGGTCATGATTGCGTTGGATTCCTGTTACACAATTTTGACGGTAGTGCTGGGGTTGGGCTTGCTGTACCGTGAGTCGGTTCTTCTTATCGCTGTGATTTCCATTATGCTGGGTGTGGCGTCCGCCTTTGAAACTCCGGTAGTGCAGTCGGCAATTCCGGCCGTTCAACCGAAAGAACATCTGGAGCAGTCAAACGGTATTGTGAGCGCGGTGGCAATGCTTGCAAATCTCCTCGCCCCTGCTCTAGCAGGACTTTTATACTCTGTGCTTGCAGTGCCCGTTCTGTTCATGAGCTGCTGTGTTGTGTTTGCTGTTGCTGTTGTATTGGAAAGCTTTTTGATAATCCCATATCAAAAGAGCGTTGATGATAAAAAAGCCGTTGAAATTGTGGCATATGATGTCAGTGAACTGAATCGCTATCTCAAGACGGAACAGCCTGTCATTGTGAGAATCTCTATTGTGGCGGCTCTCATCAATATGCTTATATCCAGTTTTCTTGTGGTGGGAATTCCCTATATTGCGCGGGTCAGCTTGTCTGTAAGCAGTGAACTGTTCGGCACCATGCAGACTCTGTTTGCCGTTGGCGGGCTGCTGGGGAGTATCTCTGTTGGGGTTATCACAAAAGTACTTGCGCCTGACAAGCTTCACAGGCTTTTGCTGGTAGGTGCCGTTTTATTTTCTTGCCTAACAATACCATTTCTAGCCCCCATGACGGACAATGCTGCTTTTTGGGTAATAACAGTTGTGTCCACAGTTATGCAGGGTGTGTTTGCTGCTTTGTCTGTTTATTTGATTTCCCTAATTCAAAAACTGACAAAGCCTGATATGTTGGGAAGGGTAATGTCCATGGTGCTGATGCTGAGCACTGTTGCCCTGCCAATAGGACAGGGAATATATGGAGCGCTTATGGAAACCCGGATGAACAGGATTGCTTTTGTGATTCTTGCCGTCGGAATACTCTGTGGGGGAATTGCACTGCTTGCAAGGAAGGACTTTGGAAGATTGAACCTACAGCTTGAAAAAGTAAAACAATATGAGGAGGAACATATATGACAGAAAAATACGCTGTTCGCACAAAGGGACTGTACAAAGCCTTTCATGGAAAGGAGGTTATCCGCAACTGTGCTTTAAACGTGGAGCAAGGCAGTATTTACGGCTTTTTAGGTGCAAATGGCGCCGGAAAAACCACAGTTTTTAAGCTGCTGACAGGATTGTTGACGCCCACCATGGGAGAAGTCCTTGTGCTGGGAAAGGATATCACCACACATAAATTCGAACTGCTGAGAAGCATTGGCAGTCTGATTGAAACGCCTATTTTCTATGAGCATCTGTCCGCAAAAGAAAATTTGGAAATCCACCTCGATTATATGGGTATTGAGCAAGCAGACACCGAAGCTGCACTGGTGCAGGTAGGTTTACCGGGAACGGGCAGTCAGCCTGTTTCTGAATACTCTCTGGGCATGAGGCAGCGCCTTGGCATCGCCAGGGCTATTATCCACCAGCCAAAGCTTTTGATATTGGACGAACCCATAAACGGACTTGACCCAATGGGAATTCGGGAAATCCGAGAGCTGCTTAAACGTCTTGCAGCGGAAAAAGAGATGACAATTCTGCTTTCCAGCCATATTCTCTCTGAAATTGAGCATATTGCGGATAAAATAGGCATTATTGCTGACGGAACTGTGGTTCAAGAGGTTATGTTGGAGGATTTGAAAAAAGATAAATCCATTGAGCTTGAGGAATACTTCCTCTCGGTGGTGAAAGGCGGGACGAATCATGCTTAAATTAATGAAACTGGAACTGAAACGAAACCGTATTAAGGGATATTTTATTGCGGTACAAATAATTACAGCTGCTATGCTGGGTTTTACCTATTTATTTGCCTTAATGCCTCAAATAGACCAATCTCAGCGTGACATTGAGCTGTTAATGAGCTACGGTGTATTTACGAGGCTGCTGTGCGTTATCAGCTTACTCTGTTTCACGGTCCTTTCCGCTGTCATGTTCAACCGCTTTGTGGTGGAGGAGTACACAGGTAAAAAAGCGATTTTGCTGTTTTCCTATCCTGTTGACCGTTCCATGATTCTTTGGGCAAAAGTTTTTACTGTATTTCTTTTTACGGTAGCTGCCATGACTTCCAGTGGTTTAATTACCTTTTCAATCTTTTTTATCACTGAAGCAACCTTTCATTTTATGAAGGATACACTGACGTTGAACGTTTTGCTGCAAACTTTTGGGTTTGTTTTGACTTATGCTGTTATAGCCGCATCCTTTGCGACAGTTTCACTATGGTTCGGATACTGGAAAAAATCTTTCTCAGCAACCTTAGTGGCGAATATTATCTTAGTCAGTTTTTTGGGTAACCTGTTGGTGATGGGAATCCCAAATGCGATGGTGTCAATGGGAGTGGCGGCGTTTAGTATTATCATAAGCTTTATTTTTGTAAGGAACCTTCATAGCAAAATCATGAAGCTGGAGGTCTGAGAAAGCTGCAAGATGTATTAAATTTGAAATAAAAAATAATCCGAACTTATCCCAAATAGGGACAAGTTCGGATTATTATGTTTTGGTGCGCCATCACGGGGTCGAACCGGGGACACCCTGATTAAGAGTCAGGTGCTCTACCAACTGAGCTAATGGCGCATATATTTTTTATAAGTGTTTTGTTTCTCAGAGCGTTTTTTATTATAAAAGCAAAAAACAATATTGTCAATACATTTTTAATAATTGCGAGAAAAAATTATGTATTAAAACAGCAGGCAAGTAAAATTAATAGGTGGGCTAAGAGTATAAGCGGCTTTATGCATATTTTCTTCTTCTTTTTTTTCTGGTCGTCTTTTTTTTATTTGAAAAGAGTTTTACTAAAGAAACAACAGTTAAAAGCAGACTCAAAATATCCTTTATAAATTCTAAAAAATTCATATTATTTACCGCCTTTCATAAATATGGGTAACCCCCAAAATACATCGTAACCCCACAAATATAAAGGCGGGCGCCATTATACTATCAGCCCACCGAAATTTATTCTCTTAGTTTAGTAATATTTATGCGGGACAAATTATTTTAGAACTGATTAATTTAAGCTTCACTAAAACATAGTTGACAATTTATTAATGCAAATATAAAATGTTTATATAAACAATAAACATTTTAAGGAGATGTGCAAAATGATTGATAGCATTTTAAAATTGTCCCTGGATGAAATTAAAAAAGGCTACTCCTATAACCAGGACAAAGGCATATCTACATGTCTTACCTGTGGGAAAACATTTGAATCGGGAGAAATGTTTTCTATTGACGGAAGGTTCTACGACGCGTCAAAGGCTGTACAAATCCACATACAAAAGGAACATGAAGATATGCTGGACATGTTGACTTCCTTTGATAAGAAATACACAGGTATTACAGAGAATCAAAAAGAGCTGCTTTTGATGATATATAAGGGGATGTCTGACAATGATATTGCGAAAAAAACAGGGGTTGCTCCCGCTACCGTCAGACGTCAGAGGTTTGTTTTCAGGGAAAAGGCAAAACAGGCGAAGCTGTTTCTTGCCATATTTGAAATTGTAGAGAATAAATATTTACAAAGAAAGGAAAAAGCTGTGAACGATGAATTAATAAATGTCCACGCCGGTGCAAAAATGATTGATGACAGATATTTGATAACGAAATCAGAGGAGGACAAAATCATAGAGTCCCTGTTTGAGTCGTTGGAGCCGCTCAGGCTCAAAATTTTTTCATCGAAAGAGAAAAAGAAAGTTGTAATACTCAGTAAAATTGCTGAACAGTTTGAGAAGAAAAGAAAATATTCTGAAAAGGAAGTAAATGAAATATTGAAGGGTATTTACTCGGACTTTGCCACAATAAGAAGATACCTTATTGAATACGGTTATATGGAAAGGACAAAAGATTGCAGGGAATACTGGTTAAAATAAAAGGTTTCAAAGGGTGTTTTGTTTAAGGTATAATTATATCATAACTCATAAAGGGGGGAAGTTTGTGAAGGCAGTAGTAGTTTACAAATCCAAATCGGGTTTTGCAAAAAAATATGCACAATGGATTGCTGAGGAGCTTCAGGCGGATATTTACGAAGCTTCAAAAATAGATATTAACATGTTGATGCTCTATGACACAATCATATATGGCGGCGGACTTTATGCAATTGGTATAAATGGACTAAAAACTATAACAAAGAACTTTGACAAGCTTAAAGATAAAAAAATTGTGGTTTTTGCTACAGGAGCTACGCCACCAAGAGATGAGGATATTGACAAGGTTAAAACTTCCAACTTTACAGAGGAACAGCAACAGAAGATACGTTTTTTTTACCTGAGAGGCGGTTTTGATTATACCCGGCTTAAACTTATTGACAAAGTACTGATGAATTTGTTAAAGCTGAAAATGAATTCAAAAGACAAAAACAAGTTGATTCCTGATGAGAAAGGAATGCTTGCAGCCTATGACAAGCCCATTGATTTCACTAGAAAAAAGAATATTGAAGAATTGATAATGTATGTGAAAGCAAAATGATTAATTAAAATAATAGCTTGATTACTTTACGTTTACTAAAGAGGGGGAATAGCCGTCATATCGGCGGGTTAGAAGAAAATGATACGATTTAAATGTGATTACAGCGAGGGCGCACACCCAAAAGTATTGGAGACACTTTTACAGACAAATACGGAGCAGACAGTAGGCTATGGAATGGACCAATACTGCATTAAGGCCGCTGGAATAATTAAAGAAAAAATTCAGCGTCAGGATGCAGAAGTACATTTTCTTGTAGGCGGAACCCAGACAAATCTGACAGTTACTTCAGCAGCTCTAAGACCTCATCAGGGAGTAATTGCCGCTTATAGCGGACATATAAGTACTCATGAAACAGGTGCAATTGAAGCTACAGGACATAAAGTTATTGAACTGCCTAGCAGTGATGGCAAGTTGACTGCCTGGCAGGTCGAAGAAACCGTAAAGGCACATTATTCTGATGAGAATCATGAACACACGGTTCAGCCCAAAATGGTATATATTTCGAACCCTACGGAAATCGGAACAATATACAGTAAGAAAGAGCTTACAAAACTAAGCAGTGTGTGTAAGGAAAACGGCCTTATTTTGTACTTGGACGGTGCAAGACTTGGATATGGGTTATGTGCGGAGGACAATGACCTTGACTTGCCAACTATTGCACAGTTATGTGATGCTTTCTATATTGGTGGTACCAAGATAGGTGCACTTTTCGGAGAAGCCTTAGTTGTTTGTAATGCTGAGTTAAAAAAGGATTTGAGATATATTATAAAACAAAAAGGAGGAATGCTTGCAAAAGGCAGACTCCTTGGATTACAGTTTATTTCTCTGATGGAAAACGATTTGTATTTTCAGATGGCTTCCCATGCAAACAAAATGGCAATGTTAATAAAGGAAGCTTTTATTAAAAAAGGTTACAGTTTTTTAATATCGTCAACCACAAATCAACAGTTTCCGATATTGCCAAATGATGTATTAGATAGAATGAAAGTAAATTTTGAATATTCCTACTGGCAGAAAGTAGATGAAAATAAAAGTGCCGTGAGATTCTGCACAAGCTGGGCAACCAGTACCGAAGCTGTAAAGAAACTGATTGAAGAAATAGAAAAATGGTAAGTCTGCAATTCTCTTTTTTGTTTATATTAATAAAAAAAGGATATAAATAAACTATAAATCAAGAAAGAGGTGTATTATATGGACTTATTTGATTTAACCGGAAAAGTTGCGGTAGTTACAGGAGCCTCCTCGGGTTTGGGTGTACAGTTTGCAAAAGCTCTTGCAAGACAAGGTGCTGATTTGGCTATAGTTGCAAGAAGACTTGAGAAACTTAATGATGTATCTGAAGCGATAAAGAAAATGGGAAGAAAATGTCTTGCATTTAAATGTGACGTTACTAATGAACAGGAAGTTAAGGATACAGTTGCTGCTATAATTGAAAAAATGGGTAAAATTGATATTTTGGTTAACAATGCAGGTGTAGCAGAAGTAGTTCCTGCTGAAAATCATACAACTGAACAATGGAATAGGGTGCTTGATACTAACCTGACCGGAGTATTTATGTTTGCAAGAGAAGCAGGAAAAAATATGATAGAAAATAAGTACGGCAGAGTAATTAATATAACCTCTATGTTTGGACATATAGCCAACACAGCAACTCAAAATGCAAGTTATCATGCATCTAAGGGTGCAGTTGTAAACCTCACACGTGCCTTGGCTGCTGAGTGGGCAAAATATGGCATTACTGTAAATGCTATAGGTCCGGGCTTTTTTGAATCGGAAATGACAGGAGATATATTAAGTAATCAGGAGTTTAGTAATTTTGTCAGTTTCAGATGCCCTATGGGAAGAGTCGGAAATATGGGTGAGCTTGACAGTGCTCTGGTATTTTTGGCAGCCAATTCCTCCAGCTATGTTACAGGACAAACTGTTTTTGTAGATGGAGGATGGACAGCGGTATAATAAAAAATGAAATCACCTGCCAGATTATTCACTGACAGGTGGTTTTCTATATTCCATATTTGCCGTCAACTTTGTCAAAGAATAAAGGAATTTGCGGTGGCTGAAATGTCCAGTAGGCAAATATTATGAAAATAAGAGCAATAAGTACAATTGAAAACCCTGCCCCCAAACCCTCTGAATACCTGTAGAAATGAAGTCCCAGTAACTGCCCCATAATACTGACCAACAAAAAGATAAATATATCTACATAAAGTGATTGTATTCCAAAGGCCTGAGTGTAAAAGTAATAAAAAAGCATCATTAAAGTTATGGAAGAGACAAGTGATACTAATAATCCTGTAAACCATAGGTTAGCATCTATCCCGTACTTCTTTTGTTTTGCAATATAATAAGCTACCCACCACAGTGTAGTAGGAACCAACAGCAGTTTTGCATGTTCCCATACACTTTCATTTACCGGAGAAATCAGCCCTACTAAGACGTTCTGTCCTGACCAATCATACAAAAAATGAAAAATAGAACCTACTATGAATACAAACGGGATACCGATTAAAATCCATTTTTCAGGATGAGTAAACTTTTGTTTTTTCATAACGTCACAACCTTTCTTATTATTGCACTATTAAATCTATGGTGAGGTAAACCGAAATATGACATTTGTTTTCCATGGGCATTTGTATAATTGACATAAAAGTACAGATTTATTATAATATGTTAGGATTCTAACAATTTGGGTGCTAAATACTTGTGTTATTATGTTTGAATGCATTTCAGGGGGTAGATTATGAATATTTACCGAAAGTATTTTAAAAAGTACAGGGTAATGTTTTTAACAGCCGTGAGCTGTGTTTTTTTTGAAGCTATTTGCGATTTACTTCAGCCGGCTATTATGTCCCGTATAATAGATAACGGAATTAAGAACAGCAGGGTGGATTCAGTTTTGAAGCTGGGACTGCTGATGCTTATCATAACCCTTTGCGGAGCAGGCTTTGCAGCTACCAGAAACATACTTGCCAGCAAGGTTTCTCAAAGATTTGGAGCCGACCTTCGCTATGATGTGTTTTCAAAAATTATGAAGTTCTCGGAAGAAAGTGTTGATAAAATAGAAAGCGGTTCTCTTATCACAAGGATGACAAATGATACAAGTCAGATTATGCAGTTCGTCAACGGAATGATGAGAATTTTCTTCAAAGCACCTTTGACTTGTATGGGAAGTATAATTCTTGCTGTTATTCTCAGTCCCTTCATGAGTATAGTTCTGTTTTGTGCTATAGCCATAATTGCGATTCTTATCGTAATCAGTATGAAAATGAGCTATTCTCGTTTTGCGAAAGTCCAAACTGCAATAGACAGATTAAATACAACTGTTCAGGAATATCTTCTTGGAATCAGACTGGTGAAGGCTTTTGGACGTTTCAGCGATGAAGAGGAAAAGTTTTCTGCAGTCAATACAGACCTATTTCAAAAGAGTGTTTCCTCTCAATTGGTGGTTTCATATTTTTCCCCCCTTATGTCATTGACAATCAGCACAGGTATTGCATTGATAATATATCTTGGAAGCATTTTGTTTGGTAAAGGATATATTGAGGTTGGAAAGGTAGCAGCCTTTATTAACTATATGATGCAGATACTGACTTCACTGATTATGATAACTAATATTTTCAATACCTTTATAAGGACAAAGGCTTCAACTCAAAGGGTTGTAGAGGTATTAGAAAGTCAGGAAGACTTTTCCGGTTTTGATAATGAAGAAGTTATAAGTGAAAGCAGTCTGGAATTTAAAAATGTTACTTTTGCATATCCTGACGGGAGCGGCCTTCCGGCCCTGAAAAACCTATCTTTCAGGGTGAATGAGGGTGAAACTCTTGCGATTATAGGCCCCACAGGCTCAGGGAAATCTACCGTGGCATGGCTTTGCCTTCGTTTTTATGATGTACCGGAAGGAAGTATATATATTAATGACAAAGATATAAGAGAACTGGCTACAAATTATATAAGAAATAATATTGCACTGGCACCCCAGAAAAGTATGCTTTTCACGGGTACAGTTTTTGATAATATAGTCTGGGGGATGCAGGAGGAAAATAGTGAAAAAATGCTGAATGCCGCAAAACAAGCCCAGGCAGACGAGTTTGTTCAAAAAATGTCAAATGGATATGACAGCTTGCTTGGGCAGAACGGAGTTAATCTTTCAGGAGGACAAAAGCAAAGACTGTCAATTGCAAGAGCACTTGCAAAGGATTCTCCAATAATGATACTGGACGACTGTACCAGTGCACTTGATGCTGTTACCGAGGCAAAGGTAAGACGGGCTTTGAGAGATACCGAGGCTAAGAAAACCATTATAATGATAACTCAAAGAATCGGTACTGCAATGACTGCTGACAAAATTCTTGTTATGGACAATGGTATAAATGCAGGTTTTGGAAGCCACAAAGAATTGTTGAGTACTTGCAAGACTTACAGGGAAATTTATGATTCTCAGATTGGAGGCGACTTATAATGGCTGGTGCAAATAAATCCGGAAACATACCCAATATGCCACGATTAGGGAACAGAATGGGCGGGTCGCCTCATCAGAGATTTCAACCAATGGCTAAACCCAAAAATAGTAGAGGTACTATGCTAAGGTTAGTTCGTATGTTTGGAAGATGGAAAAGTTCGCTTATAGTTGCTACTGTACTTACTATTATTTCAGCCTCTGTCTCACTTACAACGCCTCTTTTGATTGGAAAGGCAATAAATACATTTAATACTAAGAAAGGAACTGTAGATAAAAATGTATTAACTGTAATACTGACTGCACTTGTTATCTGCTATATTGTGAGTTGGATAATAGATACTTCAAATGGTATTCTTATGGCAAGGGTTACTCAAAATCTTGTAAAAAGCATTAGGACGGACTTTTTTTCGAAGCTCCAGAGAATTCCTTTGAACTTTTATGATACAAGAGCCCATGGGGATACTATGAGCAGAATAACCAATGATGTTGACAACATCAGCAGTACTGTGGCTCAGACAACTACTCAGCTTATATCCAGCATATTTTCAATTACAGGGTCGTTTATAATGATGCTGTATTTAAGTCCTGTTTTAACCCTTGTTGCGCTGATTACCATACCACTTGTTTTTATGCTTACAAAAACAATAGCCCGACACAGCAGGAAATATTTTAAAAGTCAACAGAATATGCTTGGGGTACTTAATGGCGTAATTGAAGAAAACATTGTGGGATTAAAGATGGTTAAATCCTTTAATCGTCAACAGAAGGTTTTGGAGGAGTTTAAAGAGGTTAATGGCAAACTTTGCGAAGATTCCACCAAGGCTCAGATTTGGGCGGGTTTCCTTATGCCTTTTATGAATGTTATTAATAATTTGAGCTTTACTTTTATTGCCTGTGCAGGTGGCGTGCTTACAGTTAATAAAATATTAACTGTTGGTGTTGTAGTGAGCTTTCTCACGTATTCAAAGCAATTTGGTATGCCACTTAACAATATCGCAGGAATGTTCAATACTATTCAGTCAGCTTTGGCGGGTGCCGAAAGAGTTTTTGAAATATTAGATGAAGAAGAGGAAGCAGCCGACAAACAAGATATAAAGGAATTTGCAGATATTAAAGGTAAAGTTGAGTTCAGAAATGTATCCTTTGCATATAATTCCCACCGCAATGTTTTAAATAACATCAGTTTTCAGGTTGAACCGGGAGAAGTTGTGGCACTTGTAGGCGAGACCGGAGCCGGAAAAACTACTATTGTAAACCTGCTAACCAGATTTTATGAGACCAATGAGGGAGAAATATTAATAGATGATACCAGTATTACCGATATTTCAAGAAAAGACCTGAGAAGTTGTTTTTCAGTGGTTTTGCAGGATACTTGTCTTTTTACGGGTACTATAATGGACAACATAAGGTATTCAAAGCCTGAGGCAACAGATAAGGAAGTTATAGAAGCGTCAAAAATGGCTCATGCCCACGAGTTTATCTCGAGGCTTCCTAAAAAGTATAATACACACATTACGGGAAGCTCGGACAATCTAAGCCAGGGACAGAGACAGTTAATTGCAATAGCAAGAGCAGTTTTATGCAATGCCCCAATACTTATTCTGGATGAAGCTACAAGCAGCGTTGATACTAAAACAGAAAAAGAAATTCAAATGGCTTTGCTCAGGCTTATGAGTAATCATACCAGTTTTTTGATTGCACACAGACTCTCTACAATACGTGATGCTGACAGGATTTTTGTTATAGGTAATGGTTGTATCCTGGAACATGGAACTCATTGGGAACTTATGAAAATAAAGGGTATTTACTATAATATGGTGATAAATCAAATGGGCTTTGGAGAAAAATTTAATGATGGTGTATGCTGAATGAAAAACATTTTATATGCAGATATTATAAATATCCAAAAAACGTTGGGGGGATATTTATGAAAAAGCTGCTATATATCAGTGTTAATACAAAACCGGAAGAACTGTCTTCTTCAAAAACTGTTGCAAGAAGGCTCATCAACAGAATACTTGAAAAACATCCAAGTATGGCACAAGAAGAGGTAGATTTGTACAAAGAGCATATACCACAGTTAAAATACAGTTATTTTGAAAGCAGGAGTGCTATTGTAAACTCAGAGGCGTTGGCAAAGCTGCCAATGGATGAACAGAATGAAGTAAACCAGATAATAAAACTGTGTGACCAGTTCAGAGATGCTGACATTTATGTAATTGCAGCTCCCATGTGGAGTTTGTCTTTTCCGGCACCGCTGAAGGAATACATTGATTGTGTAATTCAGACAGGAAAGACAATTGCTTTTGATGAGAATAAGCCTTATGGTTTACTAAATGATAAAGAACGTACGTTTATATATGTACAGTCGTCAGGAGGAAATATTCCATGGATTATCAGACCTGCTCTGAATAAAGGCTTAAACTATATACATGATATTATGAGGTTTTTAGGCATAAGCAAGTTTGAGGAATTGTTAGTGGATGGAACGGGAACTACAGAATTAGAGCGGCAGGAGGCAATTGAGAAAGCAGCCTCAAGAATTGAAACTATGGTGGAGCAAATATAAGTCTTATCACAAAATCAAATATTTTCTTTTTAAAACAGGGATTTCTTGAATCCCTGTTTTTTTACGATTTATCATTTTGTATAAATTATCAAAATTTCCAAATATTCCAAAAAATATATTGACATCCATATATTGGAAGTGTTATATTATTTTAAAGAGAATAAGGACGCATGCTTTATTCATTTACTCTATAGGGTTATCCTGAACGGTCAGGAAATATCTTTACACAACGTTGTGCAAACATAAACGTGCAGTATCTGTAAGTAAAAAATTCACACTATGCCATTTTCATACGTATGATGCAAAAATGCAAGTATGTATTATTGCGTAAGAGTTCCAAGAGAGGAGCCGTGCTATTAGTTGGGATACAATTGCGTAGTTTTAATAATTATGTCATCAAATAAAATACAAGTCAAATTATGTAAATATATGGCACGGTATACTAAATAACTATAGCAAAAATAGAGGGGAGAGACATATATGAAAAAAAGTAAATTAGTAAAACTATTTTTTATTTTAACATTGGCGGTTACAATCGTAGGTACACAAACACTTGCTTTTGCTAAGCCATTAAACGAA
This sequence comes from Ruminiclostridium papyrosolvens DSM 2782, assembly GCF_029318685.1. Taxonomy (NCBI): domain Bacteria; kingdom Bacillati; phylum Bacillota; class Clostridia; order Eubacteriales; family Oscillospiraceae; genus Ruminiclostridium; species Ruminiclostridium papyrosolvens. The sequence continues at coordinate 2,130,247 of NZ_CP119677.1, forward strand.
GCAGCAAAATCTGAAAGTCCGATGTTTCAACTTACCAAAAGCCCCGATAGCAAATTATTTGTAAATTTGAAAGAGAAAATTGGCGAATCCTCTGATAATGATGAAATACCGGTTACGGTGATATTTAACAAAAAGCTCTCTGATACTGAATTTTCATCAATTGAAAAGCTCTTGGGTAATCCCAAGCTAAAGCATAAATTTGATATTATTCCCGGCGTTGCTTTAAATTTAACAAAAAAGCAAATAAGCCAGCTTGAAAAATCAGATTTAATTCAGCAGGTTGAGTATGATGCACCTGTTCATGCTACTTTGGACACTGCATCAAGTTCATTTGGGGTAACTAAGGCCAGAACTGATTTTAATGTAAACGGTGACGGCAATAATGCGCCTACAACCTATAGTACCAGTGACGTTGTAGTTGCGGTTATTGACTCAGGTATTGACTCAAGTCATGTGGACCTTGATGGTGGTAAGGTAATAGCATGGAAGGACTGGGTTAACAATAGAACAACTCCTTATGATGACAACGGCCATGGCTCCCATGTGGCAGGTATTGTTGCAGGCACTGGAGAGGGAAACCCGAGCTATAAGGGAGTTGCACCGGGTGCTGCCCTCATTGGTCTGAAAGTTCTGGATTCCACAGGACGTGGTACTATGAGTAACGTTACTGCTGCAATAGATTGGGCTGTAACAAACAAAGCAAAATACAATATCAGAATTATAAGTCTGAGCCTTGGTACTGATGCAAGTTCAGATGGAACTGATTCTACATCTGTAGCAATTAATAACGCTTTTAATGCTGGAATTGTACCTATAGTCGCAGCAGGTAATGCAGGACCGGGAAAGGCAACTATTGGTTCTCCTGGAGCAGCAGCAAAAGCTTTGACTGTTGGTGCTTTGGGAGATTTAGGAGAAAAAGGGTATTTTCTTGCAGATTTCTCCAGCAGAGGTTTGACAGCTGACGGCAGAGTTAAACCTGATATAGCTGCTCCAGGTTATCAGATAACATCTGTACAGGCTAATTCAACCCATAAATACATAGCATACAGTGGTACAAGCATGGCAACACCTTTTACATCAGGAACCGCAGCATTGATTCTGGATGCAAACCCAAGTCTTACGGCTTCACAGGTTGTTAATCTAATTATAAGCACTGCTCAGGACTGGGGTCCTGCCGGACAGGATTTGGATTATGGTTTTGGAAAACTGGATAGTTATGAGGCAGTTAAGCAAGCCGGTAATTTTACCGGAACCGGACCTGCCAATCCAAACCATATTTATAAAGCTGATTCATTAGCAAAGACCGGTAGTTACGATGAATATACAATATCTGTACCTAATACTACATATCCTATAGCCATAACATTGATTCATCCAAACTGGACATCCTCTCAGGATTTTGACTTATATCTGTATAATCCTGCCGGAACTCAAGTCGCTTCATCAGAAACAGCAGACAGACAGGAAACTATAAGCTTTACACCAACTACTGCGGGAACATACAAAATAAAGGTTCAATCATACAGAGGAAGCGGTTCATATTTCTTTGATGTAAGCTCAGGCGCAGCAACTATTACGCAGACTACTAACCAATAAATATTTTTAACAAAAAACAGCGGAGAGTTCTTTAATTTAGAACTCTCCGCTGTTTTTTGTTCCAACTTATCTCGGTGGTACGGGTGTGGGATTCTGAATATTGGTCGGTGATATTGTAAATCCACCGGGATATTCCAGCAAAGCAGCTATTACTCTGGTTGCCTCTGCTCTGGTTATTGTTTTTTTAGGTCTGAATGTGCCATCCGGATAACCGGAAAGTATATTATTCATTGAAAGAACAATGATTGATTTATTTGACCATGAGTTGCTTTCCGGACTAACGTCACTGAAAATTCTTTGCGAGAAATCTACAGTGTCGGGATTAAATAGTATTTTGTCGCATACTACAGCAAATTCCTCTCTGGTAATTTTTCTTTCAGGGTAAAACAGGTTTCCTGAGTATCCGCTGAACATACCTTTTTCCTTGACAATTGCAATTTGTTTTGCTGCCCAGTGGGTTTTTGTGTCGGCAAAAGAAGCTGTTGCCGTTTCATTCTGAAGGCCAAGGGCTTTTACAAGCAATGCCGCTGCTTCGGCTCTGGTAAGATTGCCGTCGGGTACAAAACGCTTTCCGGGCATACCACTTACAATGCCTTTTTGAAATAAATCAATAATGTAGCTTTGTGCCCAGTGATTTGAAATATCTATAAATGGTTTACCAATGAGCCACTGGCTGTAATTATTCCAGAAACGCTGAGGTTCCTGCCCCAACGCCCAGCTGCCTGCTCCTAAAAGGTTATATTTGGAAACAAGAGACAGCTTCTTTTCAAGAGAGGTTTCATTCTCGTACCATATATCATAAGTACCTGCTGAAAGTTTGCTGCTTCCCCAGATAACCGCATTATCTGTGGAAGTTACTGTCACAGTTGCACGGGCACATTGTGTGGTACTGTCATACCAGGTTTTAGATTTACAAGTAGATACCAGACGTTCCACATCAGAAACAGTTACCCCGTAGCCGCCACTTGTTGAACCCTGTTTCCAGTACCTGCCGTAAAAGGGTATACCTAAAACTATTTTCGTAGAAGGAATATATTTCAGTGCTTCCTTTACGCTTTTTTCAACAAAAGAAAAACCGGCTACCGCTCCCGGCGCACTTCCTGTGTAATGCTCGTCATAGGCCATTATGAATATTTGGTCGCATGTGGTGCCTAATGCAGCATAATCATAGGAACCCTGCCACCCAATAGTTGAACCCCAGGGATTAGCCGCCACGCATACGGAGAGTATTTTTGTTTTTGGCATATAAGAGCGTAAAAGTTTTAAAAAGGCAGTATATGCATTCCTATCTGTTTCTGTAAGGTTTTGAATGTCTATATTTACACCGTCACATCCAAGACGTTCAATTTCGGCGCTCAAACCTGCTGCAAATGAGGTTTGATTAGCCAACGCCGCTCTTCCTAGGGCTCTTTCCCAGTTATTGCTCAGATAAGGCACCACTTTTATACCCTTTGCATGCATGCTCTGTACGAAAAGAGGGTCCACTTTTACGGTATTTTTTAAAGTTCCGTTACTGTTTATTTCAAAATAATCAGGAGAAACTGTAGTTAGATTTGAGCCTGAACGATTAACATTATTTATATAGGTTGTTGTATTTCCTGCATATAGGTAACTTATGCTTTCATAAGCGGAAGTGCTTGTCTGAAAAAGGATTAAAAATATAAACATTGATACAATACATTTTTTTAGTCCCATGTTGTTTTCCTTTCAAATATTCGTTTACATATAATATGCGTTACAACTAAATAAATTAAACGTACTTAACTTATGAGAAACTACATAAATAAGTTACTTGACAGTACCGGCAGTAAATGGTTTATAATTTTAGGTATGCATTTGGAAATATTGGAAGTCTGTTGGGAGGATAAATATGGAGAATGAAGCTTTAAGCAGTATTATATTAGTAACAGGCGGGGCAAGGAGCGGTAAAAGCACACATGCAGAAAAACTGGCTAAGGAATACGGTAAAGATGTTCTTTACGTGGCAACAGCAATAGCTTTTGATGATGAAATGAAGTTAAGGATAAAAAAGCACCAAGAGCAACGTCCATCTAATTGGGAAACAGCTGAGGCATATAAAGACATGGATATATTACTTGAGGATAAGTGCCGAAATAAAACGGCTGTTCTTCTGGACTGTATAACAGTAATGATTACCAATATAATGTTTGAAGTGTGTACTGATTTTGATAAAATGGTTAATGAGGATATGATTGCAGTGGAAGAGGCTGTTAATATTCAAATGAATAAACTTATCGCGGTTGCAAAGAATTCAGGAATTCCATTTATTCTGGTTACAAATGAAATCGGAATGGGTATAGTGCCGGACAATAAGAGCTCAAGACTTTTCCGTGATATTCAAGGCAGAGTAAATCAGAAACTTGCCTCTGTTGCCAAAGACGTTTATTTATGCGTTTCAGGCATTCCTGTAAAAATAAAATAATCTTGAAAGAAGAATAAAAGATGATAATTTTAAAACGTTTTTTACTTATGCTTCAGTTTATGACTACTATTCCCATACCTGTGAATTTGGATGTAAACGATGAAGACTTTGGTAAGGGACTGGCCTTGGCTCCTTTGATTGGTTTGATAATAGGAGGAGTGGTTGCAGGTGCGGGCTATATACTGAATATGTTTTTTGCCCCCGCTATATCTGCTGTGCTTGTGGTTATTACTTACATACTATTAACCGGGGGAATTCATCTGGATGGCTTAGGTGATACCTTCGACGGTATTTTCTCCAACAGGCCAAAAGAGAGAATATTGGAAATTATGAGAGACAGTCGAGTAGGAACATATGCGGTATTGGTTACGGTTTGTAACTTAGGTCTGAATGCGGTACTAGTGCATTCTATAATTTCAGCTCATATGTATTTTACTCTGATACTGATGCCTGTGGCAGGCAGAATAGGCTCTGTTGCGGGAGCAGCCGTTTCAAAATATGCAAGAAGCGGACCGGGCTTGGGAAAATCCTTTATTGATTACTGTGGTTTAAAAGAGCTGTTGGTATCAGCCATAATCAGTATTATAGCATTTACGGCGGTTAGAGGGGTTACGGGTGCTTTTCTCTGCATTTTCATGTATATATCAGCAGCACTGCTGGTTAAATTTCTCGGCAGAAAAATCGGAGGTGCAACCGGAGATGTTCTGGGGGCTGTCTGTGAATTAAATCAGACCATATTTTTAATAGTAACGTATTTACTGGTATTTCGTTAATAATATTTTATTTTGACAATATTTTTTTGAGGGGGTTGTATAATGACTTTAATAGAAGCATTGAATGCCATTGGAGAGCTTGATGCTGAAATGATGCAGAAGGCACAAATAAGATTGGACAGCCTGACTAAACCATTGGGCAGCTTGGGCCGTTTGGAGGAAATCGTGAAACAGCTTGCCGGAATAACCGGAGAGTTGCTTCCTTGTGTGAAAAATAAAAAAATTATAATTATGTGTGCGGATAACGGGGTAGTGGAAGAAGGGGTCAGTTCATGTCCTAAAAGCGTTACTTCCAGTGTTACACAAAATTTTCTCAAAGGTTTTACAGGAGTGAATGTTCTTTCAAGACATTCGGGAGCCGATACCGTTGTTGTAGATGTTGGTGTTGACGATGATATTGACTGTGAGGGGATATTTGGCAGGAAAATAAGAAAAGGTACATGGAATATTGCCAAAGGCCCTGCAATGACAAGGGACGAGGCCATAAAAGCAATTGAGACGGGAATTGAAATAGTAGGAATACTGAAGGAGCAAGGAGTAAATCTTCTGGGCACCGGTGAAATGGGGGTAGGAAACACAACTACAAGCAGTGCCGTAGCATCTGTACTTACCGGATTCGAAATAGGTGAAATGGTAGGCAGAGGTGCAGGCCTGACTCAAGAAGGTCTTATCAATAAAGCAGAAGTTATAAAGAAAGCTATTGATATAAACAAGCCTGATGCGACCGACCCTATAGATGTACTGGCAAAGGTGGGAGGCTTTGATATTGCTGCACTTACCGGATGTTTCCTTGGAGCTGCTGCCTACAGGCTTCCTATTATGATTGACGGATTTATCTCGGCTGCTGCTGCTTTAGCAGCTATAAAAATAAAGCCCCAGTGCAAAGACTATATTCTTCCTTCACATGGTTCTGCGGAACCGGGCAACAAGAGAATAATGGAAGTACTTGGCATGACTCCAATGCTTATGCTGGAAATGCGTTTGGGAGAGGGGTCCGGTGCGGCATTGGCTTTCCATGTTATAGATGCTGCTGTTGCGGCTTACCGTGAGATGGGGACTTTCGGGGATGCTCAAATTGAGCAATACAAGCCATTGGCTTAGGAATTTGGAATTAAATAATTGAAAAAAATGGTAACCCGGTGTAATATATATAAATGAGCAAAAACATTTATAGGGGGCCGTTTATGTTTGAATATAAGTTTGTGCAGGCTACTTTAGGGGGCTTTTTTACTGAAGCCAATCACCACGAATTAATTGATGAATATGCAAAACAAGGATGGAGATTGGTGCAGGTTCTGCCTATGTATTATAATTCACATGGAAAACCCACGGATTATGAAATAATCTTTGAAAGAGAAGCAGGAAATTAAAAGACAAGTCGCTATGACTGGTCTTTTTTTTATGCAGGTAGCAAAATTTGTAACTAAATATTTTCTAGAATTTTGTCGATTAATATGTAAGAAAAACGGTAAAATTCGACATATTAATAAAGAATAAAATGTTATTGAATAAAAGCATCAGCTAACGTTAAAGGAGGGATAAGCTTTAAGAAGAGCAAGTCAAGCAATTTGATTTCAATTTTTAAAAAATTATAATTATTAATCCAAGGAGAAAACTATATGAAAAAAAATGTAGGGATAAAAGGAAAGCTATTAATATCATCACTATTAGTTGTTTTAATAACTCTGGCAAGTATTAGTGGTATTGTCATATACCAAGTTAATCAAAAGGCTTATGATGATTATTATAGTAATTCTACAGAACAAATGACGACTGTTTCCAGTGCTATAAACATTTTCTACGAGCAAATAGACAAGAACATTGAGATGTTAGCAACAAATCCTACGGTTATGATGGCTGATGACAGCATTACAACTTACAAAAATACAACTGACAGTACTCAAATGAATCCTTCAAAGAATAAAGGCATTGAAAAATCAATCTATGAAGTATTTGAGCAGTATGCAAATAGTCATAAAGGGACAAGTTATGTATACCTTGGAACAGAAAATGGAGGATATATACAATGGCCGGAAGAAAGTACCGAAGCGGGTTTTGATCCTACAAAAAGACCTTGGTTTAATGAAGCTGCGAGTAAAAACGGAAGTATTATCAGGACAGCTCCATATACTTATAAATCTCAAATGCTTACAAGCAACGCTCGTTCCTTTACTGATAAAAATGGAAAATTTATTGGTGCAATCGGAATCGATGTACAACCATCCGCGATTAGCAATATGTTAAGTCAAATGAAAATTGGTAAAACAGGGTACTCCATAATTGCTCATAAAACAGGAGTAATTATGGCTGATGGAAAAAATCCTGAAAACAATTTCAAAAACTTAAAAGAAATAAATATTAACGGTATAGAAAAGCTGTTGGCTGATAAGTTGGTACCGTTTGAAATTCTTATTAGTGGTGAAAAATATGTTGTCAGTCCACATAAAGTAGAAGGAACTGATTGGATATTAGCATCATTCATTACAAAAAACGAGCTGGAATCCAGTTCAAAAGGGATAATAGATGTAGTAATGCTTTCTGCAATAATTATACTAATACTGGCAACAACTTTGATTACTTTTCTTTCAGGTAGTATAACAAAACCTATTTTGACAGTTACAAAGAAAATACAAGAATTTTCTCAATTAAATTTTTTAGCAGATGAAAATTCAATGAAAGCGAAATACCTAAACTCAAAAGATGAAACAGGAGATATGGTAAGAGCTCTTAGAATTATGAGAGACAATGTAGCAGAGTTTATCCTAAAAACCGCCGATGCGACTGAACAGGTTGCTGCATCATCAGAAGAATTAACTGCTATTTCTCAACAAGCGGCAATTTCGTCAGATGAGGTAGCTAAAACTATTGAAGAAATCGCAAGAGGGGCCGGTGATCAGGCTAAAGACACTGAAAAGACAGCTGTCAATATAGAAGAGCTTGGTAATTTATTGGAACAAGATACAAACTATATAAAAGAACTTAATACTGCGACCTTTCAAATTGAAAAGGAAAAAGAAGAAGGTTTCATTATTTTGAACGAGCTCATACATAAGACTCAAAAAAATAACGACGCAACAGAGAATGTTTATCAGATAATAAAAAATAATAATGAAAATACAGAAAAAATCGAAAGCGCAAGTATTATGATTCAAAGTATTGCAGATCAAACCAATCTTTTAGCTTTAAATGCTGCAATAGAGGCTGCAAGGGCAGGAGAAGCTGGCAAAGGCTTTGCGGTTGTTGCTGAGGAAATAAGAAAGCTTGCGGAGCAGTCAAATAGTTTTACTAATGACATTAAAGCTGTAATAAATGAGTTGAAGAAAAAATCTCAAAATGCTGTTGACTTAATGAAAGAAGCGAAGCAGATTGGCGAGGAGCAAACCAAAAGCGTTGTAGCAACTGAAGGGAAATTTGATGGTATAGCAGAGGCAATAGATGCAGTAAAAGCTATAATTAATAAACTTAATAAATGTTCAGACCTAATGTCTGAGAATAAAAATAGAATAGTTGATTTGACACAAAATCTTGCGGCAGTCTCACAAGAAAATGCCGCTGGAACAGAGCAGGCGGCTGCATCAATGGAAGAACAAGCGGCTACAATTCAAGAAATTGCTAACTCAGGTAATAACTTAGCCACAATTGCAGAAGAATTAAAAGTATTAATTTCAAGATTTAAGGTCTAATTTTATGGTGTTCAAGTTTTATTAAAAATTTAGCTTAAATATTACAATACCCATTATTATCAAAGTTTTGATTATAATGGGTATTGTGTGATATAATGGACTAAATTGGTTAATACGAACATTGACAATTGGATAATTAGATTAGTTACACATTAGCACCACATATGAGTTACATTCCTTTTTTACAGTAAAAAGAGGTTCTCTCTTCTTATTTTTCCAATGAAATTTCCGAATTCTATTCAAAATTATCCAATACTGTCGTACAAATGAGCAGGTTTAAAATTTTTATCAGGGGGGTGAGTTCTACTTAAATATTTAGGGCAATTTATAAAAGTAAAAGAGAAAGAATAGGAGGATTTTATATGAAAAAAATCATTCGTTTATTAGGGTTAACTATGGTTTTGATGCTTGTATTTACAATGGTATTACCATTAAATCTTTATGCAGCATCAACAGTTACGGTGGATTGGAATACAAATTATCAAGGAATTGATGGTTTTGGTGTTTCAGAAGCTTTTCATCAGTCAAATAATATTGCTCTTTTAGGTGATTCAAAGAAAAAAGAAATTTACGACTTGTTATTTTCAACTTCAAAAGGTGCAGGATTCTCTATTTTCCGTTCTATCTTGGGTGACGGAGGTACATGGGGAAATGCAACAGACGGACCAAATAAGACAATGCAACCTTCTGAGACGACTTGGGACTGGAAAGAATCAAATGATGACCAGATATCCATGATTAGAGAGATACAGTCCGGCTACGGAATCAATAAAATTCTTTACACTGTATGGAGTCCGCCTGCATGGATGAAATCAAACGGGTCAACTTCAAGAGGCTATCTAAAGACCGATAAATATCAAGCATATGCAACATATTTAGCAGAGCATATAAAAAACTACAAATCAAAATTCGGAATTGATATTACTCATATAGGGATTTCGAATGAGCCTAACCTTGAAACAGACTATTCTTCATGTACATGGACATCAGCTCAATTCAAAACCTTTATGAAGGATTATCTGGTACCAACTTTTGATAAAGAAGGTATTACTGCAAAAGTTATTATGGGTGAGCCAATGTCTTGTACGGAATCCTTTGCTATAGACAGTTTAAATGATTCAACTGCAGTAACCAGAACAGATATTGTAGGCTGTCACAATTACGGCTCCTCATACACAACTTTTCCCACTACAAAGGCAAAAGGAAAAGGAATATGGCAGACAGAAATATCAGATATGAATGGAAATGATATTACAATTAATGATGGCCTGAAGTGGTCAAAACAAATTTTTGATTTTATGACAATTACTCAGGGAAATGCATGGAATTACTGGTGGGGTGCCTGCTATAAAACATATAACGGAGAAGGCCTCATACAGTTGGATATGAACTCGAGAACTTATAAAATTGCCAAAAGGCTTTATACAATCGGTCAATATTCAAGATTCATAAGACCGGGCTGGCAAAGATTCTCCGCTACTTCAAATCCTGTATCAAATGTATATGTTACCGCATACAAAGACACTGCTACCGGTAAATTTGCTATTGTTGCCATGAATGACGGTTCTTCAAATCAATCAATTACATATACATTAAAGGGCTTTACTCCTGACTCGGTTACTCCGTATACAACATCTTCAACACAGGATTTGGCTGAAGGTTCAAAAATAACTGTTAACGGAGGCAGCTTTACTGCAACTCTGGCTGCAAATTCAATAACTACATTTGCAGGGGGAGACAATATGAATCCAGCCATCTATGGTGATGTTAACGGTGACAAGGTTGTTGATGCAATCGATATTGTACTTTTCAAACAGTATCTGATAAATCAGATAAGCACATTTCCGTCGCCGGATGGAATGAAGCTTGCTGATGTAAACGGTGATAGCAGCGTTGATGCAATTGATTTTGCGTTAATCAAGAAGTATTTGCTGGGCTTAATACCTAAATTGCCTGTTTAAGGCTAGTTTATTAAAAATATATATAAGAAAAAAGGGACAAGGATAAATCCTTGTTCTTTTTTTACACTTTAGGAGTTTTGCGCATATAAAAGTAATTGCAAATACTTGGATTAATATCGGAATTCATTTATAATCATCATTATGTATCGTTACCTTAGGAATGGGAGATAAATTTTTAAAAATGATAAAAACAAATGAATTCACTATTGTCAAAGATAAAAATGCGGACAGGATATATATTGATGCTAAAGGCCGGGACTACGACGGACTGAGCCTTGTAGCAGCGTCTTTTGCAAATGATATTAATTTGGTTGCTGATATAGTACCGGAGGTTACAACAGATATTTCTCTACTGGATAATACAATAATTGTTGCCGGTTCTATTGGAAATAACGATTTAATTGATGCTCTGATATCAGAAGGCAAGATAGATGTATCATATATAAAAGGCAAGAGAGAATGTTATAGGATTTGCGTTATAGACAGGCCTGTTCAGGGAGTGGACAGAGCTATGGTAATCGTAGGAAGTGACAAGAGGGGAACGATTTACGGCATTTATCACATATCGGAATTGATTGGTGTAAGTCCTTGGGTGTATTGGGGAGATGTACTGCCTGAGAAGAAGTCCTCCCTTGATATTTCAGAAGATAAACTGAATTTTACTTCAAAGGAACCGTCTGTAAGATATAGAGGTATTTTTTTGAACGATGAGTGGCCTTCTTTAGGTACATGGACAACAAATAAGTTTGGTGATTTCAACGAATATTTATATGTGAAGGTATTTGAATTACTTTTAAGACTTAAAGGAAATTTTCTATGGCCAGCCATGTGGACGGCAATATTCAGCGAAAACGGAAAAAGCAGCAGTATCGCCAACGCAAAATTAGCTGATGCATATGGAATTGTAATGAGTACTTCACACCATGAGCCAATGTTCCGAGCCGGTGAGGAGTGGCAGAAGCATTATGAAAGTTACGGAACAAGCAACGAATGGAATTTTGCAAAAAATAAAGAAGCTATAACTAAGTTCTGGGAAGACGGTGTTAAACGAAACAAAGATTACCAGAATGTAATTACACTTGGTATGAGGGGAGAACGTGATTCTTCTTTAGGCGGAGGTTTGCAGGAAAACATTGACCTGCTGAAAAGTATAATTACCACGCAAAAAGAATTATTAAAAAAGTATGGCCTTGAAAATGCTCCACAGTTACTTACCGTATATAAAGAAGTTGAAGAGTTCTGGTATGGAAACGAAACCGTAGAAGGTTTAAAAACTTGGGATGTACTTGATGATGTAATAATTATGCTGGCAGAGGATAATTTCGGTAATATGCGCACCCTTCCAACTATTGCTGAAAGAGACAGAGAAGCGGGATGGGGCATGTATTACCATTTCGATTACCATGGAGGACCAATATCCTATGAATGGGTTAATACAATACCTTTAGAGAAGGTTTGGGAACAGATGTCCATGGCATATGAATATGGTATACATAATATTTGGATAGTTAATGTTGGAGATTTAAAACCAATGGAATTCCCCATATCTTATTTCCTGAGTCTGGCCTATGACTTTGAAACATGGGGAAGAAACGGATTAAACAGAACCGGGGAATTTACAAAAAAATGGGTTGAACAGCAGTTTGGCAAGGTTGCAGGCAGTGAGACATTAAAAGGGATAGAAAATGTATTGACGGGTTATACCAGAATGAACGGAATCCGTAAGCCGGAAACACTGACTTCGGATACCTACAGTACTACATATTATTATGAAGCCCAAAGAGTACTGGAAAGAGCAATCAGTCTTGAAAATGATGCAAAGAAATATTACAACAGAATGCCGGAGAACTTTAAGGATACCTACTATCAGTTGGTTTTCTACCCTGCGGTTGCATCGGCTAATGTTGTAAAAATGCAAATCTATGCAGGCCTAAATAAAAAATACTATAATCTTAAAAGTGTTTTGGCTAACATATATGCTGAGTTAGTGAAGGAAACAATTACGACTGATAAGCAAATGCAGAGCTATTACAATGATACTATGTCAGAAGGAAAATGGCAGGGTATAATGGGCTCTGCACATATAGGATATGTAAACTGGGATGCAACCGGATGGCATTATCCTGAAGTGAACTGTATAATCCCATCAGCTTTTGCCCGTATGATAGTGGATACAGAAGGGGATGAAAAAGGATATAGCTCAGGAACAGCAGTGCTTCCGACATTTTCAAATTTATTAAAAGAGACTTACAGTATTACTATTAGCAACGGTGGAACCGATAAGTTCGATTTTAACATAGAAACAAGTGAAGATTGGATTAAGGTTGACATAGTTGCGGGTAGTATAGTCCTTGTAGAGACAATCCGGGTTTCAGTAGATTGGGATAAGGTTGTAGAAACCACAAAAGGTTTAATTAAAATTACAGGTGCGGGACAGACTGTGAATGTAGACATAAATGCCAAAGTAATTAATACAGACAGCTTACCGCAAATGACTTTTGTTGAAACCAATAACGTTGTATCAATTGAAGCTGAACATACGTTTAACCGTGTTGCAAAATCCGAGGTTGAATGGAAAGTTATTGAAAATTACGGACGTACCCTGTCAGCGGTTAAAATGTTTCCTATAACCATTTCCTTTGAAAAGGCAGAGGAGGCACCGTATGTTGAATATATGATTTACTTGGAGCAGGAAGGGGAGTTTGCATTGACAGCTTATTTTGCTCCAACAAATAATCTGTCTAAAGAAAGCCGTTTAAAATTTGGCATATCCTTTGATGATTCGGCTCCCAATGTTGTAGATACGCTCCCTGACAATTTTGCTGCCGGTAATCATGACAATGAAGCTTGGTGTAAAGGAGTTCTGGAAAATATTCATACTGCAACAACTTCTCACACATTGGAAAAAGGTTTACATTTACTGCGTATTTATGGATTGGACGCAGGATTAGTATTACAAAAACTTGTTTTATCAAAAGGAACTCTTCCATACTCATATTTTGGTCCGAAAGAGAGTTATTTTAAAAAGTAATATTAAGATACGAGCTGCTGTCCAATGGATTTAATAATATTCATGGGGCAGCAGTTTTTTGTTATGGGCTTTAGCCTGTTGAGCATTAGGCGAGTTTCTCGCAAGAGAAATGAGTCATGCGAAACAATAAACCACCTGCTATGCGGGTGGCGACAAAAAGTTATACAAAAAAATCACCTAACCGTTAAAATAGAGTTGTTCAAGCTACTAGTTTAACTAAAGAAAGGTGATTTCAATGGCAATAAAACAAAATAATTTAGCACATACCAAATGGATGTGTAAGTATCATATTGTGTTCACTCCAAAGTATAGACGAAAAGTAATTTATAATCAATACAAGCAAAGTATAAGAGAAATATTAAAGAGACTGTGCAATTACAAGGGAGTTGAAATAATAGAAGGGCATCTAATGCCAGACCATATACACATGTTAGTAAGTATACCGCCTAAAATAAGTGTATCAAGTTTCATGGGATATCTAAAAGGAAAAAGTGCATTAATGATATTTGATATGCATGCAAACTTAAAATATAAGTTTGGAAATAGACACTTTTGGGCAGAGGGATTTTATGTGAGTACTGTAGGACTCAATGAGGCAACTATTAAGAAGTATATACAAGAGCAAGAAAAGCACGATATTATGGTAGATAAACTAAGCGTGAAAGAGTATGAAGACCCCTTTAAGGGGTAGCCAGTAGTACGTTTGTCCCTTCAGGGGTAGCAAAAGCGGCAAGGGCAATAATAGCTTGAACAAAGTGAAAGCCAGCGTCTTTAGGCGCTGGCCGGTAACAAGCCCTTATAGGGCTATCACAAGCCACCCGTTTTACGGGTGGTCATGACTTTTACTAACATTATTTGTACAATGTAGGAATTTATGGTGGTTGATGGTATAATTAATATATTACTGATTAATTAATAAACTCGAATGGAGTGGTGATATGGTAAAAATCAATGGGTTGGAACTTCCACGGAACAGAGGATTAATTGAAGATTCATATGCGACAATTCTAGCTCCATTTGCGGTTGTAAAACCTAAAGAAGACAGCAGAGAACATGAGGATAAATTGCCAGAGAATGAAAACAGAGGCTCATTTCAGCGAGACAGAGACAGAATTATTCATTCAAAGGCTTTCAGAAGACTTATGTACAAGACTCAGGTGTTTGTAAATCATGAAGGTGATCATTTCAGAACGCGATTGACACATACCTTGGAAGTCGCTCAATTTGCTCGGGGGATTTCAAAATCACTGGCTTTGAATGAAGATCTTGCAGAGGCAATAGCTTTAGGACATGATTTAGGACATACCCCCTTCGGACATGCAGTTGAGAGATTTTTAGACGAAGAACTTAAAACCAGAGAAATGGGTCGTTTTTATCATAATGAGCAAAGCGTGAGAGTAGTTGATTTTATTGAACGGCGGAGCGACGACTATTTCGGATTAAATTTAACCAGTGAAGTAAGAGAAGGAATTTTAAAACATAATACTGACAGCAGCGGTATTTATAAAAGTCTGAATCCCCGTAAGCCATGTTTTTCTCTGGAAGGTCAGGTAGTACAATTAGTTGATACTGTAGCTTACTTGTGTCATGATTTACAGGATGGTATCGAATCGGGTTTAATTGAAAACGCCATTTCTAAAAATGTGGATTTTAAAAGAGATATTGATGAAATTGTTGCTATAATAAATGATTTATTAGTGTCTGAGAATAAAGAGATAGGTGTCACAAAATATTCCAATACCTATTTTATTGATAGTTTGATTCACAAACTCATTATGAGTGTTACAGAACAAAGTGTTGAAAATTTAGCAGCGAAAAAAATTCAAACTTTAGAAGATGTCAAGTCTTTAGCAGTAAAAGGAGAGAGCCTTATCACACTTAGAAAAGATGATGAGGACAGGTTTGAAAAGCTCAAAAGTTTAATATATAAGTCGGTATATGGCATACATACCATTCAAACTATGGACAGTAAGGCAGTAACTGTTGTCAAGGACTTGTTTGAGACTTTTGTAAACAATCCGAGGCTGTTACCCCCTGAAGAATTAAATAAATATATGCATATAGAGGAACTCCCGAATTATAGTGGCTTTACCAACAATGAAATACATGTAATTTGCGACTATATTGCAGGAATGACTGACAGGTTTGCATTAGAGGAACATGAAAGGATAAGAAATCCTCATATTAAAATTTAATTTTGATTTTCATATAATTATAAAATAACGCACTTCTTTTATAACAAATCTTTGTTACGGAAGAGGTGCGTTTTTATGTGTTATCTTCATGGTTACAATTTTTACAGCTTGCAGTTTTTTGTCAGGTGTACTAAAATGGGACATACGATTCTTTTCTTTTAATCATAAAAATTAATAACCAGAAATCCTTTACTTACAAATCGCTATGGGGGTAAAAATGTTTATTCACAATATTATTAAGTCAAGCGAGAGTATTTTGGAATCTATACACGATGGAATTGCTATAGCAGACAGCGAAGAAAATGTTATTTATGTTAACGAAGCCAATTACCGTATTACAGGTATTCAGGCAAGTGAATTTCTGGGTAAAAAGGTAAGCGAGGTTGTTCCCGACTCTCATATTCCTCAGGTTCTTACAACGGGAAGCAAGCTGATAGGTATAAAAACGAGAGTAAATGATAAGGACGTAATATCTAATATTGTTCCCTTTGTTTACAAAGGAAAGATTGAGGGTGCAATATCTATATTCAGAGATATCTCTGAAATCAGAGAACTAAACCAAAAGTTAAAAGATGCAAAATCGACAATTAAGCACCTCTACGAAGAATTGGATTTTCTTACTGATGCAGACAGTAATATTGTGGTAGGGAATAATATTGCTATGGTACAGACCCTGAAAACATCGCAAAAAGCCTCAAGGGTAAGTTCAACAGTACTATTACAGGGTGAGAGCGGAACAGGAAAAGAAGTAATAGCCAGATTTATTCACAAACACGGTACAAGATCAGCAAAACCATTTATTACAGTTAATTGTGCTGCTATCCCGGAGAGCCTTCTGGAAAGCGAACTGTTCGGATATGAAGAAGGAGCCTTTACGGGGGCTAAAAAAGGAGGAAGACCCGGTATGTTTGAGTTGGCTGATACGGGTACTATCTTTCTTGATGAAATAGGGGATATGAATTTCCACCTTCAGGCAAAACTGCTCAGGGTGCTGCAAAGCCGTGAGATTATGAGGGTTGGGGGAACACGTCAAAAGCAGATAGATGTAAGAGTAATAGCTGCTACAAATAAAAATCTGATACAAATGGTTCAGGATAATACCTTCCGTGAAGACTTATATTATAGATTGGCTGTCATAAAAATTTTAATACCATCCCTTCGTCAAAGGAAAGAAGATGTACACCTTTATATACAAAATGCGGTAAACAAAATCGGTAAACGCCTTGGAAAGAATGTTTCCGTAACACCAAGAGCAATAAAAATACTTACCGAATACTCATATCCGGGGAATATCAGGGAGCTGGAAAATATTATGGAAGTTTGCATTGTAAGCGATGAAGATGGGATTATAGATATAAACGATTTACCGGATAGCGTTATTCCAATAAAAAAAGAAGTTAAACACAATATAAACCTATCTTTTAATGAATTTCCTTCGTTAAGTGAAGTAGAAGCCTTGATTTTAAGAAAGGCAATAGAGGCATATCACTCCAAATCTGATGGCAATGATTATTGTTCTTATGGCAATCATGCCTGATTACAGAATAGCAGTTGTTATTGGACCAATATGGATATTAGTTTTATATATTGCATTTAAATTAAAAAAAGGTTCAAGTAAAAAAGCATAGTAAACAATAAATATCAAATTATAATAAATTACAAAGGAGAAGTAAATGCAAAAAGAAATAATTTATACACAAAAAGCTCCTGCAGCAATCGGGCCTTATTCACAAGCTGTTAAGCTTGGGGACATGGTTTATACTTCGGGGATGATACCAGTGGTACCTGAAACAGGTGAAGTGGCTCCTGGAGATGCGGCTGCACAAACTGAACAGGTTTTGAAGAATCTTAGTGAGGTGCTGGCTGCAGCAGGTACTAATTTTGATAATGTTATAAAGACAACAGTATTTATCAAGAATATGGGAGATTTTGCCCCAATAAATGAAGTATACAAAAAATACTTTACCGCGAATTTTCCTTCAAGGTCTTGTGTGGAAGTAGCAAGATTACCAAAGGATGTATTAGTAGAAATTGAATGTATAGCCGTTATATAAGTTTAGAAAACTGATTAACCAATAGTCTGGGGCTTAATAGCTCCGGACTATTGGTTGTTGTAATTACCGGAGGTAATGTATGAATATTGAAATAAATCTGAATCAGAAAATGGCTATATCTCCGCAGATGCAACAATCTATGGAGATTCTGCAGATGAGTACACAGGAATTAATGGATTATGTTAAACAATTAGCTGTGGACAACCCTGTTGTGGAGTTTGACGACCAACCCTATGATAATGACAGATCTGAGATACTTAGAAAAAAACTCGAATGGCTTGACTCTGTAAACAAAGAGTACAGAGTTTACAACCATGACCTTGAAGAGGATGAAGAAAATAAAGACGTGGCACATTATATGCGGGGGGATGAGGAGGATTTATATCAGCATTTGCAATCGCAATTAAACTTAATGAAAGCACCAAAGGAACTCTGTAAGACAATTCAATATATGATAGGCTGTATTGATAAAAACGGGTATCTTCAAGAGAAAACAGATGATATGGCAAAGGCTCTCAGAATTGATGAAAAGAAGGCAGAAATGGCTTTACACCAGCTCCAATTAATGGAGCCCGCCGGTGTAGGTGCAAGAAACTTAAAAGAATGTCTTCTACTCCAATTAGAGAGATTGAATCAAAATAATCCACTAGTGATTACACTGGTAAACTGTTATCTTGAATTACTTGGAAAGAATCAACTGAATCTCATAGCTAAGACATTGGGTGTTTCAATAGATAAAGTTAATGATGCATTTAAAATTATTAAAAAGTTGAATCCCAGACCCGGAATGGGGTTTGGGGCAAAAAGAGATATTCATTACCAAACACCGGATTTGGTCATAGTAAAATTCTGCGATTACTATGAGGTGCTTTTAAATAATTTCTCAGATCCTCATATTTCAATTAGCAGCTACTATCGGAATGTCCTTTCACAAAATCCTTCCGATAATGTCAAGAACTATATATCAGATAAATTGAAAGAAGCTGATTGGGCTATCAAATGTATAACCCAGAGAAATAACACCTTGCTAAACGTTACAAAAATGCTTGTGAACCAACAAATTGGCTTTTTTGATAAGGGTCCAAGTTACCTTATACCTATGAACCAGAAATGTATTGCAGATAAGCTGCAAATACACGAGTCTACTGTGAGTCGTGCCATAAGAGGAAAATATCTTCAATGCTCATGGGGGATATTTGGGCTTGATTACTTTTTTACAAATGGGCTTTCTATCGGTTATGATTCTCAAATAGTGCCGGATGCTATAAAATCAGATATTAAAAAGATAATTACGGAAGAGGACAGAAAGAAACCTTATAGTGATCAGAAGATTGCAGAAATACTGAACAAAAAAGGAATAAGTATTGCCAGAAGAACGATAACCAAGTACAGAGAGGACATGGAAATACCAAAGGCAGGGATGAGAAAGGAATACTAGGATACTTTAAGTGGCAGTAATATAAAAACTTGACTTTGCAAAGTGAATTGTAATAGAATGTATGGAATAATTAAAAGTAATCCATTTGTATAACACACATTACAACGGATTGTGGGGTTGATGCTGGCTGATTGCTTCTTGTAAAGCTTTTAGCCCTATTTTATTATCCCATTGATTAAAGTAGCACCTGAACTGCGAACCGCAGGTAGTACATTCAACGAATTGTTTTGTGTCCTTCTGTTCCCGGTTATCAAACATAAAAGGAAGGAATTCATTTTTATTTCTAAGGCCGGGAGCATCGGAATCGATTATATATGAGTAGACATAAGTTGCTTCATATTTAATTAAAAAATTACTGTTATTACAAACAGGGCATATTAAACTGTTTTCAGACATATGTGCCTCCAAATTAGATTTATTATTAAAATTGCCAGTTAATTAATTTGTTATTCATAGTTTATTTTATAAATAAAAGGAGGCTGAAATATGGATTATACTATAAGGCCCATACGTATTGAGGATGCACCATACATAAATGAGATGTACACAATGGATAGGGTGAGAGAAAATCTTCTAGGTTTATTCAGTGAAAGAATAGATCAAACAGAAGAGTTTATTAAGTCTCTTGGTCAAAATCAATATCAAATGGTGGCTGAGACAGATGAAAACGGGGCTAAAAAAGTAGTTGGTACGGTTTCTCTGATTGTAAGCCAGACTCCGAGAACCAAGCACACTGCATCTATAGGGATAATGGTACATAAGGATTATCAGGGAAAGGGAATAGGGACAGCATTATTAGAGAAAATTCTGGATTTGGCAGATAACTGGCTGATGCTTGTACGTGTGGAATTAACTGCATTTGTAGAAAATGAAACGGCTGTAGGCTTTTACAAGACCC
This sequence comes from Ruminiclostridium papyrosolvens DSM 2782, assembly GCF_029318685.1. NCBI lineage: Bacteria > Bacillati > Bacillota > Clostridia > Eubacteriales > Oscillospiraceae > Ruminiclostridium > Ruminiclostridium papyrosolvens. Next base: position 2,150,319 of record NZ_CP119677.1, read on the forward strand.
ATGGTTTTCAGATAGAAGGCACAAAAAAGTATATGGCTGTAAGAAATGGTAAATATGCTGACGGATATTTAATGGCAAGGTACAGAAATCTGAAGTAAAGTATAATAGATGTGACATTGAAAAAGAAATTATTTATTGATATAATAAGAACTGACGTTCTCTGATGAAGCTGATTGGTTTACCGGTCAGCTATTTTACTGATTATCAATTAATATTTTTTGCAGATGGAGGCTAATATACAAAGATATGGGCAAACCCGAGATAAAAATTTCAATCAGAAATCTTGTTGAGCTGGTCTTGAGGTCCGGTGACATTGATAACAGGCTTGTTTCCTCGGGCAGAATGCTGGAAGGGACAAAAATACACCAGAGAATTCAAAAACAGGGCGGGGAATTATATAACAAAGAAGTCTCCCTTGTCCACGATTTTAACACAGACGACTTTATATTCAGACTTGAGGGTCGTGCTGACGGTATAATAGCTGAACCGGGCGGAGCTGTAATAGATGAAATAAAATCAACAATCCGTCCGATTGAATTTATTGATGAAGATTTTAGTTTTCTGCATTGGGCACAGGCTAAGTGCTATGCTTATATTTATGCCGTGCAGAATGAACTTGACAGTATATATGTACAATTAACATATTTTCACATAGAAACAGAGGAAATTAAGAGAATCAGGAAACAGTTTTCTCTTGAAGAGCTGACGGTTTTTATTGAAGAATTGTTGGACAAATATGTAATTTGGGCCCGTATATCGGATTCATGGAGTAATAAAAGAGATACTTCAATAAAAACTCTGGAATTTCCCTTTAAAGAATACAGAAATGGACAGCGGGAGCTTGCAGTTGCAGTATATAAAACAATAGCTCAGGGCAAAAAATTGTTTGCTCAGGCCCCTACAGGTATTGGTAAAACCATATCAACACTGTTTCCAGCGGTCAAAGCTTTAGGCGAACAACACATTTCAAAAATATTTTATCTCACTGCAAAAACCATTACAAGGCAGGTGGCCGAAGAGGCATTTTCAAAAATGAGAGAATGCGGTTTGGCATTCAGAACCATAACACTTACGGCAAAGGATAAAATATGCTTCAACAAAGAAGGAAGCTGTAATCCCGATTTTTGTGAGTACGCCAAAGGTCATTATAACCGGGTTAACAATGCACTGGAAGATGTGCTGAAAAATTCTGAGAACCTGTCCAGAGATGTAATAGAAGAATATTCCCATAAACATACGGTATGTCCCTTTGAATTCAGTCTTGACCTTTCCTTGTGGGCGGACGGCATTATTTGCGACTATAATTATGCATTTGATCCAAGGGTATATCTAAAAAGGTTTTTTCTCAACAATACGGGAGATTATGCTTTTTTGGTAGACGAAGCTCATAATCTGGTGGATAGAGCAAGAGAAATGTTTTCTGCTCAAATATATAAATCCGGTTATCTAGAAGCAAAAAAGCTTATGATGTCAAGAGTTCCTAAAGTTGCAAGAATATTAAACAAGATAAATTCCTATATGGTGGCTCTTCGTAAACAATGCAAGGACGAAGGCTTTATTATCAGCAAAGCAGAGCTGACTGACCTGTATAGAATGTTGAACAGTTTTATATCGGAAGCAGAAGAATGGATACTTAAAAATCAAAATAGCAACATAGATGGTTTTGACCAGCTTTTAGAGACTTATTTCAATTCAATAGCTTTTACCAGAATGGCTGATTTTTACGATGAAAGATATGTTACATTTATAGAAACAAAATCAAATGATGTCAGAGTAAAGCTTTTTTGTCTGGACCCTTCTTTTTTACTTGCAGATGCAGTAAAAAGAGGTAAAACAGCGATTTTTTTCTCTGCAACTCTTACACCCTTAAACTACTTTATGGATGTATTGGGAGGGGACAAAGAGGATTATAACATAAATCTTGCTTCCCCTTTTAATAAAGAAAACCTATGTCTTATTGTTAATGATAGTATTTCTACGAGATATAAAAACCGGGATAAAAGTTATGATAAAATAGTAGACATAATATGGCTTACTATAAGCAAAAAGATTGGGAATTATGTAGTGTTTTTTCCTTCATATAAATACATGAACGAGGTTTATGCACGCTTTACAGAGCAATATCCCGAAACTGATACAATAATTCAGGAAGCTTCCATGACAGAGGAAGAGAGAGAGTGCTTTCTAAGCAATTTTCAATCGGGCAGAGAAAAGAGTCTCGTATCTTTTGGTGTACTTGGAGGGATTTTCTCAGAGGGTATAGATTTGAAGGGAGACAGACTAATAGGAGCCGTTATAGTAGGGGTAGGGCTTCCTCAGGTTAGCCCCGAACAAGATATAATCATGAATTATTATCAAAGCATAAACCGAATGGGTTTTGAAAATGCATATATGTATCCGGGAATGAACAAAGTTCTACAGGCAGCAGGCAGGGTAATTCGCTCGGAACAGGACGTGGGGTTAGTAATACTGCTGGACGAAAGATTCTCAAATGGCAGCTACAGGCGGCTGTTTCCGAGACATTGGGAACATGCATTGCGTGTACAGGATACGGGACTTCTGGGAAAAAAGTTGGAGCAATTCTGGATTGATAAAAATATTGAATAGGTGAATAAATGACACAATCTGAAATAGAAATGGAATTTAAAGATTTAAGTCACGAACAACGAGAAGCGGTACTTACTGTTGAAGGGCCGGTTTTACTTATCGCCGGTCCCGGCAGCGGAAAAACAACTGTTATTGTAAACCGCGTTTATAATTTAATTAAATCAGGCATTAATCCAAAAAGTATTCTGACGCTAACCTTTAATAAGGCCGCTCAGCTTGAAATGGACAGGCGTTTCAAAAAGTACTACGGAAGCAGGATAAATGAAAAAGTACAATTCGCCACTCTTCACAGCTTCTGTAATAGAGTAGTCCGAGGCTATGAGACAATGAAGGGGCAGAGCTTGAGGCGTATTGAGGGTACGGAAGAAGATATTAATAAAAAAATGCTGTTAAAGGATATGTATTACAGCATATACAGTGCGAAAATAAGCGATGATGAGCTGGATAATCTTATAAATGAAATAAGCTATATAAAAAATAAAATGATAAAAAATGCTGATGACAGCTTTTTTAGCTCAAAGAAATTCAAAAAGGTCTATAAAACCTATGAAGATTACAAGAAAAAGAATCTCATGATAGACTTTGACGATATGCTTACATATGCCTATAGTATTCTTTCAAGATATCCGCAGGTATTAAAAGAATATAAAAGACAATATAAATATATACAAGTTGACGAAGGCCAGGACTTGTCCAATATACAGTTTGCCATTCTCAAGCTGTTGGCAGGAGCGGACGGGAATATATTTATTGTGGCTGACGATGACCAGTCAATTTACCGATTCAGGGGAGCCGAACCCCAGTATATTCTTAATATAAGTAATGAATTTGAAAATCTCAGGCTTTTCCGACTTGAGAATAACTACAGGTCTTCCGGTAATATAGTAGACCTTACCAGCAAATTCATAATGAAAAATGACAAAAGGTATGTAAAAGCGCACAAAACCAATAATAAAAGGGCTGATGACCCAATGATTATCAGAGCTGATAATGAGAGTGGCCAGCAGGATTTTTTACTAAAAAATATACAAGAACTCCTTAAAGGAAAAAAGCAAAAAAGCGCTGGGATTTTGTACAGAAACAACCTCTCGTCAATTCTTGTTTCGGATAAACTGCAAAGGAATGGAATATCCTTCAGAATCAGGCAGAACAGACTGTTTTTTTTCAAACACTGGCTTGTACAGGAAGTATGTGCCTTCCTGCTCTTTGCACTTTATGGTTGTGACACGGAAGCATTTGCAAAAATATGCTTCAGAATGAATAGATTTATATCAAAATCCATGCTGGATTGTGCCTTGCAGGGTGATGACAATGAAAATGTAATTGACAGAATAATAAATAGTCATGACTTAAAACCCTTCCAGCTAAATGCAATGAGGGAACTAAAAGGAGAATTTGCATCGTTAGCAAAGAAGAATCCTTGGGCGGCATTGGAGTATATAAAAAATAACTTCAGGTATCTGGAAAGTATTAATGATTACAGTACCATATCCGGTCAGTCCTTTGATTACCTCAACAAGCTTTACGGGATTTTACACGGAATATCAGCTGATTGTCCTACTATTTCTTCATTTCTCATGCGGCTACAGGAGTTGGAGCAAATATTTCTGGATGGGGGCTATAGGCACGAGGATGAAAAAAATGAAATAACTCTGAGCACTTTGCACTCATCAAAGGGACTTGAATATGACAATGTATTTATGATAGACCTTGTAAACAGTGAGATTCCGGGGGACAAGGTTATTGAAAACTCTGAAAAAATCGTACTTGAAGAAGAACGGAGACTTTTTTATGTTGGAATGACAAGAGCAAGAAAAAAACTTTATCTCCTCCATCCCGGATTAGTCAATAATGAAAAAGTTTTACCTTCTGTTTTTGTAAATGAGGTTGTACAACTTTTGCAAAAGGACATAATAGATAATATAGATGAAGGGAAATTTGTAAACCATGCCAAATTCGGCAGAGGCGTAGTACTTTCAATAGTGGAGGACCCTTCAAACCATAAGAAATTAATAGAAATAAAGTTTTTCAAGGTGGGTTGCAGAAAATTTGACTTACAGCTTTGCCTTGAAAATAAACTATTACAATTTGAGTAGTACACACAACATAATAAGAAGCTTAAAATGGTTTGCAAAACATAATACCTTTTGCTATCATAGTTTGATATGGAGGAATTTACATGATTGAAAAATATTATCCTGACTTATATTTTGATAGTATAAGACATATTGATATAAATATACTTAAAGAAAGAGGAATAAAAGGGGTTATACTTGATATAGATAATACCCTTGTACCTATGCATACATTGGATGCTGACGAAAATGCAATAAGCTGGGTGGCTGAACTGCAAAAAATAGGCTTCAAGGTTTGTATACTTTCGAATGCTTCACTTAAAAGGGTAACGAGGTTCAACAAAGAAATGTCGGTAATGGCAATACACAGAGCATACAAACCGGCAGGAAAAGCTTTTCTTGCGGCGGCGGAAAAAATGGGGCTTGAGCCTGAAAGTGTAGCGGTTATAGGTGACCAGATATTTACAGATATATATGGGGGAAATAAAGTAAATATGCTAACTGTACTTGTAAAGCCCATAGATAAAAAAGAGATTTTGTATGTCAGATTAAAAAGGCATATAGAAAAAAGAGTCTTAGGTCGTTTTAGCAATGTACAAAAGTCCGGACTGGAAGTAAGAAATGAATGGAAAAAGAATAGGCTTCAAATAGAAAGAAGCCGTTTAAAATAACATTTGGGGGGCAAGCCAATGAACTTGGTTGAATTTGTTAACGGAAAAACACAGTTGTATGGTGTGCTTGGTAATCCAATTGAGCATACTAAGTCACCTTTTATTCATAATACACTATTTAAAAAATTTGGAGTAAATGGTGTTTACTTACCTGTACTTGTTGAAACAGGAAAGTTGGAACAGGTCATGAATGGATTAAAGGGTATAAACTTTTTAGGTTTTAACGTAACTGTTCCATATAAAAAGGATGTTATAAATTATCTGGATGAGGTTTCAGCAGAAGGTATGCTTATGGGTGCAATTAACACCGTAAAAAAGCAAAACGGAAGATTCATAGGTTCTAATACCGATGCCGAAGGTTTTGTCAGGGATTTTTGTGATGGTTTTGGAACCACATTTAAAGGTAAGAGAGTAATGCTATTGGGGGCAGGAGGAACGTCAAGGGCTATAGCTGTCAGGCTTGCAATGGAAGGCATAGAACATCTGACAATAGTAAACAGGACAGAGGCCAACGCAAAAAGTATTTCTAATCTTGTAAACGGCAATTTCGGAAACCTTGTTAGTACAATGCTTCCTGAGAAAGACAAACTTGATAAAGCAATTGAAAACAGCCAGATTGTTATAAACACAACACCTGCCGGAATGAGTACGTATCTTGATTCAACTCCTTTTGATATCGATTTCAACTTCAACGGAACTCAACTGGTTTACGACGTTCTATATGTACCTAAAAAAACAAGATTTTTAATACAGGCAGAAAATGCAGGATGCAAGATAAGAAATGGATTTGGGATGCTGATTAATCAAGGAGTTTCATCTTTTGAGATTTGGACGGGTATTAAGGTTGAAAGAAAAGAAACCAATGAACTTTTAAAAATTATTGAAAATATAGAGGGATTTTAAAAATATTAACGAAATGATTAATGTATGTCATTTTATAAGTTGGTATAAGGGGATGAAAGTATGGTAACGTTGAAAAATTATATGGAAGAAGTTGTATTCAATCTGATAGACGGCGTTCTGGACGATATCAGCATGTGCAAATGCGAATTGTGCGTTAAGGATATAGCTGCTCTTGCTCTTAACAGCCTTCCTCCGAAATACATTGCCTCTGAAAAAGGTGAGCTGTATTCAAAGGTAAACAGTTTAAGAAATCAATTTGAGGTAGACGTCATTTTAGCTATTACAAAAGCAGCAGTTCTTGTCAAAAAAACACCCAGACACGAATAACTCAATAACTACTTATCTCCCATAGAATTATTGCTTTCTCTGCGGGAGGAAATAATCTTGTGAATTATAAATAGGACAATACAGATTAAAATCAGCGCTATTACTATATTTTCAAAACCCTTAAAATACGGCCTGATTTTAGTCTCGTAATCCTTTCCGAAGACATAACCCAGATAAATCAAAGTAAAGTTCCATGGAAGCATTCCTATTGTTGAGAAAATAAAAAACTTTAATTTATTTATTTTAGCAATTCCGGCAGGTAAAGAAATAAATGTTCTGATTACAGGAAGAAGTCTTCCCAAGCACACAGCCAGCATACCTCTTTTTCTGAATACCTCTTCTGCTTTATAAAAATTCTTTTCTGATACAAAAAAGTACTTTCCGTATTTCAGTATGAAAGGTCTTCCGCCGTAGGAACCAACCAAATATGCAATCATAGAACCAATAAGACTGCCCACGGCTGCAGCAATATTTGCTTCAAGAAGAGTAATGCTCCCCTGAGAGGCCATCATTCCTCCAAAAGGCAGTATAATTTCACTCGGAAGAGGAATACAACTGCTTTCAAAGAGCATCCAAAGCCCAATCCCCCAGACTCCCATACCCTCTATAATATCTATTAAAGGCATTAAAATATTGTGAATAACAGTAGTCATTTTTACACTCCTTAAAATTTATCCCTTTGATGTTCCTTTAGTATCAGTTTTTGAATTTGAGGGATTATGCTTTTTAGTAACAGACTTTTTTGTAACAGGAGGGGACTTAACTTCGTCCTCATTATTGCTACTTTCATCAGGGACATAGAGTTCACCTGATGGTGTCGCTATACCGTTGGCAGAATAGAAATAATTCTCAACTACCTCAGCCGACGGAAGAGACTCTTTTGATTCAATATTGATTAAATTACCATTGTATAAGTAGTACCATCCTCTGTTTATATACTTGTCTTCACCGTCAAGACGGAAAGAGTTAAAGTTGTCAGGGGAAATACTTATGAGTCCGGTGGACATCTTTAACGCATCTGATAAAGTCATATTTGTTATAATATTTTGAAAAGCATAATTAATCACAGGATTTAGCTTTGGAATATTCTGTACCTTTAGCTTTTGTTTTATAAATTCTTTTATAAACTTCATCTGCATCTCGGTTCTCTTTATATCACTACCGTCATAAAATTCTTTTAACTCTTGCGAATAATGCTCGCCGTTTGGTTTTCTGAAACGCAGCAATTGTTCAACCCCGTCACCGTCCAGCAACTGAGAGCCTTTTTTCAAATTGATATGAAGATTTTGAGTAGGGTCATCATACTTCATATCAACAGGAACGTCAAAATAAACTCCTCCAAGCATATCTGTAATCTTCTTGATTGCGGAAATATTGATATGAACATAATAGTTGATATTGATTCCTGTTAATTTACTAACAACCTCAGCTGAATATTTTGCACCTTCATGGTTCCTTCCTCCTGCAGCATAAGCCGCGTTGATTTTTGGAAGTATATTATTTTTTAATTTAACCCTAGTATCTCTCGGTATTGTAACGATGCTTACCTGTCTTTTTTCGGGATTATAGTTTGCTACCATCATTGAATCCGTATTACCGCTTGACTTGTCACCTACCATCAGGAAGAAGTTCATAGGTTCCTTACTGGTGGTGGAGTTAAGTCCTTGGAGTATGGCAGGAACAGCATTTTTACCGTCTGCTCCTGTTACGCTGTTAGCGTAGTAAAGCAATACTGCTCCCATTCCAAAAAGAAATATGCCTACTACTATAGTAATTATATAAGTGAATTTTCTAGTGTTCATCTTAAGACCTCTTAATAGTTTATAGTTTACAGTCAGCAATTATTATATCATATATTTATTGAAAATTTATATAAATAATCTGTTCTGGTGTATAATTAAAAGTTTGTTCAAATTTTACATACTTAAAACACTGAAAAAACCCCCTGTAAAGTGCTAAACGTGTCGAATTTCTTCATTTACTTTACACTGATAATACTTTATAATAATAAACAATGTATGCTGATTGTAATCAAGTATTACAATAATTAATCAAAAAGAGACGGGGGAATATCAATGAAAAAGCTCATGCTCGGCAATGAAGCCGTGGCAAGAGGAGCATATGAGGCAGGTTGCTCAGTAGCAGCTGCTTATCCGGGAACTCCTAGTACTGAAATTACTGAGTACATATCAAAATATGACGAAATATATTCCGAGTGGGCACCGAATGAAAAGGTGGCGCTTGAGGTTGCTATAGGTTCATCCATCGGAGGAGCAAGATCCATATGTTCCATGAAACACGTAGGACTTAATGTTGCAGCAGACCCTCTATTTACAGTATCTTATACCGGCGTAAACGGAGGTCTTGTTATAATGGTTGCTGATGACCCTGGGATGCACAGTTCCCAGAATGAACAGGACAGCAGGTTCTATGCAAGGTCATCAAAGGTTCCAATGCTTGAACCTTCTGACTCTCAGGAATGTAAGGACTTCGTAAAACAGGCGTTCTCCATAAGTGAGACATATGACTGTCCTGTAATCGTCAGACTATCCACCAGGGTATCCCATTCCCAAAGTGCTGTTGAAATGATGGATAAAGAAGATTACAAGTTAAAACAATATTCCAAGGATGCAAACAAGTATGTCATGATGCCTGCTATGGCAAGAAAAAGACATGTTGTAGTTGAAAAAAGAATGGCTGCTTTGAGAGAATTCTCAAATGATAGCGGACTAAACAAAGTTGAAATGGCAAGCAAAGACATTGGGGTTATAACCAGCGGAATTTCATATCAGTATGTAAAAGAAGCCATGCCCGATGCATCTGTATTAAAAATAGGTATGGTACACCCAATTCCTGAAAAACTTATTGCTGAGTTTGCGGCAAATGTAAAAACTCTGTATGTAGTAGAAGAGTTGGAGCCATTCTTTGAAAATCAAATTAAGAAAATGGGCATAAAAGTAATAGGTAAGGAAAAGCTTCCTGTAACCGGTGAGTTTAGCGCTCAACTGGTTGCGGAAAAACTACTTGATAAAAAGTTTGATTCCAAGGAAGCTTCCAATAATGCCGTTCCGGTAAGACCTCCCGTAATGTGTCCGGGATGTCCTCACAGAGGCATGTTCTACGTTATCAAAAAATTGGGCCTGACCGTCAGCGGAGATATCGGCTGTTACACCCTTGGCGCGTTGCCTCCTAACGAAGCAATGGACATATGTGTCTGTATGGGAGCAAGCATTGGTGTTGCACACGGGCTGGAAAAAGCACGTGGAGCCGAATTCAGAAAAAAAACCGTTGCAGTTATCGGTGATTCAACATTTATACATTCAGGTATTACAGGTTTAATAGATATCGTATATAATAAAGGTAACTCCACTGTAATCATTCTTGATAATTCAATTACAGGAATGACTGGTCACCAGCACAACCCGACAACGGGATTTACAATCAAGGGTGAACCTACAAAACAGGTAGATCTTGAACTTCTTTGCAAATCAGTTGGTGTTGACAGAGTTACCGTGGTAGATCCTTTTGATATAAAGGAATTTGAGAAGGTTGTAAAAGCTGAAACTGATGCAGACGAGCCTTCGGTAATAATTTCTCAGCGCCCCTGTGCACTTTTGAAGCATGTTAAATATGAAGGAAGCCACAGAATAATCCAGGATAAATGTAAAAAGTGCAGAATGTGCATGAAAATAGGATGTCCGGCCATAGTTGAGAAGGGCGATCACCTTGAAATAAACCCTGCACTTTGTGTAGGTTGCAAGCTCTGCACCAAAATATGCGGATTTGGTGCTATTGAAAGGGCGGGTGAATAAGGTGAAAAAATTAAATCTACTTATAGTTGGTGTTGGCGGACAGGGAACTCTTCTGGCCAGCAGAATACTGGGAACAGTTGCATTGAAACTGAATTTTGACGTTAAGGTCTCAGAGGTACACGGTATGTCCCAAAGAGGCGGCAGCGTTGTTACATATGTAAAGTATGGGGAGAAGGTATATTCACCTCTTATTGAAAAGGGCGAGGCCGACCTCATTATTGCCTTTGAACAGTTAGAAGCCCTAAGGTGGGTGGAGTATCTTCATAAAGACGGCAAGATGATAGTTAACGAGCAGGAAATTGATCCAATGCCTGTAATTATAGGAAAGGCTAAGTATCCTGAAAAAATACTTGACAACTTAAAGACATCATATAGCATTTACTCACTTGACGCACTAAAAATAGCCAGAGAATGTGGGACGATAAAGGCTGTAAATATTGTTCTGCTTGGAGTAATGGCTAAATTAGCAGGTATTGATAAAAAAATATTTATGGAAGCCATAAATGAAGTTGTTCCTGCAAAGGTACTTGATGTAAATATCAAAGCCTTTGAGGAAGGCTACAATTATCATAATTAAGAATTTAAGCCTATTGCTTTTGTGTGGGGCTACATTTTGTAAGTAAACCCTGAAAGCCATTCCGCGTGGGATGATGGCAAAGAATATATAAATTTATATTTATTCTTGGGAGGGTGAAAGTTTATGTTATATTGGAATAAGGCATACGAATGTATGTCCAGAGAAGAAATGCGTAAGGTTCAATCGGAAAGATTAATTAAAACTGTAAAGCTGGTATATGATAATGTACCTACTTACAGAAAGAAGATGCAGGAAAAGGGAATGTTGCCCGGAGATATCAAGTCTGTTGATGATTTGAAAAACTTACCCTTTACCTATAAGCAGGACCTGAGAGATACATATCCATACGGACTGTTTGCAGTACCTATGAGTGAAATTGTCAGAGTCCATGCATCTTCGGGAACAACCGGTAAGAAAACGGTTGTAGGCTACACCAAAAATGACCTTGATGTTTGGTCTGAGGTTATTGCTCGAACCTTTACGGCTGCCGGAGCAGTAAAGGACTCATTCCTGCAGATATCTTACGGTTACGGATTATTTACCGGAGGCCTGGGTGCTCATTATGGCGGTGAGAAACTGGGAGCTACAGTTATACCTACTTCATCAGGAAACACAAAGCTGCAGCTTTCAATTATGCAGGATTTCGGTACAACTCATCTTGCATGTACGCCTTCTTATGCTTTATATTTGGCTGAGGAGATGGAAGAGCTTGGAATCAAGAGAAGCGATTTAAAGCTGCAGGCCGGCATTTTCGGGGCGGAGCCTTGGTCGGAAAGTATGAGGCAGGAAATACAGGACAGACTAAAAATTAAAGCCTTCGATATATATGGGCTAAGCGAGGTAATAGGGCCTGGAGTTGCATGTGAATGTGATTATCAGAGCGGCATGCATATACCGGAAGATCATTTTATTCCGGAAATTATTGATCCTGATACAGGGGAAGTACTTCCTGAAGGCTCAGAAGGTGAAATTGTATTTACGACTATTACAAAAGAAGGGCTTCCTTTAATAAGGTACAGAACCAGAGACCTTTCTTCGTTGAATTATGATAAATGTGAATGCGGACGTACAGAAGTAAGAATGAACAAGGTTGCCGGCAGAACTGACGACATGCTTATAATCAGAGGTGTAAATGTTTTCCCTTCACAGGTGGAAAGTGTTCTGTTATCAATTGGCGAGACTGCACCTCATTACATGTTGGTAGTGGATAGAAAAGATAATCTGGACACACTGGAAATTCAGGTTGAAATAACTCCAAGCTTATTCTCAGATGAAGTAAAAAAGCTGGAAGATGTAGAAAAGAAGATTTCTAAGGAAATCAACAGTACTTTGGGAATAGGTGCAAAAATCAAGCTGGTTGAACCTAAATCCATTCAGCGCAGCGAAGGTAAGGCAAAAAGAGTTATTGATAAAAGGGTTATATAATAAGGGTTAAGTTAATTCATTAACAATTATAAAGGAGGCCTGTTAACCATGCTTGTTAAACAAATTTCAGTTTTCTTAGAAAATAAATCAGGAAGGTTGGCTGATGTAACCAGAACACTTGCGGATAATGACATTAATATCTGCGCCATGTCTATAGCTGATACTACGGATTTTGGCATATTAAGACTTATTGTTAATAAGCCGGAAGATGCTGAGCGTTTTTTGAGTGAGCAGCAGTTTACGGTAAGCTGTACCAGCGTTATTGCAATTGGAGTTGAAGATAAGCCGGGAGGACTTGCAAAGTCATTGGACATTCTTCGTGATAATGGCATAAGCATTGAATATATGTATGCTTTTGTAGGAAAAACAGGTAATGAAGCATTTGTAATTTTGAGAGTTGAAAACCCAGAGACGGCAATAGAAACTTTAGTGAAATCCGGAATAGAAATACTACCAAGCGACAAGATTTATTGTGCATAAATAGCACAGCTATAAAGGGCTGCCTCTTATATTTTTGAGGCAGCCCTTTATCAGCGTAAAGTATTTAAAATATCCTGAACTGTTACAAGACATATGTTATCAGGAATATTGTCTTCCTTAGAACATACGGAAACAATGTGGCTATTGTCAATTTCAAATTGACTGAAAAAGCAATTTGAAAGGTTATTGTTGTCTTTTGCGGATACACATATTCTGTCCGACCCTATGTTAATGGAAAAAGAATCTAAAGGCAGTGACAAACCCCTTCCATCAGCTTTTATGTAACTTTCCTTCAATGTCCAAAGCATAAAAAAGTATCTGGTACGGTAATGCTCCGGTTGGCTCATAAGGCTTTCATATTCATTCTGTGAAAAAAATCTTTTTGCTATGCCAAAATCCGCTTGTTTTATAAGTTCCACGTCTATTCCACAAGGTTTATCTGAAATAATACAGACAACCCATTCTCCGGAATGGGATATATTGTAAAGAACAGATTTGTCCGCAATTGGCAGGTATGGTTTATTAAAAGAGTCCGTTTTGAAACTGATATCTTCATTTTTTATGTTTAAGTCTTTACTTATGGCATATCTGGCAATAATTTCACCAAGAAGACATCTTATAGAATCCTCCTTAAATAAAAACTTTTCCATTTTTGCTTTTCTCTCATCAGAAATTAATCTTTTTAGTAAATTTATATTATCATCAGTACATGCAGAAATGTTAATTCCATATAAATTAATCAAGAAACCCCAACCTTTCATAAAACAGCATACATAGCTTATACACCGAATTCTATTCTAACAGAGATTTACATATTTGTGAAGTTTATATAGGGATTAAGCAGGAACTATGGAAATCCAAAACTGTATAATATATAATATATTGGGTTAAGAGTAAAAAGTTTATAAAATATTGAAACTATTTATCAAGAGGAGTAATATGAAGAATACAATTAATCTTTTTTGCTTTCCATATGCCGGGGGTTCCTCAAGCATATATTCCAAGTTAAAACATTTTGCCGACAAAAATATAAAAGTAATGCCTGTGGAACTTGCAGGGAGAGGACATAGGATAAGCGAGCCATTATACAATAATATGGAAGAAGTAATAAATGATGTTTACGGCAAAATATCATCGTCAATTGATGAACAGCCCTATGCTTTGTTGGGACATAGTATGGGAAGCTCCATCGTACTTGAACTGGCTCAGAAAATTCATAAAAACAAAAAAACAGAGCCGCTGCACCTTTTTTTCTCAGGCAGATGCCCCCCTGCACTTTATAATAATGATAAAAAAATATATAATTTACCCGATGAAAAATTTATAAATGAGGTTTATGAACTGGGAGGTACACCAAAAGAGGTTTTTGAAAATATGGAATTGCGGCAATTGTTTTTGCCAATATTAAGGTCTGATTATAAACTGATAGAAGAGTATATTTATATAGATAAAGATGAAAAATTAAGCTGTGACATAACAGTCTTTAACGGGAAAGAGGACAAAATGACCAGCTTTGAAGGAATGAAGGGATGGGGAGAATATACATCAGGCAGAACAGAGGTAATTGAGTTTGATGGCGGACACTTTTTTCTGCATAATCAAATGGAGCAAATCATGAATACAATTAACAAAACTTTGAATCGTTAATTAAAAAAAATAGATGTCGGAACCATAAACTGTCCTTTGGTTCCGACATTTTAGTGTGTCAGGAAGAAACAATTACTTCTTTATGGAATTCATATAATTATAGATAACTGTATCACACCAGTCATCAAATTCTTTGTCTTGGGTCTGGAGTTCCGGATGTGAAAGAATATTTTCCAAAACAAGTCTGACCCCCTGATCAAAGCGCACAGTTGCATTAAAACCCGGTACCAACCTTTTTATTTTTGAATTGTCGAATACAACCGTATTTGATTTATCCCCCAAAAGGGAGCCTGTGAAATCATAGTCGCCGGATGCTGCAAGATAATCAGTCGCAATGTGTACAGCATTAAGTTTTACTCCTAAAGCAGAAGCAATTATCTCGTAAATCTGGTTCCATGTAAGGCTTTCATCGGAAGTAATATGAATTGCTTCGCCAATGGCATGTATATTGCCCATTAAGCCAATAAAACCTTTAGCAAAATCAGTGTTATATGTTAAAGTCCATAGAGAGCTACCGTCACCGTGAATAATCACAGGTTTGTTTTCCAGCATTCTCTTAATTACCTGCCAACTGCCATTATTTCCATGAACACCCAAAGGGATGCTGCTGTCATCATAAGTGTGGCTGGGGCGTACGATAGTTACCGGAAAGCCATTGCTGCGGTATTGGGACATTAGAAGCTCCTCACAAGCAATTTTATTGCGTGAGTATTCCCAATAAGGGTTTGCAAGTGGAGTTGATTCTGTTATACGAAAATCAGACAAGGGCTTTTGATAGGCTGAAGCAGAACTAATAAATATGTACTGCTTTGTTCTGCCTGAAAAAAGTCTGATATCACGTTCAACCTGTGAAGGTACAAAGGCAATAAAATCTGCCACAACATCAAAATTCTCATCTTTTATAAGAGAACACACAAGTTCTTCATCATTTATATCAGCCCTTAGAAGTTTTACTCCTTCAGGAAGTCTTTCGGTTCTGTTACCTCTGTTAAGCAGATAAAGCTCCCAACCCTGTTCAACTAAAGCGGACGATATTGCCGAACTAATAATGCCGGTTCCACCAACAAATAATGCCTTCATAATTGGTCTCCTTTGATTTTATTATTTCAATCATTTGTACTGGTAAATAATATATAAAAGTATTATATAACGATAATAAAAATAAATACATAATCATATGATGAAAAAAAGTACTTGAAAGCCTACATAAATATGTTATAATTATATTGATTAATTGAACTCAAATTTCTATTCTTGTAATTCCATTTCTTAAATTAATTCCTTTTTTTAAATGTTTGCTTACTATTTTGTTTTCATGTTGTATAATAAATAAATACGGTTTATTTACTTTATAACGGAGGCACAAATATGAAAGCAGAAATATTAGCCGTTGGTACAGAGTTGCTCATGGGGCAGATTGTTAATACCAATGCACAGTATATATCTTCAAAACTGCCTGAAGCGGGAGTTGGAGTGTATTATCACAGTGTAGTAGGTGATAACCCAGATAGATTGGAAGATTCTTTAAAACTGGCTTTGGAACGGTGTGACATTGTTATTACAACAGGTGGTCTGGGACCTACGCAGGATGACTTGACAAAGGAGACTATTTCTCGGGTCTGCGGAAAAAAGCTGGTTATTCACGAAGAGAGCCTGAATAAGATAAAAAACTATTTCAGCAGGCTTGGAAGACAGATGACCCCAAACAATGAAAAGCAAGCCTATATGCCCGAAGGTTGTATAGTGCTCAAAAATAATAATGGTACTGCACCGGGATGTATAATAGAAATGGGAGAAAAGGCAGTTATAATGCTCCCGGGCCCTCCTGTTGAGATGAAACCTATGTTTTTGGATTATGTTATGCCCTATTTCAAAAATAAGGGGGCTTATTCTCTGAAATCAGTAATTTTAAGGGTTTTTGGCATTGGTGAATCAGCCATGGAAACTAAAATTATGGATTTGATTGATGGACAAACAAACCCCACTATTGCCACATATGCCAAGGAAGGCGAAGTTACCATAAGGATAACGGCAAGTGTTCCAATGGGACAAAGTGCAGAGCAAATACTCATGCCTGTTGTAAATGAGATTAAGAGAAGAACCGGAGAGAATCTGTATTCTGATAAGGATGAAACTTTGGATTCTGTGGCTGCAGGACTTCTTTTCGAAAACAATATCACAATTGCAACTGCCGAGTCCTGCACAGGAGGTCTTATTTCAGAAATGCTTACTGATGTACCGGGTATTTCCAAGGTGTTTATGGGTGGAGCAGTGACTTATTCCAATGAAGCGAAAATGGAATACCTTGGAGTAAAAGAGCAGACACTTAAGGCTCATGGAGCTGTCAGCCGTGAAACAGCCGCAGAGATGGCAGAGGGCATCAGAAAGAGGTTAAAGACAGACATTGGTATATCTGTTACCGGAATAGCAGGCCCGGGCGGAGGTACTGATGAGAAACCTGTCGGATTAGTTTACGTAGGTCTTTCCAGCGAAGGTGGTACAATCACAAAAGAGCTGAGACTATCAGGTAATAGAAAAAAAATCAGAACGATTACGGCATTAAATGTGTTTGACTTAATAAGAAGACATGTCTTAAAGCTGGAAATAGATCTTTGATAATTGATATACACAGGAAAAGGACTGCAATGGGCAGTCGGGAGGGTTAAGTTGAGTTCAAATAATAAAAAATTAACAGGTGCCGCAATAATAGTAATGGCATCTTTGGTTGTAAGCAGAATAACCGGCTATTTAAGAACAATACTGATTAATAATCTGCTTACGGCAGCACAGTCGGATTCATTGCTGGCAGCTTTCAGAACCACTGACTTGATGTACAATTTATTAATCGGCGGGGCAATTTCTGCCGCACTTGTTCCCGTACTATCGGGGTATATTGCCAAAGATGAGGAAGAGGACGGCTGGAAAGCTATCGGAACTTTTGTAAACGTTGTATTTATAACCATGATTGGTGTTTGCATACTTGGAGTG
The DNA here is from genome assembly GCF_029318685.1 of Ruminiclostridium papyrosolvens DSM 2782. Taxonomy (NCBI): domain Bacteria; kingdom Bacillati; phylum Bacillota; class Clostridia; order Eubacteriales; family Oscillospiraceae; genus Ruminiclostridium; species Ruminiclostridium papyrosolvens. The sequence goes on from NZ_CP119677.1 coordinate 2,167,831, forward strand.
ATTTTTGCTCCTGCTGTTGTATCCATGACTGCGTCAGGTTTAACAGGGGAAAAAAGGGAGCTGACAATACAGCTTACCAGAATACTGTTCCCGTCAGTTGGTTTTATGATGCTTGCAGGAATAACAAATGGAGTTCTTTACTCATATAAGAGATTTGCTTCCGCTGCATTTGCACCATCAGTATATAACCTTGGAACTGCACTTAGCATACTCATACTTAGCAGATTTGGCGTAAGATACGTTGCATATGGTGTATTGGCAAGTGCAATCATATATTTCATAATGCAGATATCCTTCGCATGGCCGAATTTAAAGTATTACAGACCTGTAATTCTTTGGAAGAACCAGGGGTTCAGAAGGTTGTTCAGACTTGCAATACCATCTCTTGCAGCTTCTGCCATAGCACAAATAAATATACTTATATCACTGAATTTTATATCAATGTTTAAAAATGACGGGAGTATCACAGCATACTATAATGCAAATGATTTATGGCAACTGCCCTACGGCATATTTGCAATGGGGCTCGGAACAGCAATTCTTCCTACCCTTTCAGAAAAACTGGCACTAAAAAAGGTAGGGGAATTTAAGGAAATACTTAATAACGGTTTTAGAACAATTCTGTACCTTATAATACCGTCATCAGTGGCATTCATTGTACTTTCTCAACCTGTCGTCAGTGTTGTTTACAAATGGTCGCAAGTTATAGGAAAAGACAGAATAATAACGGCAGGCAGCATATTATTGCTGTTTACGGCAGCTATGATTGCCCAGTCGATGCTTGCTCTTTTAAACAGAGCTTTTTATGCGGATAATGATACCAAGACGCCTCTTTACATTGGTACAATATCTATTGCACTGAACTTTGTTTTCTGCTACATATTCTTGAAAGCCACAGACCTTGGGCCCGCCGGAATGTCATTATCATATTCCATACAAAGTGTGGTAAATATGGCTATTATGATGGTGATAATATCAAAACGAATGAATGGAATGGGATGGAAAAAACTGTTTGACTATGCATTAAAGCTTTTGGGAGCTGCGGTTATAATGGGGGTAGTATTATTCATTTTAAATAAGTTCATCCCTATTGATTTTACAAAGCCTTTTGCAATGCACTCAAAGCTCATTGAAATAGCAGCATTGGGAATTGAGATTTTAGTGGGAGCCTCAGTTTATTTTGCATTTACCATGTTGTTTAAAATTGACGAGGCAGTTGCAGTTAAGAATAAGCTTGTTGGGAAAATCAGGGGCTTAGTAAAAAAAGCATAAGTATCAAAATATTTTAAATTTAACAGTTGACTGTAGATAAAATAAAATATATAATAAAAAAGAACAAACGTTCGAACGATAAAGGAGGTCACCCCGTGTTAGAAAAGAAAAAAGCATTAGAGATGGCTTTGGGCCAGATAGAGAAACAGTTTGGCAAAGGTGCGGTAATGAAGTTGGGCGAAAACTCACATATGAATATAGAGAGTATTCCTACAGGGTCAATGAGCCTTGATTTGGCACTCGGAGTCGGAGGAGTTCCCAGAGGAAGAATCGTAGAAGTTTTCGGACCTGAGTCATCAGGTAAGACAACAGTTGCACTGCATATTATTGCAGAGGCTCAAAAAGCCGGAGGCGAAGCTGCTTTCATTGACGCAGAACATGCCCTTGATCCTGTGTATGCAAAGAAACTTGGGGTTGATATAGAAAATTTGATAGTATCACAGCCTGATACAGGTGAACAGGCTCTTGAGATTACAGAAGCACTTGTAAGAAGTGGTGCCATAGATATTATTGTAATTGACTCTGTTGCTGCTCTTGTTCCTAAGGCAGAAATTGACGGAGAGATGGGAGATTCCCATATAGGATTACAAGCAAGGCTTATGTCACAGGCGCTTAGAAAATTAGCCGGTGTTATCAGTAAGTCAAGGACAACCGCTATATTTATTAATCAGCTTCGTGAGAAGGTTGGTGTAATGTTCGGTAATCCGGAAACTACCCCGGGCGGTAGAGCATTAAAGTTTTACTCTTCCGTAAGGCTTGATGTCAGAAGAATAGAAGCTATTAAACAAGCAAACGAAGTTGTGGGTAACAGAACAAGAGTAAAGGTTGTAAAAAACAAAGTTGCTCCTCCTTTCAAAGAAGCGGAGTTTGATATAGTTTATGGTCAGGGTATTTCCAGAGAAGGAAGTATACTTGATATTGCTGTTAGTATGGAGATTGTCAACAAGAGCGGAGCGTGGTTTTCATACAACGGTCAGCGTATAGGGCAGGGTCGTGAAAATGCAAAACAATATTTAAAAGAAAATTCTGCTATGTGCAGTGAAATTGAGAAACTTATAAGAAATAATTTTGTTGTAACTGCTGTTCCTGAGAATGAAGGAGCATCAGAAGAGGAAGACAATTCGCTTGATGAGATTGAATAAGTGATTATACATTTAAAAGAAGACTAAGTTAGATTTATTATAAGGCATGCCGGCGGAGTATATCCACAGGCATGCCTTATATAATATATTATAGATGGACTTTGTAAATACTAAACGGAGGCTGTTATGAGGATTACATCAATAGAGAAAAGTAATAAAAACAAATCCATGGCAAGCATATGCATTGATAACAAGCAAGAATTCGTATTGCCCTTAAAACGTATTGATGCTCTTAACCTTACCCTTGACAAAAACATTGAGCCGGAAACACTGGATTATATACTTAAATATGAGGTCTATGCTGCTGCAAAGAATTCTGCGGTAAAATTTCTTTCACTAAAGCTCAGAACTTCCTTTGAAGTAAAAGAAAAACTTAGTGAACTCGGGTATGAGGAAAATACAGTAAGCCAAGTGATAAATGATTTAACTGAAATAGATTATATAAATGATTACAAATATGCCACTAAATACATATCTGAAAAGACAAAGCTGAAACCAAAGTCCATAAAGCTAATGGAAATGGAACTGGATAACAAAGGGATTCCTAATGAAATAATAAGCAGTGTTATTGAAGAATTAAACCCTGATGATGATTTGGTAGCTTTGGAATTACTTAAAAAGAGGTATTCCAAGTATAGTGAGTATGACGAAAATCTTATAAAAAAGATGAAATCGTATCTCGCAGGAAGAGGGTTCAGCTACAATCAAATTTCCAAAGCAATAAGTAAATACTTACCAGAAGACTGATGTATTGCCGATTTCAAGTGTATTAAAAATTAATTATTTGCAAATTATTTACCTAAAACATTGACAATCTGTAATTATTATTAAATAATTTTCATAGAACTTTTTTAGAGTATCAGAACAACAAATATACGGTCTTTAAATCGACACATGGAGGGTTTTGGGTGAAAAAAAAGATAGGCATCGTCTCATTGGGGTGCCCCAAAAATTTAGTAGACAGCGAGATAATGTTGGGTATGCTGTCACACGCAGACTATGAAATTGTAAATAATAAGGAAGACGCTAATGTACTTATAGTAAATACATGTGGGTTTATCGAATCTGCTCAGCAGGAATCCATTAATACAATTTTAGAAATGGCAGATGAAAAGGGACACAATTGCGAGGTACTTATAGTTACCGGTTGTATGGCAGAAAGGTATAAAGAAAAAATACTTGAACAAATACCGGAAGTAGACGCAGTTCTGGGCACTGGCAATTATAAAGAAATAGCTGAAGTAATTAATCTTGCTTATATGGGTGAAAAGACAGTGGCTTATGGAAAGCTTGACGAAACTGATTACCTTGACCAGGAGAGAGTAATTTCATCAGCCAAACAATCTGTATACTTAAAAATATCAGAAGGTTGCGACAATCGCTGCACATACTGTATAATACCGTTTCTCAGAGGTAAATACAGGAGCCGCAAGATGGAGTCGTTAGTTAGAGAAGCTGAGCTTTTGGCTCAAAAAGGTGCAAAGGAAATCATTATTGTTGCACAGGACAGTACCAGATACGGTATTGACCTATATGGCAAAAAAATGCTTCCCGAGCTAATAAGAAATATTTCGGATATTAATGGAATAGAATGGATAAGACTTTTATATTGCTATCCCGAGGAGATAAACGATGAGCTTATTGAAGAAATAGCTAAAAATCCAAAGGTGTGCAAATATCTTGACATTCCTATCCAGCATGCATCTGACAGAGTATTGAAGCAAATGGGTAGAAGAGGCACTATTTGCGATATTAAACAGGTGCTGAATAAGTTGAGAGAAAAGGTCAGTGGTATTACTATCAGAACATCGCTGATTGTTGGATTTCCCGGTGAGACAGAGGAAGATTTTGAAGAACTGATTGCATTTCTTAAGGAATACAGGTTGGATAGAGTCGGCGTATTTACTTATTCAAAAGAAGACGGTACTGCTGCAGCGAAGCTGAAAGGCCAAATACCAAAGCGTATTAAGCTTAATAGGCAAAAAAAGATTCTCGAGCTTCAAAATACAATCAGCAGAGAAATAAATCAAGATAGGAATGGGAAAGTCTTCAAAACGATAGTTGACGGTATTGCTGATGATGGTATATTCTATTATGGACGTACTTATGCTGAAGCTCCTGAGATTGACGGTGTTATTTATTTTACCAGTGCAGAAGAGCTTTCAATAGGTAGTTTCACAAATGTAAAGATTCTTAATTCCGAAGATTATGATTTGATAGGAGAGGTCATAAATGAATTTACCAAATAAAATAACTATATCAAGGATATTTTTAGTTCCGTTATTTATGATTTTTGTCATACCAATTCCTGATGCTACTGTTAATTTTCAACTTTTGTCTTTCATGAAAGACGAAATGTTGACAGTAAATAGTTTTATAAATAGTTATGGAAGTTATGTTGCTGCTGTGTTATTTATATTGGCTGCAAGTACTGACGGAGTTGACGGATATATTGCCAGAAAGCATAAACTTGTTACTGCTTTTGGAAAATTCCTTGATCCAATAGCCGATAAGTTACTGATTACTGCAGCATTGATTGCGTTGGTTCAGCAGCAGGTTGTAACAGGGTGGGCAGCTATGATTATAATCTCCAGAGAACTTTTAGTTACAGGATTGCGTTTGGTTGCGGCGGGAGAAGGTCAGGTTATTGCAGCAAACAAGTCGGGAAAAGTTAAAATGGTATTCCAGACTGTTGCAGTTTCGGTTTGTCTTTTAAAGAATTGGCCGTTCTCAATATTTACAGATTTGCCTGTTGACTCCTATCTTATGTTTGTAGCTGTTATAATAACAATATATTCAGGAATAGACTTCTTTGCAAAGAACTTAAAAATACTTAAGTCCGGTGGTATGTAAAACCGATCTTCTATATTGATACACAAAGGTAGCCGTAGGAAACTGCGGCTATTTATTATGCTTTAGGTCTTAGTGACTGAAAGGTTAGGATAGTCAAAAATAAAACTAGATATTTTTATGTAAATTTAATTTTAGTACATGCGGGAAATCTAATAAAATTAGAAAATAGTTGCAATAATACTAAAGTTAATATATAATCCTATTATCAGCAATTAGTATCTGGTAATAATTATAGACAATAATCATAAGGGGTGGTTGTAAGTGAGCAGATCGTCTTCTCACAAACAGCAAAGGCAAAAGACTCTGCTTGAAAAAATTAAGTACGACCCATTTTTGACAGATGAAGAATTGGCTGATTATTTTAAAGTGAGCGTACCAACAATCAGACTTGACCGACTGGAGCTTTCAATTCCAGAGCTGCGTGAAAGAATTAAAAATGTTGCAGAGAGTAATCAGGAAAAATTAAAGTCACTTAAAAGCAAGGAATTTATCGGAGAACTGATAGATTTACAGCTTGGGCAAAATGCAATTTCACTTATGGAAACCAATAGTACAATGGCGTTTGAAAAAACACATATAGTACGCGGACACTATATTTACTCATTGGCAGAAACCCTAGCCATTGCGGTAATAGATTCACAGGTAGCCTTAGTTGGAGTGGCAAATATAAAGTACAAGATTCCTGTTTATGCGGGAGCAAGATTAATAGCAAAAGCAGAAGTCAAGGAGTCTAAGGGAAACAGGTTTATTGTCTGGGTTAAAATATACGAAAAAAACGTTGAAGTATTCAGAGGAAAATTTATACTGGTATCTCTTAATGAAAATACAATTAAAGAAAAAATATGAAATTGTTTACGTATATTCTGAATATTTATTTAATGATACTTTTGGAGAGTGACAAAGATGATTAACATTATTGTTGATGCGATGGGTGGGGACAATGCACCTGATGCTATAATAGACGGTTGTATTGAAGCTATAAATATGAAAGAAGGCTTCAATATTACTCTTGTTGGTAAAAGCGAAATTATAGATAATAATTTAAGCAAAAAAGAATTTAATAGAGATAGAATAAGCATTGTAAATACAACAGAGGTTATAACAGGTGAGGATACTCCTACAAAGGCTATAAGAAGCAAAAAGGATTCCTCCATGGTTGTAGGTATGAAGCTCTTAAAAGAAAATAAGGGAGATGCATTTATATCAGCAGGTAACACCGGAGCTATTATGACCGGTGCACTTTTGATTGTAGGTCGTATAAAGGGAATTGACAGGCCGTCACTTCCTGCGTTGGTTCCATCAAAAAAAGATATGGTTCTTATAATAGATGCAGGGATGAATACCGTTTGCAGACCAATAAATTATTTGCAGTTCGGCATAATGGGTTCTATTTATATGAAACTGATTTACAAAAAAGAAAATCCAAAGGTTGGCCTTTTGAATGTAGGGTCGGAAGATGCAAAGGGAAATGATACTATCAAGCAGGCGTTCAGTATTTTATCTTCTTCTAAAGTCAATTTTGTGGGGAATACCGAGGGAAATAATATCCCCGGCGGTGATGTTGATGTAGCTGTTTGTGACGGCTATGTTGGAAATGTAGCTTTAAAGCTTTATGAAGGTGCAGGGTCTCTCTTTCTTGGAGAACTAAAAAAAATATTTACATCTAATTTTTTTACTAAGCTTTGTTATCTAACGCTCAAACCGTTTTTTAAGAATTTTAAAAGTAAATTCGATCCTGATGAACTTGCAGGAGCTCCTGTTTTAGGTGTTAACGGATTGGTAATAAAGAGCCATGGTTCGTCAAAAGCGAAAACAATACGATATGCAATTTTAAATAGAGCTATACCTTTAATAGAAAATGGCGTAGTAAATGAAATTAAAGAACAATTCAAGAACATGGAGGTGAACTCTTCCGATGATAAAATCGACTAAGAGTGTAGGGATAATTGGTACAGGAAGTTTTGTACCTGAAAAAGTACTTACCAATAATGATTTAGAAAAGATGGTTGATACATCAGATGAATGGATTATAAAGAGAACAGGAATATCTGAGAGGCGTATTTTAGATCATGACACCCCAAACTACACAATGGGAATTGAAGCAGCCAATAGGGCTTTGGAAGATGCGGGCTTAAAGGCTGAAGATATTGACCTGCTAATTCTTTCCACCGAAGCCCCTGACTATATGTCGCCATCAATGTCATGTATTATTCAAGGAGCTATAGGAGCTGTAAATGCCATTGCTTTTGATCTGAATGCAGCTTGTACCGGTTTTATTTATTCTTTATCAGTTGCACGCCAGTTCATTGCAAACGGAGTTTATAGGAATGCTTTAGTAATAGGCTGCGAAGGTTTGTCCAAGATTGTTGACTGGAAAGACAGAAATACCTGTATTCTTTTCGGGGATGCTTCCGGGGCGGTAGTGCTTGGGGAAGTTGATGAAGGATATGGCATACTTGATTCGTTCCTTGGTTCGAATGGGGCTGAAGGTATGAATATAACAATTCCAAACCTTTATTTATCAGAAGAAGAAAAGGCAAAGAGAGTAAACGAAAAATACAATACATTATGGATGGATGGCAAAGAGGTATTTAAGTTTGCTGTAAAGGCTATGTCATCTGCTACAATGCATGTTTTAGATAACTTAAATATGGATATAAAAGAGCTTGATTTCATTTTTCCACATCAGGCTAACACCAGAATCATTGATGGTGCTATAAAGAAACTTGGAATTACAGATGATAAAATACATTACATTATAAATAAATACGGTAATATTTCATCAGCATCCATCCCGGTAGCAATGGATGAAGCCAAAAGAGACGGAAAATTGAAAAAAGGCGACAATATGGTTCTTGTTGCTTTTGGCGGAGGACTTACCTGGGGCTCAATGGCAGTTAAATGGTCTAAATAACAACCGGTTAATGTATTATTCTTTATAATAAGCAGGAGGATTTATATGGGAAAAGTAGCTTTTTTATTTCCTGGGCAAGGTGCTCAGTACGTAGGAATGGGTAAGGAAATCGCAGACGAGTATAAGAGCGCAGGAAAAATATTTGACGAAGCAACAGAGGCATTGGGCTTTGATGTCAGGGAAATGATATTCAACAGTGATGATGAAACATTAAAGATTACTGAAAACACCCAGCCAACTATTGTTACTACAAGTATTGCCTGTATGCAGCCTCTTTTGGAAAAGGGTATAAAGCCGGATTTTGTTGCTGGTTTAAGCCTTGGTGAATATGCTGCCCATGTTGCAGCAGGTACTGTCAGCTTCAAGGATGCCGTTTCTCTTGTTAAAAAAAGAGGAAAGTATATGCAAGAGGCTGTACCTCTAGGAGTTGGAGCTATGGCAGCAATTATAGGTCTTGAAAATGATGATGTAATCGAGTGCTGTAAAGAGGCTTCAGAAATAGGTATTGTTGAACCTGCTAATTTCAATTGTCCCGGACAGATAGTAGTAGCAGGAGAAACTGCTGCTGTCGAAAAGGCAGCGGAGCTGTGCAAGACTAAAGGTGCTAAGAGAGCAATGTTATTGCCTGTTAGTGCACCCTTCCATTGCAGTCTGTTAAAACCTGCCGGAGAGAAACTTGCTGCTGAACTTGAAAAGGTATCCTTCAAGGACATGAAGATTCCTGTGGTATCAAATGTTACAGGTGATGCTGTTACAGATAAAAGTATGGTTAAGGAGCTTCTAATTAGACAGGTTAGCACCTCCGTACTTTGGGAAAAATGTATAAGTACAATGCTTGACAAAGGTGTGAATACATTTGTAGAGATTGGCCCCGGAAAGGTTTTGAGTGGCTTTGTAAAGAAGATTGACAAGAATGTGACAGTAATAAATATTGAGAATTTGGAAACTTTGAATAAAGCGTTGGAAGTACTGGCTTAAAAAAATATTTAAATGTTATTTGGGGTGGAGGTGTACACAAAATGCAATTTGAAGGGCGAACTGCTGTTATAACCGGGTCATCAAGGGGAATAGGCAAAGCCATTGCTGAAAAACTCGGTAAACACGGAGCTAATGTTGTTCTCAACGGAACAACAGATAAAGTTCTGGAGACGGCTAAAGAATTGGAAGCCATGGGAATAAAGGTTGCAGCAGTTGTAGGGGATATAAGAAATACTGAAGATGTAAAGACTTTGATAAATACTGCGGTAGATACCTTTGGTGGTATTGACATTCTTATAAACAATGCAGGAATAACAAAGGATAAGCCAATGGCAATGATGTCAGAGGACGATTGGGACAGCGTGCTTGACATTAATCTAAAGGGTGCTTTTCTATGTACTAAAACTGCAGCAAAACTAATGCTGAAAAAAAGGTACGGCAGAATAGTAAACATTTCATCTGTAGCGGGTAATTACGGTAATCCCGGACAGGCAAATTATTCAGCATCAAAAGCAGGACTTATCGGTTTAACAAAAACCACCGCAAAGGAGTTTGCACCACGGGGAATTGTCTGTAATGCAGTGTGTCCGGGCGCAATACTAAGTGACATGACGGAAATATTACCGGATGATTTAAAGAAGAAGTTCATAGAAAAGATAGCTCTCGGAAGGTTTGGGACGCCGGAAGAAGTAGCTAATGTTGTGGCTTTTCTAGCTTCTGAAGAAGCCGGTTATGTAACAGGGCAGGTTATAGATATTGACGGTGGACTAGTTATGTAATAATATATTGTTTGGGTATGCCGGAGTTAAGGCTGTCCGACTTACAATTATTTGATTGCATACTATAGTTAAAAATGTATGCATATAGATTCATCCTTTGGAAGGAGGTGAATGTATGGTTTTCGATAAAGTTAAGAAATTGATTGTTGAGCAGTTGGGTGTTGAAGAAGAAGATATAACTATGGAAGCTTCCTTCATAGATGATCTTGGAGCCGATTCTCTTGATATAGTTGAACTTATAATGGCTCTTGAAGAGGAATTTGGTCTTGAGATACCTGATACCGAAGCAGAGAAGATCACAACAGTTAGTGATGTTGTTGAATACATCAAAAGTAATACTTAAAAAAGTCCCCAATAGGGGCTTTTTTAATATTATATAACCTAACATAAATTTTTCTAATGTCTTAAAGACGTTTTGATATATAAAATTCACCTTTTGGAGGTTTATGAAAATGAAAAGACGTGTAGTTATAACAGGGGCTGGTGTAGTATCTTCACTTGGTTTTGGATTGGATCAGTTTTGGGGTTCTATAAAAGAGGGAAGAAATGGTATCAGTGAAATAACCAGAATTGATGTTTCTGAGATGTCAACAAAGGTAGGTGCTGAAATAAAGGATTTTGACCCTACTCAATTTATTGATAAAAAAGAAGCAAGAAGAATGGATAGATACAATCAGTTTGCTATGGCTGCTTCAAAATTGGCTGTAGAAAATGCAAAGCTTGATTTGGACTCTTTGGATAAGGATAGATGCGGCGTTATTGTTGGCTCCGGAATTGGAGGAATAGGAACTTTCGAAGAACAGCATAGCGTTCTTATCAGCAAGGGACCCGGAAGAGTTAGTCCGTTTTTTATACCGATGATGATTTCAAATATGGCTTCCGGACGTATAGCTATACAATACGGCTTCATGGGTTTCAATGAATGTGTGGTAACAGCTTGTGCAACATCTAATAATGCCATAGGTGATTCATTCAAGGTTATACAGCGTGGAGATGCTGATTTAATGCTGTCTGGTGGTGCGGAAGCATCCCTTACACCTATCAGTTTTGCAGGCTTCTGCAATATGGGAGCAATGAGTAAAAATCCTGATCCTGCAACAGCTTCAAGACCTTTTGACAAGGACAGAGACGGGTTTGTTATGGGAGAAGGTGCCGGAATTTTAGTACTGGAAGAACTTGAACATGCACTTAACAGAGGCGCAAATATACTGGCAGAAGTTGTCGGATACGGATGTACTTGTGACGCTTACCACATAACTGCTCCTCATCCGGAAGGAGTAGGCGGTATAAAGAGTATGCAGATGGCGATTAAGGATGCAGGGATAAAGCCTGAAGAAGTTGGCTATGTCAATGCTCATGGAACTTCTACTCCTTTAAATGACCCCAGTGAAGTAAAGGTTATAAAAGCAGTATTTGGCAGTCATGCAGATAATATTGCAATGAGTTCAACCAAGTCAATGACAGGACACTTATTGGGTGCAGCAGGTGCCATTGAAGCAGTAGTTACGGCAATGGCTATTCATGACAGCTTCCTGCCACCAACAATCAATGTTCAGAATCAGGACCCCGAATGTGATATTGATTGTGTACCAAACAAGGGAAGAGAAGGCAGCATTAAATATGCGATTTCAAATGCACTTGGCTTCGGTGGCCACAATGCTACAATTTGCTTAAAGAAATACGAATAATTGCAAAGTGTTGATGATATTAATATAAAAGTGTAAAATAACAGGTGGGGTTTTCCCTCCTGTTATTTTTTTGAATAATATTAATTATATGATAAAATGAATTACGATTTGAGCGTTTATTGGAGGACTATAATGGAACAAACCGATTATAATAATAGAATATCTGAGCTTGAAAATATAATAGGACATAATTTTAATAATAAAGATATTATATTTGCTGCTATTACCCACAGCTCATATGCAAATGAAAAGAAGGCAAAAAAGTTAAAATATAACGAGAGGCTCGAATTTCTTGGAGATTCTGTATTAGGACTTGTAATAAGCGAATACCTGTTTCAGAAAAAGCCAAATTTGCCGGAGGGAGAGCTGTCCGTAACAAGAGCTAAAATTGTATGCGAAAACTCATTATCCCAATGTGCCACTGACATAAGCCTTGGAAAGTATCTTTTACTTGGAAAAGGCGAAGAGCTGTCAGGAGGCAGAGAGAAAATTTCCTTGCTTTCAGATGCATTTGAGGCACTGATAGGGGCATTATATATTGACGGCGGTTTTGAAACTGCCAAAGGATTTGTGCACAAATACATGGATAAAATCATAAGGTCATGTATTGAAGGAAAGCTATTTTATGATTATAAGACCCAACTGCAGGAATTGGTTCAACAAAACGGTGAACAGCAAATTTCATATAGTGTTACCGACCAATTTGGCCCTGACCATAACAAAACTTTTGTTACAGAAGTAAAAATAAATGGTGTCACTCAAGGGCAGGGAAAAGGGCATTCTAAAAAAGAAGCCGAGCAAAATGCAGCAAAGGATGCCTTAAATAATCTGAAAACCAAATAAGGCAAAAGGAGTGTTTGCAAATTAAGAAGCATATAATAATTCCCATTTTCGTGCCACACAAAGGTTGCCCTTTTGATTGTATCTTCTGCAACCAGAAAATTATTAGTGGTCAAACCAACGAAGCCAGTGAAAAAGATATCCGCAGTACTATTGAAAGCCATTTAGAAACCAGCGGTAACGCTTTTACTGAAATCGGTTTTTACGGCGGAAGTTTTACAGGAATATCACTTAGTGAACAGGAATGGTATCTCAAAATTGGTTACAGCTACATTAAGTCCGGAAAAGTAAATCAAATAAGGCTTTCAACCAGACCTGACTATATAAATTCAGAAATTTTGGATTTACTTGAAAGCTATGGTGTAAGAACTATAGAATTGGGTGTTCAGAGCCTTGATTACCATGTTTTGAAATGCACCAACAGGGGACACGACATTGAAGCGGTAATAAATGCTGCAAAAATGATTAAGGACAGAGGCTTTTCTCTTGGTATTCAAACCATGATAGGGCTTCCCGGTGACACCGGAGTAAAGGCAGTTGCAACTGCCCGAAAAGTTGTGGAACTGGCTCCCGATATTGTACGTATTTACCCAACACTCGTAATTGAAAATACTTATTTACAGAAGATGTACAACGAGGGACGATACCAACCCCTTACAGTGGAAGAAGCGGTAGACATTTCAGCCGAACTGCTGGATATATATGAGAGAAACAATATAAATGTTATAAGAATAGGCCTGCAACCCACAGACAATATCAGCGAATCAGGAGAGGTTGTTACAGGGCCTTTTCATCCTGCCTTCAGACAGCTTGTGGAGTCAAGGCTTACTCTGAATAGAATTAAACAATATATAATCAATAATAAGCTTGATAACTTATCTGAAATAATTATTCATTGCAATCCCAGATATATTTCAAATGTAATAGGTCAAAAAAGGGTGAATATAAATGCAATTAAAAAGGAGTTTAATATTATAAATATTCGGATTATGGAGAAGCTTAATGTCGAAAAATTCGAAATTATAGGAACATAAATAAATAAACAAAATTTTTTAAAAAATTTTAAATGTAAAAAGCAGGAATTCGATGAAATATATAGAATAGATATAAGTACAATTATATTTTATTTTTTTGCTTTTTTTAAAGCATTTTTTTAGGAGGATGTATAATATGGAAGTACTAAAGGTTTCAGCTAATTCACAACCCAAATCAGTTGCTGGAGCGTTGGCTGCAGTTTTAAGGGACAACAATTATGCAGAGATTCAGGCAGTAGGAGCCGGCGCAGTAAATCAGGCAGTAAAGGCAATAGCAATAACAAGAGGTTTTGTAGCACCAAATGGAATTGACCTTGTGGCAGTTCCTGCATTTGCTGAAGTGAATATCGATGGAGAAGAAAGAACAGCAATAAAATTCTACATACAACCTCGATAATTCAGTTTATTGAAGTTAAAGGCTCGCTTATATAGCGGGCCTTTTTTTATGTGCGCCCAGTATGGGCGCAATCTAACGGGTGAAAGTCCCGAGTGCGGGCTAGTAGTGCCAAGCACATAGCCAAGAGCAAGGGTGTCCTTGGTGACGAGGAATCTGAAGAAAGCTGGAGGCAAACTTCTGGTCTGACGAACAGAAATCACATCAGGCATATTTAGGTCGGGTAAGGCTGCATAACAAGCCGAAGCCCAATAACTACTCGGAGCCTATGGTGTATATGTGGCAGGTAGATGGAAGGAAAGATTGCGCTCTTACCTGGGGAGGTCTCACGGACATGCAGAAACATAAAGTATGAAGCATGATTGAAATAAGATTTATCGTGAGAAGTCAGCCGAGGTCGTAGTACCAGATGAAGTCGACGCCATTTGGGAAGGACTGAACTTTAGGAGGTGAAAGTAAATGAATGTTACCAGAAGTGAATATAAGGACAGACAACCACAAAATAAGGGCTATCTGCAAAAGGTATCTGCGGAACAGAAAGAGTATGCAGAAGCGTCCGCTCACAAGAGGATAACTGAAAACAACATCACCAATACATACCTGTCGACAGATGATTTATTGAAAAAGATATTGGGCAAAGACAATTTAAATGCGGCATTCAAGAAAGTAAAATCCAATAAAGGTGCTGGAGGAATTGATGAAATGGAGGTAGATGAACTTCTGCCGTATCTCAGAGAAAACCGAGAGCAGCTAATTCAAACAATCAGGGATGGCAAATACCATCCTAATCCGGTAAGAAGGGTAGAAATACCAAAAGAAGAGAAAGGAAAAGTGAGAAAGTTGGGTATACCCACTGTTGTTGACCGAGTAATCCAACAGGCAATTTCGCAAATACTTTCACCGATATTTGAAACACAGTTTTCAGAGTACAGCTATGGCTTTAGACCGAAAAGGAGTGCGCATGATGCAATAAACCAATGCCAGAGGAATGTGAACGAGGGGTACAAATATGTCGTAGATATGGACTTGGAGAAATTCTTTGACACAGTGAGCCAAAGCAAGCTGATAGAAGTACTATCAAGAACCATAAAAGATGGCAGAGTAATATCACTTATTCATAAATATCTGAGGGCAGGAGTTGTTGTAAGGCATAAATTTGAGGAAACAGAAGTCGGCGTACCTCAAGGAGGACCACTAAGTCCGCTGCTCAGTAACATAATGCTGAATGAACTGGATAAGGAACTGACCGCGAGAGGACATAAATTTGTCCGCTATGCAGATGATAGTATGATATTCTGCAAAAGCAGGAAAAGCGCAGAAAGAACCCTGAATAACATCATACCGTTTATCGAAGGAAAACTTTTTCTGAAAGTAAACAGAGATAAGACAACGGTTGCACGCTACAAAGAGGTGAAATTTTTAGGATTTGCTTTTTATTGGAGCAAAGGGGAATACAGAGTCAGAATACACCCAAAATCAATCAGCAAGATGAAGCACAAAATAAGAGGACTCACAAGTCGCTCAAACGGCTGGGGAAATGAACTCAGGGCGAATAAACTAAAACAGTATATTCAAGGCTGGATAAATTATTTCAGAAAAGCCGATATGAAAGGCTTGATGAATCAGACAGATGAGTGGATGAGAAGAAGGATAAGGATGGTATACTGGAAACAGTGGAAGAAAATCAAGACAAGAATTAAAATGCTCATGCACTTCGGAATTGAAAAGCAGAAAGCATATGAGTTTGCGAATACAAGAAAAGGCTACTGGAGGATTTCCTGTAGCCCTATACTTAGCCGAACTCTTAATAATGATACTCTAAAGAAATTAGGGTACATCTTCTTTTCGGATTACTATAAACAAGTACGTGTAAACTAGAGAACCGCCGTATACCGAACGGTACGTACGGTGGTGTGGAAGGTCGGTAGCTGAAATAATCAGCTACCTCCTATCCGATGGGGTTTTATAACCCATTGAATTTATTGTTGTTAGCGGCAACTGACCATTGGAGGCAAAAATCAGCCTGTTTTCCACCTCATTCCAGTTTATGATGCCCCACCATGAATCTATAAACTTTCTTCGCTCATTCTGATAGTCCAGATAATAGGCGTGTTCCCAAACATCACAAACCAAGATTGGAATACCTCCCCACTGAGTAAGGTTCTGGTGCTTTTCGGACTGAAGTATTTCAAGTCTTCTCCATGCAGGCTGCCAAATAAGTACTGCCCATCCGGAACCTTCCACTTTTTCTGCTGCACTTGTAAACTGCTCCGTAAAGGCACCAAAGTTACCGAAATAATTATTGATATAATTGACGGTTTGCATACCAGGATTTCCCCCCATACCGGGTGGAGCCATAATAGTCCAGAAAATACTATGCAGAATATGGCCTGAACCATTAAAAGCAAGCTCTTTTTCCCAGTACTTTATATACTCGTAGTCGCTTTTTCTCCTGACATCTGAAAGGCTGAGTTCAGCTTTGTTTAATCCGTCAACATAGGCCTTGTGGTGCTTATCATGGTGTATTCTCATTGTTCTTTGACTTATAACTGGCTCAAGGGAATTATAAGAGTACGGCAGAGGAGGCAATTTGTGTTGTCCTGTGGGTATATAATTATAGTTCATAAATGTATGTACTCCCAAAGTATATGCTAATAATATTATATTGTTTTCCTTCAGAAAAATGTGATAAATATAAGGAGACATGAAAAAACAGGCAGTTTTACCTAGACGTTGGACAGCCTGTTTTTAGTAAAAGTGTTAATACCCGTAGCCCCATGGATGGTGTGGAGGACGGCGATTCAAAAGACTTCTTAATAAGAGAATGGAAATCAAATCGCGTCTAAAACGTCTTCTGCCTCCTCCAAATTGTCTGTTTTCACACCCATCAAAATCCTGATAATCCATATCGACATCTGCTCCAACCCTATTGTCAATATCATCGACCATGGAGTCCAGCATCTGACGGCTGGGATTAAACATAGGTCCGTATTGTGCACACATTCTATCGCACATACGTGCAACTTCAGGCATTATAACATGGTAACATCTGGGGAACATTGTCTGTAATTGGTCTTGAGGCATCTCCATCATAGGTGAATACTGGTTGGGTACATTCATCATTTGCATATAATTTCTATAAGCATAATCTTCCACAGCGACCTCCAAAAAAAATATTATATAAAATATTATATGAAAAATTCCTTTGAATGGTTACTATTCTTGATTATTATGTAAATCGAACGGGAAATAACAATCCTTTTTTATTGACACTCCAAAACCAGAAATATATACTGAAAACTATAAATATACTAATTTAGGCAGAACTATAAGGATACTGATGAAAAGAGATATTATTTATATTGGAGGCATGTTATATGATTAACGAAGAACTCTACAAAACCATTTTTACCAGAAAGTCTATCAGAAAGTATGATATGACATCCCTGACAGATGAAAAACTAATAGAAATAAAGAACTTTGCTGATAATGTTAAGAAACTCTTACCAAATATAAAGTGTGAATTTTCTTTTCTTACCGATGACAAAGTAAAAAATATTCTGCCTATAAAGGCTCCTCATTACATTTCAATTTACTCTGAAAAAAAAGAGGGATATTTATTGAACGCAGGTTTTATGCTTCAGCAGGTTGACTTGTTCCTTTCATCAGTTAATTTGGGAAGTTGTTGGCTGGGTATGGCAAAGCCTTCTAAAGAAGTTCCGGCTTCTAAAAATGGCTTGGATTTTGTTATTATGATTGCCTTCGGCAATACGCAGGAGAAGCTACACAGGGCTGATAAATCTGAATTTAAAAGAAAGGGCATTTCAGAAATAACATCGATTAGTGGTGGAGACCAATTACTGGAAGCAGCCAGACTTGCACCTTCTGCATCAAACTCTCAGCCTTGGTACTTTAGCGGTAATATAGATGAAATCATTGTTTGCCGTGAAAAGCTGAATTTATTGAAGGCTCCTCTTTACAATAGAATGAATCAGATAGATACGGGGATTGCTTTATGCCATTTATGGCTTTCAATTGAGCATCAGGGTAAAACGGCGTGTTTTGATTATGCAAATTCAGGTGCCCCGAAAGGGTATGAATATATGCTGAAAGTGAAAGTTGAGGGAGATACATCATGCTAACAAGAATAAACCAGAAAAACGGAGAAGAGCTGTCTATTTTGGGATTCGGGTGTATGCGATTTCCAACCAGAGCAGGGGGAATTGATGAATCAAGAGCAATCGGGATGATACACAATGCTATAGAAAAAGGTGTAAACTATTTTGATACGGCATATATTTATCACGGAGGCAAAAGCGAAAGTCTCTTGGGAAAGGCTCTGGTGGGAGGCTACCGTGAAAGAGTAAAAATAGCTACAAAATTACCGCCATTTATGGTAAAGAATCTGGATAGTGCAAAAAAAATATTCAATACACAATTAGAACGCCTTCAAACTGACTATATTGACTATTATCTCCTTCACATGCTGACAGACAAGGCAGGTTTCGACAGACTCTCAGATATGGGAGTATTGGCATGGATAGAGGAGCTTAAAGCAAAAGGGACTATAAAGAATATAGGCTTTTCTTTTCACGGAGCCAAAAGTGACTTCGAACAGATACTTAGGGCTTATCCATGGGAGTTTTGTCAGATTCAATATAATTACATGGATGAAAATAATCAGGCTACAAAGGATGGATTAATTCTTGCAAATGAGCTGGGGATTCCTGTAATTGTCATGGAGCCTTTAAGAGGAGGAAAACTGGTCACAAACCTTCCGGAAGATGTAAAAAAGGCCTTCGCAGAATGCAATCGTGACAGGTCTCCGGCAGAATGGGCCTTGAGGTGGATTTGGAATCATCCTCAGGTAAATGTAGTTCTATCAGGTATGAGCGATGAGGCACAGGTTGAGGATAACATAAGAATTGCCTCGGATTCACACGCCAATTCCCTTAGCTCGGAAGAACTTGGTGTTTTTGATAATGTTAAAAGAATATTGCACGAAAGAACAAAAATACCTTGTACCGCTTGCGGTTACTGCATGCCATGTCCTGCGGGTGTTGACATACCCGGATGTTTTTCACACTATAACGATAAGTATCTTATAAGAGATAAGGGAATAAGATTTCAATATTACAGGAATTTGGGAGCGGTTGCAGCACAGCCGTCCTATGCTTCTCAGTGCAAAGACTGCGGAAAATGTGAAAGCCACTGTCCTCAGAAAATCAGTATAAGGGCTGAACTAAAAACCGTAAGTAAGGAAATGGAAAGTATACTATATAAAGCAGGAATAGCAATTGCAAGGAAAGTTATGAGAATTAAATAAAAATGTTAACCTTCCAATAAATCACAAAGTATGCTAGAATTATTGAATATTAAGTCATTTCTTTTATAGAAATGACTTAATATTTATATTATGGGCTTTAGCCTGTTGAGCATTAGGCGAGTTTCTCGCAAGAGAAATGAGTCATGCGAAACAATAAACCACCTGCTATGCGGGTGGCGACAAAAAGTTATACAAAAAAATCACCTAACCGTTAAAATAGAGTTGTTCAAGCTACTAGTTTAACTAAAGAAAGGTGATTTCAATGGCAATAAAACAAAATAATTTAGCACATACCAAATGGATGTGTAAGTATCATATTGTGTTCACTCCAAAGTATAGACGAAAAGTAATTTATAATCAATACAAGCAAAGTATAAGAGAAATATTAAAGAGACTGTGCAATTACAAGGGAGTTGAAATAATAGAAGGGCATCTAATGCCAGACCATATACACATGTTAGTAAGTATACCGCCTAAAATAAGTGTATCAAGTTTCATGGGATATCTAAAAGGAAAAAGTGCATTAATGATATTTGATATGCATGCAAACTTAAAATATAAGTTTGGAAATAGACACTTTTGGGCAGAGGGATTTTATGTGAGTACTGTAGGACTCAATGAGGCAACTATTAAGAAGTATATACAAGAGCAAGAAAAGCACGATATTATGGTAGATAAACTAAGCGTGAAAGAGTATGAAGACCCCTTTAAGGGGTAGCCAGTAGTACGTTTGTCCCTTCAGGGGTAGCAAAAGCGGCAAGGGCAATAATAGCTTGAACAAAGTGAAAGCCAGCGTCTTTAGGCGCTGGCCGGTAACAAGCCCTTATAGGGCTATCACAAGCCACCCGTTTTACGGGTGGTCATGACTTGGCACATACAAAAGAAAAATTACTACGCTTAATCAATTACAGGGGTGCAGCATGTATTTAAGAAAACTTGAAATACAAGGATTTAAATCTTTTGCAGATAAAATATCACTTGATTTTCATAGCGGTATAACGGCAGTTGTAGGACCAAACGGCAGCGGAAAAAGCAATATTGGTGATGCTGTCAGATGGGTACTCGGTGAACAGAGTGCAAAGACGTTAAGAGGAAGCAAAATGGAGGACGTAATTTTTGCAGGTACTGAACACAGAAAACCGGTTGGCTTTGCAGAGGTATCTTTGACCATTGATAATGACGATAATTATCTTCCCGTATCCTACAGCGAAGTAACCATTACAAGAAGAGTATACCGTTCGGGAGAAAGTGAGTATTACATAAATAAGACATCCTGTCGTCTTAAAGATATACATGAATTGTTTCTGGATACAGGAATAGGCAGGGACGGATATTCAATAATTGGACAAGGTAGAGTTGATGAAATACTGAGTTCCAAATCAGAAGACCGAAGGCTTATATTTGAAGAGGCCTCAGGCATAATGAAGTATAAAGTTAGAAAACAGGATGCAGAGAGGAAGCTTAACCTAACTGAGCAAAACCTTGTACGCATAAATGATATTATTAATGAACTGGAATCTCAATTAGAGCCTTTAAGAGAACAGTCTGAGGCAGCAAAAAAATATCTTACCTTACGTGAAAATCTTAAAGAACTTGAAGTTAATGTCTATCTTAATAATATAGACAAGTTAAAGGAAAAAATAAAAGAGTATGAGATACAATTTAAAGATATAAGAGATAATATTGAGGCAGAAGAGCGAAGACTGAGGAGTATTACCACTCAGAATCAGCAAAAGACTGAACTTCTGAAAAAGCTTGATGAGCATATTACAGAAGCAAGAGGAAAGTTCTATCTTATTGAAGCGAACCTTGAAAAAAACAGTTCAGAGGTTAAGCTTAAAAATGAAAAAATAAACAGTCTTAACACGAACATTGTACGAATAAAGGAAGAAAACTCGGAAATCAGCTCAAAATTGGAATTATTGAACACAGAAGAGAAGAACCGCCAGAAGAAAATAGAATACTTAAATGGCCAGTATAGTGATTTTTCCAAAAAACTTGAGAAATATCAGGCTGAACTTGACGGGATTCTGTCTACTCTGGATGAAAGCGAAAGACAAATTGAAATGCTTAAATCCGGTATTATGGACAAGCTTGATATTCAATCTGACAAAAGGACTCAGATTAATAATATAAAAAATCATATAGAAAACTTAAGAAAAAGGCAAAATTCCATCGGTACGGAAGTTTACTCCCTGAAACTAGAAAAAGACAAGGACAATATGAAAAAAGAGGACTTGATTGAGAGTATAAGAAATACTTCAATTCTTATAAAGCATTCAAGTGAAAAAATAAATGAATTAAACAACGAGAAGACAGAACTCAAAGGAACTCTGTCTGATTTGGAAAAACAACACGGAAACATTAGAACTGATATACAAGTAAAAACCTCCAGACACAAGATGCTTAAAGATATGGAAAACAGTATGGAGGGATACAGCAGGAGTGTAAAGGAAGTAATGACGGCCTGCAGGCAATCACCGGAGCTTGGCAAAGGGATACACGGCACAATTGCACAGTTGGTAGAAGTAGACAAGAAATATGAGACCGCTATAGAGATGACTCTTGGAAGCGCATTGCAGAATATAGTTACATCCTCTGAAGATGACGCAAAGAAAGCCATAGAATTCCTTAAAAGGAATAGAGTGGGAAGAGCTACTTTTCTGCCTATTACATCAGTAAAGGGAAAACGTCTTGATGACAATACTTTACGAAGATTGGAAAGCTGTCAGGGTTTTTGCGGTGTCGCTTCTGACCTTGTAACCAGCGATTCGGCATACAATGGGATTGTTTTAAACCTGTTAGGAAGGGTTGTAGTTACGGAAAATTTGGATAGTGGAATCAGCATAGCCAGAAAATTCGGCTATACCTTTAGAATTGTAACTCTGGAAGGGGATATATTAAGTACAAGCGGTTCAATGTCCGGAGGAAGCAACGACCACAGGAGTTCCGGTATACTAAGCAGAAGCAGAGAAATTTCAGAGTTGGAGAACATAATAGAAGGACTAAAAAAAGATGAAATCAAATACGGTGCAAAGATAAACGATGTCAGGCAAATGCTTTTGGAAATAGACACCGAATTTAACGAGTATAGCAATAAGCTCAGGGATAATGAGCTTATAAAAACCAGAGACGAGAATCACCTGCAGATGATTGAGGATAATTTAAGAAAGACAGACGCCAAAATTGGGATGCTTATAAATGATAAAGAGAAAATGGCCAAGCAGGAACAGGAAACATTATTGGAACAGCAAAAATATGAAGTTGAGCTTGAAGCCATAGAAACCGACATATCCGAAACAAAGGCAGTAATTGCCGAGCATCAGGAGAAGTTCAAGGCAGATCAGACCGTTAGAGATGATTTACATCAAGAGATAACTGATTTTAAGATATCTGTAAATTCAATAACGGAGAGTATACAGAGTGTAACAGAGAATCTTGACAGAATAAAAGGAGAAAGAGAGGCCTTAACCAGAAGTCATACACGCAAACAGGAAGAAATAAACAAAGCAAACAATGAAATTGAGCTATTAAAGCAGGAGATAAATGGTCTGGACAACTCAACCAGAAGCTTACAGGATGAAAAGACAGGAAAGACCTTGGAGATTGACAGGCTGGTTGAAGAGAAAAAAGTATTGGAGGAAGAATCCACCGACTTTATTGAAAAATTGAATACAACTAACAAGACAATCCATCTTCTGCACGAAGAATATAACAGAATAGACATAAAAAAAGCCAAGGCAGAAGCAGAAATGAAATCAATCCAGGACAGAATGTGGGATGAGTATGAGCTTACCTACAGTAATGCAGTTGAGCTTAAAAAAGAAATAGAGAACATATCTGAAGCTCAAAGGAACATATCCGAATACAGAGCTCAGATAAAGGCACTAGGCCCTGTTAACGTATCATCCATAGATGAATACATTAAGACAAAAGAACGTTTTGAATTCATGTCTGTTCAGAAAAATGATATGGAGCAGGCCAAAGATAAGCTTCATAAAATCATACATGAGATGGTGCAGGTAATGAAAAAGCAGTTCGTTGAACAGTTTAAGCTTATTAATGAAAACTTTGGAATAGTGTATAAGGAACTGTTTGGAGGAGGAAAAGCCGAGCTTATAATTTCGGATGAGGACAATGTGCTTGAAAGCGGTATAGAGATTGAAGTTCAGCCCCCGGGAAAGAAACTCCAGAATATGATGCTATTATCGGGTGGAGAACGTGCATTTACTGCAATAGCGTTGTTGTTTGCAATACTCAGGCTGAAACCTACACCATTCTGCCTACTTGATGAGATAGAAGCAGCTTTGGATGACGCAAATGTATACAGGTTTGGAGAGTACCTGAAAAAGTATTCTCATAACACACAGTTTATAATGGTTACACATCGTAAAGGAACGATGGAGTCAGCCGATACCATGTATGGAGTAACCATGCAGGAGCATGGTGTATCCAAGGTTGTTTCAATGAAAATGGGTGAATTGGCAAGTTAAGCAAAAATAAAAACTTATTTTAAAAGACATTTATATAGTAAAGAGAGTACATTATAATATAAAAAATATCTTACGGAGGCTGTAAATGGGATTTTTTGACAAACTTAAAGAAGGACTTCAAAAAACACGTAAAAGCATAACTGAAAAAATAGACCAAGTACTTGTTTCTTTTGGAAAGGTTGACGAAGAACTCTTTGATGAACTTGAGGAGATTTTGATTACTTCTGACATTGGAATAGAAACAACAATGAAAGTTATAGAAGATTTGAAAGAAAAAGTAAAAGATAGGAAGATAATTGACCCGAAAGATGTAAAAGGCCTGCTCAAGGAAACACTTAAAGAAATACTTGAAAAGGGCGGTAATGAAATGAATCTCAATACAAAACCGTCTGTTATTATAGTAATAGGAGTAAATGGAGTCGGTAAGACAACCTCTATAGGTAAAATTGCAAATTTGTATAAAAGTCAGGGTAAAAAAGTGCTGTTAGCAGCAGGAGATACCTTCAGAGCAGCAGCTATTGACCAACTGGAGGTCTGGGCACAAAGAGTGGGTACCGAGATAATAATGCAAAAGGAGGGTTCAGACCCGGCAGCTGTTATATTTGATGCTGTGCAGGCTGCTAAGTCCAGAAATGCAGACCTTTTGATATGCGATACTGCAGGAAGGCTTCACACCAAAAAGAATCTTATGGAAGAACTTAAAAAGGTTTCAAGAGTACTTGAAAGGGAACTTCCGGGAGCAGACAGAGAAACGCTTCTGGTTCTTGACGCAACTACAGGTCAGAATGCCATTGCACAGGCAAAAACCTTCAGCGAAACCTCTGATATTACAGGTATAGTATTAACAAAATTGGATGGAACCGCCAAAGGAGGAATAGTTGTAGCCATTAAATCAGAGCTTGATATACCTGTAAAATTGATAGGCGTAGGAGAACAGCTGGATGACTTGCAGAAATTTGATGCAGGGGAGTTTATAGAAGCCTTGTTTTCATAAAATATGAATGTGAAGGGAGAAGAATAAATGGAAGAAGTATACGATTACTACAAAGAAAAGGAAAAAATGCAAAAGAGTCACAAAGGCGGCAAGGGAAAAATTACTGCATTGATAGTTTTTGCATTAATAGTAGTTGCTGCAATAATAGGAAGTTCTATATACATGGAATTGATTCAGCTAAAGGAATTAAATCCAAATGCTGATTACACTACCGTATTCACAAAAAACATTTTATACAAAACGGTATTCTTTATAATCAGTTTTGTATGCATTACTTTATTTGTATTTATTACAAATAAAATGATTAGGAGAAATCTAAAAAAGTACTTTACAAGCAATAACCTTGAGCAGAGGAAACTGATTAATGCTCCTGTTGCGTTGGTAATAGGTATATTGGGAGCGTTTCTCACTAAGGAGTTCTTTTTTAATAAAGCACTTCTGTTTCTAAATTCAGCAAATTTTGGTATAAAAGATCCTCAATTCGGACAGGATATTGGCTATTACATGTTTCAGAGACCATTTTATATGTCCCTGTTTAGTTTTATATCTAATTTGTGGCTATTCCTTGTATTTTACACAGCTGCATACTATTTGATTGTCCTGATGTCGGCGTTAAACGGCACTTTGTCGGGTAAAGATTTAAAGGACAAAACTATTTTAAGACATAATCTCATAAATGTAGCAATTTTCTTTATACTAAAAACAGTTTCCTTCAAGTTTCAAAGGGAGTCACTGCTCTTTACAAATTTTACCAGTAAGGATATAACAGGAACCGGCTATGTTGATACAAATATATGGATTAAATACTATACAATAGCTCCGGTAATTCTTCTTGTAATTGTTTTATTGGCAGGCTTCTTTATGTGGAAGGGAAAGTTAAAAAAGTCAGCTTTTGTAATTGCAACTTTTCCTGTATTATTTATTTTACTTACTTTTGCTTCAACAATAATACAGAAAGCTATTGTAGGGCCAAATGAAATTGAATTTGAAGATAAATATCTAAAGAATAATATGACTGAAACCAGAGCGGCTTTTGGGCTGGATAAAATTCAACCCTACGATTTCAGTAAAATAGATGAACTGACTCCTGAAATAATAAACAATAACAGAAACACAGTGGACAATATACGTGTAGTTGACTATACACCTACTTTGAACAGCAACAAACAGCTTCAGAGTAATACGAACTTCTACACCTTCCATAACGGAGACATTTTAAACTACACAGTAAACGGAAAAGAAATACCTGTACTGATTTCTGCCAGAGAAATAAACTCAAATTATCTCAGTAATCAGAACTTTGTAAATAAAACCTTCAAATATACACACGGTTACGGTGTTGTTGCAAATCCAATAAACAAATTGACAGCACAGGGGCAGGTAGATTTTTTGATAAGCGGACTTAAAATGGATACTGTTGACAAAGTAAACCTGAAAGTTACACAACCAAGAATTTATTACGGTCAGCTAACCAACAACTATGTAATAGTAAACCCAAAGAGTGCCGGAAAGCTTTCAGAAATAGACTATGACGGAACAGCGGTCAGTTATTTTGATGAGCAAGGAGACAAGTACAACAAAATAAAAATGAACTTTTTAAACAGGGTACTTTTTGCACTTAAATATGCGGATACTAACCTTTTGGTCTCAAGCAATATATCATCTGACTCTAAAATTCTACTTAACAGAAATGTTGTAGAGAGAGCTCAGAAGGGAATACCATTTTTAAAAGTTGATACCGACCCTGCACTGAACATAACTGCTGACGGAAAGCTTGTATGGGTTCTGGATGCGTATAGCGTATCCGACAACTATCCGTACTCACAGTATTATTATGCGCAATCAGATGACAGCGACCTTCAAGGACTCAACGGTATCAATTATATAAGAAACTCCGTAAAGGTAACTGTTGATGCTTATGACGGCACAGTGAAGTACTACGTTATAGATAAGGAAGACCCTATAATAAAAGCTTATCAAAGTGTATATCCGGGACTTTTTGCAAAAGAAGCATTTCCTGCGGATCTTGCATCCCACGTAAGGTATCCTGAAACACTTTTCAAGCTTCAAACCGAAGTACTCAAAAAATACCATTTAGACCCTAAAAAGGAAGAAAATATATCAACCTTCTATACGGGACAGGACGAATGGAGTATTGCAAAATATCCTGATACAAAAAACGAAGGCGGTGCTAGGGATATTGATGCATACTACAATATGGTAAAACTGCCCGGAGATATCGGCAAAAATGAAGAACTCATTCTTATGAGGCCTTTCACTCCTTCAGGAGAGAAGCACAACATGGTATCGTGGCTGGCAGTTCGCAATGATATAGAAAATTACGGGAAAATGATACTGTTTAACTTCCCTAAAAATACTAATATTCTTGGCCCTGATCAGTTTGAGGTAAATATAAATCAAATTAGTGAAATATCTGAGGATATGACACTTTGGGGTCAGGGTGGTTCAAGGGTGTTCAAGGGAAGCCTTCTCGTAATACCTATAGAAAACAGCATTTTGTATGTAGAACCAATATATATACAGGCAAACAGTGCTTCATCCATTCCACAGGTTAAAAGGGTAGTAGTGGGATACCAACAGGGAGCAGATTTTAAACACGGAATAGGGGATAACCTTGAAAGTGCACTAAACAATCTTTTCGGGGGTAATGGAAAACCTGCAGATGGAAAACCTACTACTAATAACCAAGGTCAGCAAGGCAATACAACAGCACCTTCAACTGATGCATCACAAAGTGTAGACAAACAAAAACTGGATGAATTACAGCAAAAATTGGATCAGCTTATGAAACAATCTCAAGAGATAAATGATCTTTTAAAAACTCTTAGAAAGTAATATTTGTTAAATGGTTTGGGAATAGCTTCCTTAAATGGAGCTATTCCCATTTTTATTGTAGAAAAATGTTGCTAAATTATAAAAAATGTATATAATACTATCTTATGCAGCAGGATATTATTTATTAAATTTGCTATTGAAAATTAGTTAGAAAAGTATTAGAATACAATAAGCGTTTTGCCATAATATTCCTTGTGGCAAATGCAGCAATGTAAATAATAAAACTAAATAACTTAAAAATGGTGAGGCATTTATGTTTAAGAAGGTAAGAAGAATATTGGTCGGCAAACCGTTAAAGAACGAAGCATTGCAGGATCAAAAAATGGGAGTTCTCTGGGGGCTTCCGATTTTGTCCAGTGATGCTATTTCTTCGGTAGCCTATGCAGGTCAGGAAGTTTTGATGGTTTTGATACCTGCGGTGGGTATGTTGGCTTTTAGACAGTTGTCGTATATATCTATTGCAATTATATGTCTGCTTATGATATTGATGTTGTCATACAGACAGGTTATTGACAGTTATCCAAATGGCGGCGGCGCGTATGTTGTTGCAAAGGAGAATCTCGGAATTCTTGCAGGAGTTACAGCAGGGGCTGCCTTGTCTGTTGACTATGTAATGACTGTAGCGGTAAGTATTTCATCCGGAGTTGAGCAGTTTACAACGGCTTTTAAGGGCTTTAAGCCGTACTCGGTTGTCATAGCAGTTGCTATGGTAATTTTGCTTATGATAGGTAATTTAAGAGGAATAAGAGAGTCTTCAAGAGTTTTTGGTATTCCTGCTTATGCATTTATAATCGGTATGGTTGTTATGATAGCTGCCGGTTTTGCAAAGGTGGCCGGAGGATATGTTCCTCCACCGGCTGCGGATATGCCTGACGTTGTGAAACCTTTGACCTTAATGTTAGTGCTGACTGCTTTCTCAAATGGTTGTGCCGCTGTTACGGGTGTCGAGGCAGTAAGTAATGCAGTACCAAACTTCAAGAACCCAAGTACAAAGTATGCTAAAAGAGTTCTGTTTCTTTTGTCCATGGTTATTCTTGTTTTGTTCGGCGGAAGTTCTATAATAGCAAACATATACCATGTTAATCCATCTCATGGAAATGCTATGCTTGTAATGATAGCCGGTGAAATTTTCCATAATACCAAGTTTGATTTTATGTTCTATTATATAACTGCTACTACATTTATCATACTTGTTCTTGCAGCCAACACGGCTTATTCGGGGTTCCCAATGCTGATATCAATTATGGCAAAAGACGGATATGCTCCAAGACAGCTAAGTATGAGAGGTGACAGACTCAGTTATGACAACGGAATAATTCTGTTGTCAGTACTTGCAAGTGTCTTAATGGTTGTATTTAAGGCAGATGTTTCAAAATTGATAGGACTTTATGCAATAGGTGTATTTATCTCCTTTACACTGTCTCAGACCGGTATGTTTATAAAGTGGAAGAGGAGCAAAGAAAAGGGCTGGAAGCACAAAGCTATAATTAACGGGACAGGAGCAATTGTATCAGGTATTGTTGTTATAATCATTGCCTTTACTAAGTTCAGGGAAGGTGCATGGCTGGTTGTAATACTTATACCAATACTTATTTTGTTAATATTCAAGGTAAAGAAGCACTATGAAGCTGTTATGAGACAGTTAAGGCTCAAGCCTGAAGAAATCGCTAACTTTGATATAAATAAGGCTGTTTACAGAAACAGAGTTATTGTCCCAATAGAAAGTATTAACAGGTCAAGCCTGAGAGCACTTAGGTATGCAAGAACAATATCTGACAATATAACTGCTTTTAGTGTGGTCATTGATGAAGCAGATGCAAAAAAAATAAAAGAAAAATATAAAGCATTGAATATGGATATTCCTATAGTTGTCAAGTATTCGCCTTTTAGAAAAGTTGTTGACCCGATGCTTAAATTCATTGAGTCGGCTGAGTACGACTATCAGAACGGTGATATGATAACTGTTATACTTCCGCAATTCGCTGTTAAGAAATGGTGGCATAGATTCCTTCACAACAATACCAGATATTATGTTGAAAAGGAACTTTTAAAGCATAAACATATAGTTGTATCAGTTATGCCTTTACAATTAAGGGACGATGATTTTGTTCTTAACAGTCGTAAATATGATTGATTAGCATGTTATAGAGAAATAAATAATATCATTATATAAATGAGGCGTGTTAAATGAAATATACTATTGGTATTGAATTGGGAGTCAAAAATATAGTTGCAGGTATACTTGACAAAAATGGTAAATTAATTCGCAGAGATACTGTGCCCACGAATAAAGACAGAGAGTTTCAGGAAATAATTAAGGATGTTTGTACATTAATCAAAAAAATAGCTGAAGATGAAGATATTGAAATAAAAAATATCAAATATATAGGAGTAGGATGTCCCGGAGTGACCGATAATAAGAGCGGCATTGTTATAAAAAACTACTCCCTGAATTTCACGAATGCTCACATCAGAAATGAGATTCAGAAGCACATAAATCTCCCTGTCTTTGTTGAAAATGATGCAAACTGTGTAGCTATAGCCGAATATCTGCTTGGTGCCGCATACGGTACTGAAAGTTCACTTATTATAAAAGTAGGAGTGGGCATAGGCGGAGGAATTATTATTGACGGAAGTATATATAACGGATTTAACTTCGGTGGGACAGAGTTCGGCCATATGGTTATAGAGTATAATGGAAGGCAATGCAGCTGTGGTAGAAAAGGTTGTTGGGAGCAGTATGTATCGGGGTCTTCTCTTATTAATCAAACCAAACAACTGGCAGCAGATAATCCGGATTCCATTTTAGGAAAAATGGTTATGAATAATGTTGCACAGATAACTGAATTAACAGTATTTGAAGCTGCGAAGGCCGGTGATGAAATGGCCAAAAAGCTTTGCTCTGAGTTCATTGAGTATTTTGCTGAAGGCTTAACAAACATTGTAAATATATTAATGCCTGAAGTTGTAATAATTGCAGGGCCTATAAGTAAATTGGGAAATACTATTGTAAACCCGTTAGTCGAGCTTTTAAAAGATAGAATATATTCCAAAGAACTTAATCTTCCGGAATTTAAAATGGCTGAGATGGGTAATGCGGGTATTGTAGTAGGTGCGGCTATGTTAGGGTCTTTTAAGGACGAAAAACTTGATGACTTAGTATAAAATTTGGGAGGATTGTTATTTATGGCTGAAATAAAGTTTGAAATAACCGAAAATATTGGTACCTTATCAGAGTCCGGCAAAGGCTGGTACAAGGAATTTAATTTGGTCAGCTGGAATGATAGAGACCCAAAGTATGATATCAGGGATTGGTCTCCGGAGCACGAAAAGATGGGGAAGGGTGTTACACTCACAAGAGAAGAAGTGGTAGAACTGAAGAAACTTTTAAACAGCTTGGACATATAGAAGTTGGGAAATAATAGAGCAAATAAAAGCATAATAACTCGTAAAAACCTATTTTAAGTAGGTTTTTGTATGCTAGATTTTTATTGCATATAGGTTATTATGCTATTTTATTTGCTATTTTTTGCCTGCAATATTATATAGTAAAAAATCAAAACAAAAAACGATATAGGCAGAAAATAAATCTTAATTAAAGCATACAGGCTTACATTTAGATACATCAAAATAATAACTTGTTGACACAATATCTTGAGAGTGATAGTATAATTGCACAACATATTGTTGTGGGAGATGAATACAATACATATTCAAAACATAAAATAAATAAGGTACAACAGCATAAACAAGATGTCCCAAGCTACTGCGATGTTGCTTGTGGTCGTATTTATTGTGCAATTTCCTCTGCACATTTTTATTTGTGCGCATATTTTGCTTTTTGGCAAAAGGAAAAATAATTACTATACTGCAAAAGAAAAAAATTGAGAAGGGTGGCTAGCCACATGATAACCAAAATCAGAAAGCGTGACGGAAGAGAAGTACCATTTAACATTGAAAAAATTGCCAATGCTATTTTTAAGGCAGCTAGTGCTACCGGAGGTAAAGATTACAGGACGGCAATGGAGTTGGCAGAAAGAGTTGCTGATTTCATTGAATCAAGTCTTGACAGAAGGATACCCAGTGTTGAAGAATTACAGGATGCAGTTGAAAAAGTGTTAATTGAGACAGGCCATGCAAAAACGGCCAAGGAGTTCATTTTGTACAGGGCTGACAGAACAAAGGTACGTGAGATGAACACACGCTTAATGAAGGTTTATGAAGAGCTTACTTTCAAAGATGCAAAAGATAATGATTTAAAACGTGAAAACGCAAACATAGACAGTGATACTGCTATGGGAACTATGCTTAAATATGGCTCGGAGGGTGCAAAACAATTCTATGAAATGTATGTACTTAAACCGGAGCATGCGCAAGCACATAATAATGCGGATATACATATACATGACCTGGATTTTTTGACCTTGACTACTACCTGCTGTCAGATAGATATACAGAAGCTGTTTAGAGGTGGTTTCAGTACAGGACACGGATACCTGAGAGAACCAAACGATATCAGCAGCTATTCAGCCTTGGCTTGTATTGCAATCCAGTCAAATCAGAATGATCAGCATGGTGGTCAAAGTATTCCGAATTTTGATTACGGAATGTCAATGGGTGTTGCAAAGACATTTGAAAAGGGATATAAGCAGAATTTAAAGAAATCGT
The DNA here is from genome assembly GCF_029318685.1 of Ruminiclostridium papyrosolvens DSM 2782. Taxonomy (NCBI): domain Bacteria; kingdom Bacillati; phylum Bacillota; class Clostridia; order Eubacteriales; family Oscillospiraceae; genus Ruminiclostridium; species Ruminiclostridium papyrosolvens. Next base: position 2,200,062 of record NZ_CP119677.1, read on the forward strand.
TGGAATTACTCCTCGAAAATGATTTTTCAAAAGAGATTGCAGAAGCCCGTGAAGAAATATATAAAGAATTCGGTATAAGGCCGGCATTAAATAGGATGGAAGCATATGTTAAAGCAGAAAAGAAAATTCTGCTGAAATATATTCCTGATGAGTCCTTGCTTGAAAAGGCTCAGAAATTTGCAGTAAAGAAAACTGAAGAAGAGACTGACAGAATCACATATCAGGCTATGGAAGCATTTGTTCATAACCTTAACACTATGCATAGCAGAGCAGGAGCACAAACGCCTTTCAGTTCCATAAATTACGGGACTGACACTTCTCCGGAAGGACGGCTTGTAGTGAAAAATCTTTTACTGGCTACCGAAGAGGGTCTTGGAAATGGTGAAACTCCAATATTTCCAATACATATATTCAAGGTAAAGGACGGAATAAATTATAAGGAAAGTGACCCGAACTATGATCTTTTCAAACTGGCTTGCCGTGTCAGCGCAAAGAGATTATTTCCTAATTTTTCTTTTATTGATGCTCCATATAACCTAAGATATTATAAGGATGGAGATCCCAATACAGAGATTGCGTACATGGGTTGCAGAACCAGAGTTGTTGGAAATACGTATGACCCGGACAGGGAAGTGATATTCGGTAGGGGTAATTTGAGTTTTACAACTATAAATTTGCCCAGAATAGCCTTAAGAAGCAATAAAAATCTTAATATTTTCTTTGAAGAATTGGATAAGAAAATAGATTTGGTAACTGACCAACTTTACGAAAGATATCTGATTCAAGCAAAGAAAAAGGTTAAAAATTTTCCTTTTCTTATGGGACAGGGAGTATGGATTGATTCTGAAAACCTTGACTGGGAGGATACAGTAGGTGAAGTATTAAAGCATGGTACACTTACAATGGGCTTTATTGGCTTAGCAGAGTGCCTAAAGGCTTTAATCGGAAAACACCATGGAGAATCTGAACAAGCTCAGAATCTTGGACTTGAAATTGTAGGCTATATGAGAAAGAGGATGGACGAAGCAAGCGAAAAGTACAAAATGAATTTTTCTCTTATTGCAACTCCGGCAGAGGGTACGTCCGGCAGATTTGTAAAGTATGATAAGAATGTATTCGGCAGCATTGATGGTGTGACAGATAAGGAATATTATACAAACAGTTTCCATGTGCCTGTTTATTATAAGATAAATGCAATTGACAAGATTAAAACCGAAGCTCCATACCATGAGTTAACAAATGGAGGACACATAACCTATGTCGAAGTTGACGGTGATCCACTGAACAATCTTGAAGCCTTTGAAAAAATAATAAAGGCAATGAAGGAGTCGGGAATAGGATACGGCTCAGTAAACCATCCTGTTGACAGAGACCCTGTGTGCGGTTATACGGGGATAATAGGCGATACATGTCCTAAGTGCGGAAGAGATGAAGATGAGGATAGGCATTTTGAAAGAATCAGACGTATTACCGGTTACCTTGTAGGAACACTTGAGCGTTTCAATGATGCTAAAAAAGCCGAGGTACGTGACAGAGTAAAACATATGTAAATAATTCAATAAATAATATAAAATATGCCAAATGTCACATCATTTGGCATATTTATTGTGGTGATAAAGATGAGCAAACAGATAAGAATATCAGGAATAATCAATGAGTCTATTGCTGACGGCCCGGGAATACGTATGGTAATTTTTGCACAAGGCTGCAGACATAACTGCAAGGGTTGTCACAATCCCCAAACTCATTCCTTTGACGGCGGTGAACTTATTGAGATTGAAGCTATAGTGGAGAAAATACGTAAAAATCCACTTTTGGACGGAGTTACTTTCAGCGGAGGAGAGCCATTTGAACAGGCAGATGCTTTTGCGGTTCTTGCCGGGGAAATTAAAAAACTCGGACTAAATGTTATGGTTTATTCAGGGTATACCTTCGAACACTTGATTAAAAATCAAAATCATATAAAAGGCTGGACGGAACTGCTTAATAACATAAAAGTACTGGTTGACGGCCCATTTATAGAGGAACAAAAGGATCTTATTCTTAGGTTCAGAGGTTCTGCAAACCAACGTATTATTGATATGGAAAAAAGTCTGGCAAGTGGAAATATAGAGCTCGCTGATTTGTAAATAAAATTATGGATACCGGGGCTATTTACAAAGACAATTATTAGACCTAAAATAGTATAGGTAAATAAGGAACGGCAGGTAAAATAACATATTATTTTTACTTTCCGGGAATGGAGTTAAAAATGGTGAAATTATTTCCGCCTAAATCTAAAAAAAGGATTGAATTGGGATATATTTGGACTTTTGTATTAATAGCTGTTTTTACAGTGCTTTTAACAATAACAGGCTTTCTGCTTCAGCCAAATGATTTCCATACCATAGCCGCAAATGTACTCAAACATCCTTCTTTATTTATACTTAACGGGTTTCCTGTTTTTGCAGGCATATTGTTTTTTTACTTTGTATTCAATAACGTGTTTTTTTCATTTGCTTTGGTTTCGACAGTATTCCATGCATTATCTCTGATAAATCGGTTTAAGATTATTTTCAGAGATGATCCTTTTGTACCTCAGGATGTTTTTCTTGGTGCTGAGGCAGCTAATATAATGTCAGATACAAAGATGAAGCTGGATATTACTTTAATCTCGGTAGTACTGATATTTTCTTTAGTCATGTTGGTATTAGGAGTATTTATAAAGTTTAAAAAAATAAAAGTACCCGTTAAAATAGCAGGATGTGTTGCTATTGTTGGGATAGCAATTTTATCAAATACCTTTGTATACAGCTCCAGACAAATATACGACAGAATGCCGTCTAAGTCGAAAGCAAATGTAGCAGCTGTTTTTAATGATATTGGTTTCAATTATTGCTTCTTGTATAATATGAGTGCATACAAGATGGAAGTACCTGAAAAATACAGTAAGGCTGCTGCAGAAAAGTTGGTTGAAAAATATACAAAGACAAAAGCTGCACCAAAAGTGAAGGCTAATGTGATAATTGTTATGAACGAAGCCTTTTCTGATATAAGCTTGGACAAAGCCTTCAAGTTCAGCCCTGAGGATGATCCTCTCAAAAATTTCAAAGCTATAGACAAGGAAAAAAATGCGGTGTCGGGGCATCTGGTAGTACCTAATTTTGGCGGTGGGACAGCAAATACCGAATTTGATGTAATGACGGGAATGCAGACAGTAAACCTGAATACAGTACCAACATCGTCTTTCAGACTTATTCACAGGAATATTAAATCCATTGCCGGAATATTAGGCGGTGATTCATATAAGAAATATTTTATGCATCCCGGTGACAGTTGGTTTTATAACAGGGCAAACGTATATAGTTTCCTTGGGGTGGAAAACCAGACCTTTATAGATAAATTTAATAAGCCCGAAGACTTAAAGGGTTCATTGATATCAGATAAAGCAGCAGGGGAAAAGATAATCAGTCTGTACGAAGAAAATACTGATTCAGGAAAAAATCCGGTATTTAATTACAATGTAACTATTCAGAATCATATGCCATATACCGCTAGTAAGTACGGAGGCTTAAAGGTCAAAGAAGTGCCCACGGACAAACAGCTGTCCTCTCAGGCCAAAACCCTCTTATCAAATTATTTTGAGGGTGTAAGGGATGAGGATAAGTTGCTTAAAACCTTAACGGATTACTTCAGAACAAGACAGGAACCTGTTATCCTTGTATTTTTCGGGGATCATAAGCCTTCATTGGGAGACAGTTACCTTGCGTACAAAGAAGCCGGTATTGATATAAATGAAAGCGGAACAATAGAACAGGCTATGAAGAGCCGTGAAGTGCCATTTATTATCTGGGCAAACGATAGTGCAGGCAATAGTTTGGATTTTGCTAGTTCTGCCCGAAACCTTGGCTTGCCGGAGGATAATATAATCAGTGCCAACTATCTTGGAGCAATTGTTCTGCAATTAATGGGCTATAACGGATACGATCCTTATTTTGATTTTCTGAATGAATTGAGAAAGGAACTTCCTGTTATAACACGATACAATTTTAAAACAAAGAACGGGTACACTGATAAGCTCACACAAATACAGAAGTCTATGGTGCAAGACCTGAAAATATGGCAGTATTACAGGATGACCAGCGATAAAGCAGAATGAGATAAATAATAAGGGATTGAGGCAAAACAGAAAGCTTTTCTGTTTTGCCTCAATCCCTATTAACATGAGTATAGCTACAACACTTCTCGCATTGAAATTCCTTCGGTATTAAAACATATTGCTGCACCAACTGCAGTTGCATACTCTGCATGTTCAGGTATTTGGAAGTTAACGTTGTATAATGCACTGAGCTGATCAAATATGTTTTTAGCTTGAGGTACATTTGTAAGATTCCCTGTGAGAACAACATCTTTGGTATTATCAATTCTTGTATTAAATACAGCTACCATTCCTATTGTCTGAAAAACAAGGTTTATAATTCCCAGTGCTAAATCCGCTTTTGTTACAAGGTCGCTTAATTTCCCAAAATTAGATGCAGTGGTTTCACTGGGCAGGGTTTCAAGAACTTCCTTGGATATGTCACCAATAGTTAAGTCAACGTTAGATAAATTTCCTTCGGAGGCTGTCTCAATAAGTTCATCAAAATGTCGCACATTGAGCATCCTGTTTGAAAGTCCCAGAAGTGTGCCACCGCCGATACCGGTTCCTCCAAGATGTACAGCTGCATTATTTTCAGCTTTAACGAGTGCGGTGCCTGTCCCCATACTTACGATGATGGCCTTTTTCAAATTACTTAGAAACAGACCGCCCAAACCAATAGCCATAAATTCGTCGACTTTAGCTGTAGGTATGCCGAAAAGCCTGCTGTCTACAAAGGATGAACCAACGCCGGTTACCATAATCTGCTCAATGTCCTCTATTTTAAACGAATTTATACTTAAGAATTTGCCAAAAGCTCCGTAAACCGATGCAATGGGGTCATTTGCACGAACAAGAAAAGGACTAATCATTATTTTACCGTCAAAACCCACAATCTTGGTAGTACTTCCTCCAAGGTCAATTCCTATTACCTTACCCACAAAACCACTCCTCATTTTAAAAATTATGCTCTTGTAAACATTTTAACCAATGCAATACCAACCCCTGTGATACCTTCACCGCCAAGAAGCCCTGAAGCTGCAACAGTACCGGCATCATCCTCTGATGACTTACTTCTTACACGGTCTGCTATAAACCTTATTACTCCACCTATAAATACTGCAGATGAGATTGTAAAGGGAAGGAAAACTCCTATACCGAGAGTTGCAGTTGGAAGCCCCAAAAGATATAGCACAGCCCCTATGGCCACGGCAATACCAAAAACAACAGGATATCCTATTCCATTAATCATTGCTGAGACACTTACTGCCTGAGCTGCGGGTAAGGCAGTCTTTGAGCCAACCTCACCAAATTGATTGATAATTGCAAACAAAGAAAGGGAAGCTACAACAGTACCTACAACGCCTCCGACAATCTGAGAAATCAGTTGTGCTTTGGGGTTGGTTCCCAAAACCTGACCTGCCTTATAATCATTGAACAAGTCTCCTGAGAAGCCGCTGGCAATAGCAGTACAAGCTGCAATCATCAGTGCATCCGTGGCATCAATTTTAACAAAAACCCTTATAGCCAGAAGAAGGATTATGCCAAATGTTTCCATGGGATTTATACCTGTCTGGCCCGTAATAGTTGCAGCCATTAAAGAAACGACGTAAATACCTATAATCAGTAAAACAGAAGGTAGCACAGGAATTCCTGTGGCAACTGTAAAAATGAAAGCTATGACAGTGCCCGATACAATCAAAATTCTTCCGGGATTGAAAATGTTACTTTTATTTTTAAAAATTTTGGCTTTTTCTGAGTAAACATCCTTTTGTCTGTTTTTTAGTTTTTTGATATATGAATATATTATCCCTACCAAAACACCGAGACCGGTACCTACCAGAAGTCCTATACCCGCACTGATTGTAAAGGAAGATGCGGCTTCTTTATTTGGAAACCACCCCAGTCTTAAGCCAAATGGAATTATAAATACGTTTGAGAATAATGCACCCAGAAACCAAACCCCTGTATAAAGTGCTCCGAGAATGTAGCCCATACCCACTGCCATAGGAGAATTCCATACACCAATAGGTGAGTTTTTATTAAACATAAATGCATTGGGAATCAGCCCTATCTGATCTCTTAGAAATGTATAAACTGTTGAAATAAACATTGTTCCAAAAAGAACTACGGATTTTTTACCGCCATCGTCGCCTGCTTTTATAGTTTCAGCTGCAGCTTGTCCGATTGGAAAGGGCAGAGCGTTTTTTACGATATATCTGTATCGCAGAATGTAGGAAGTAACACTGCCTAAAAGCATACCTGCAATAGCAATAGCTAATACCTTAATATAGTTTGATGAGAAATCTGCAGAGCCTTTCCAGATACCCATAATCCATAAACCGGGCAGAGTAAAGGCGATTCCTCCGGCTACCATTGCACCTGCAGACATTGCTGTCTGCGTTATATTGATTTCATTGTTAGTCGTTTTTCCAAAAAGCTTCAGAAGACCCATCGACAATACCGCTACAAAAATTGTGGGCCATGGAAGGGCACTCATTCTCAAAGCGACATACATGGAACTTGCAGTTATGACACAAGAGCCCAGAGCGCCGATTATCAAACTCCTCAGTGACAATTGCTCGACGCCCATAAAATTTCTTTCCTTATTATTCAAAATAAAACTCCTCCCCATTCAGTAAACATGTTATACAAGTTTTATGCCATTTATTCATAGCTAAACAGCATCAAATAAAAGAAGTAGCATATGGCGGATACTTCTTTTAATAATAAAACATTACACTTACATAAATTGGAAAAAGATTTAAGTTTGAAAAACAGATATGAAGTACATCATAGAATCAACCCCCGTTCTCATTCCCTAATGGGATATAAGTCGAATTAAATACAGTTAGTAAAAACATGTCTGGTTTCATAATGAATACCAGCTAATAAGATATGATACCATATTAGAAAAACCAGTGCAATCTTAACAAATGTGCAATTATTATTTTTGGGAAAATAGAGGCAATAGTTAACTTTATATACAAAACAAGGGCTTAATGTGCTAGTATTAAGTTAAGTGATTTTATAAATGAAAGGAGTAGAGTGAAAAATGAGTCCTGATGAAATGAGGCTTGCAGTATTGATAGATGCAGAAAATGTGCCTTATAGCAATGTTAAGGGTATTATGGAGGAGATTGCAAGGCACGGTACCCCTACGATAAAAAGGATTTACGCTGATTGGACCAAACCAACTATGTCAGGTTGGAAAAATGTGCTATTGGAGAATGCAATAACGCCGATACAGCAGTACAGTTATACATCAGGCAAGAATTCTTCTGATTCGGCTATGATTATTGATGCAATGGATATTTTATATTCAGACCAGGTAGAAGGTTTTTGCATAATATCCAGTGACAGTGACTTTACCAGACTGGTTACCAGACTGCGTGAAGCAGGTAAAAAAGTATATGGAATAGGGGAAAGGAAAACCCCCAGTCCTTTTATTGCAGCTTGTGACAAGTTTACATATATTGAAATAATAAGTGCCTCACTTCAAAACAGCAGGACATTTGATAGCGGGGTCAAAAAAGAGGAAATAACAGAAAAGGAACAAAGAAGCGGTACTATATCCATTGGCAAGGATATAATAAACCTAATATCCGTTTCAATTAATGATGTTGAGGATGAGAACGGCTGGGCGTTTCTAGGCGATGTAGGCAATCTTATTATCAAGAAGCAGCCTGACTTTGACCCCAGAAACTTTGGTTTTTACAAGCTGACGCATTTGATAAGAAAGCTAAAAGAATTTGAAATAGAAGAACGGGATACCAACAATTCTAAAATTAAACACATTTACGTCAGAAACAGAAGCAAACGTACAGACTAGATTTGTAAAGTAAAAATACTTGACAATATACTATGATTGTTTTAAAATAAGCTGTAAAGTAAAAATACTTGACGATGAGTTTGATTAACCCCACATTAACTAATGGAGGTTAATATGAATAAGATATATGAAACTTCACTGCTGCTTGATTTTTACGGACAGCTCCTGACAGATAGGCAGTATGAAATACTTGATCTGCATTATAACAATGATTTTACTCTGACAGAGATTGCAGAACAGCTGAATATCAGCAGACAGGGTGTATATGATAATGAAAAGCGCGGAAGGGCGCTGCTGGTAGAATATGAAAACAAACTGGGACTGCTCGGTAAATTTTCACAGCAAAAGCACAAGGCACAGAATGTGCTTGAGATGATGAAGAAACTCAGGCCTGATGAATTGGGCAAAGAAAACACAGATATTATTGAAAAAGTAATTACTGAAATAGAAGATTTGGCAAATAATATATAATAGAGGCTTTTGTTTAGCAGATTGGAGGTTTTTAGATGTCAGTTTTTGAGGGTTTGTCAGGAAAGCTCCAGGAGACAATAAAGAAAATTCGCGGACAGGGCAGAGTATCCGAAAAAGATGTAAAGGATATGATGAGAGAAATCAAGCTGGCTCTGCTTGAAGCCGATGTAAACTTTAAGGTTGTTAAAGAATTTATAAGCAAAGTATCTGAAAGAGCGGTAGGTTCTGATGTATTGGAGAGCCTTACACCGGGGCAGCAGGTAGTTAAGATAGTTCATGAAGAACTGATAGAATTGCTTGGCAGGGAGCAAAGCAAGGTAACCTTTGCATCAAAACCCCCCACAATTTTTATGATGGCAGGGCTTCAGGGTGCAGGTAAAACCACTACGGCGGGAAAACTTGCAAATCTCTTGAGGAAACAGGGGAAAAACCCTTTGCTTGTTGCTTGTGACGTATACCGTCCGGCAGCTATAAAGCAACTTCAAGTGTTGGGTAATCAGTTAAATATTCCTGTATTTACACTGGAGGACAATCAGAATCCTGTTCAAATAGCTAAAGAAGCAGTTAGCTTTGCAGAAAAGAAACAGCATGATTTGGTTATAATTGATACGGCAGGAAGACTCCATATTGACGAAAAACTTATGGATGAACTGTTAAATATAAAGAATTCAGTTAAACCCCACGAAATACTTTTGGTTGTTGACTCCATGACAGGTCAGGATGCAGTAAACGTGTCTGAAACCTTTAATAAAAAGCTGGGTATTGACGGAGTAGTTCTTACGAAGCTTGATGGTGATACAAGAGGCGGTGCTGCTCTTTCTGTTAAATCCGTAACAGGTAAGCCAATAAAATTTGCCGCAATGGGCGAAAAACTCAACGATATTGAACCGTTTTTCCCTGACAGAATGGCATCCAGAATACTTGGAATGGGCGACGTTCTCAGTCTCATAGAAAAAGCTCAGGAAGCATATGACGAGAAAAAGGCTATTGAACTGGAAAAGAAAATGCGTACCATGACGTTTACTCTGGAGGATTTTCTGGACCAGATGCAGCAAATAAAGAAGATGGGACCTATCGGTGATTTGCTTGGCATGATGCCGGGTGTGGATTCAAAGGCTTTAAAGGACATAGATATTGATGAGAAGCAGATGGGACGTACGGAAGCTATTATACAGTCAATGACAAGAAAAGAAAGACTGGATCCGTCAATAATAAACGGAAGCCGCAGAAAAAGAATTTCTGCGGGAAGCGGTACTACCATACAGGAAGTAAATGCACTCTTAAAGCAGTTTGAACAGATGAAGAAAATGATGAAAATGATGAGTGACATGGGCAAGAAAGGTAAAAAAGGCGGGCTTGGAAAGTTTAAGATGCCTTTTTGATAAATGATTTTGATTATAATCCTTTGAAGGAGGTGAAAATAAATGGCAGTAAAGATTCGTTTAAAGAGAATGGGTGCTAAGAAGAACCCTTTTTACAGAGTAGTTGTTGCTGATTCAAGATACCCAAGAGACGGTAGATTTATCGAGGAAATCGGTACTTATAATCCTGTTGTAGAACCAGCTCAGGTTAAAATTGATGCTGAAAAGGCTCAAAAATGGATAAAGAACGGTGCACAACCAACTGATACAGTTAAGTCACTTCTTAAGAAGCAAGGTATTATTGAATAATTATCTAAAGTATAAAACAAAGGGGCTAAAAGGCCCTTGTGTTTTATTTGGCTGGGGTTAGCCTCTTTTATTCTCTTACATACCGAGAATAAAGGAATTCATTTAGTTACAATTCGAAAGCCGCTTTAGGCTCATGGAGGCTAATATGATGAGAGAATTACTTGAAAGTATTGCAAGAGCCCTTGTGGATTATCCGGATGAGGTTTTTGTAAATGAAATTCAGAATGAAAAGTCCATAATACTTGAACTCAAAGTTGCAAAAGACGATATGGGCAAGGTTATAGGCAAACAAGGCAGAATTGCCAAAGCAATCAGAACTGTTGTCAAGGCTGCTGCAGTCAAGGATAACAGAAGAGTGGTTGTTGATATCATTCAGTGAGATAAGGGGCATAAGCCCCTTTACTTGCGTTTGGAAAGTCATATTTTTGGTAAAGGCATGGTGACAATATGCTGGAATATTTGATTGTAGGACAATTGGTAAATACCCATGGCGTAAAGGGTGAACTGAAGGCAACAGCCCAAACTGATGATCCTCAGAGGTTCAGAAAACTAAAATGGGTTTATATAGATAAAAATGGCAGTCTTGAGAAGTGCAATATAAGTGGTGTTAAATTTTTCAAGCAATTTGTTATAATAAAATTTGAGGGCATAGACAGCATTGAAGAAGCTGAAAAGCTCAAGGGCTTTTACCTTAAAGTGGACAGGGCAAATGCCGTAAAGCTTCCTGAAAACTCATTTTTTATAGCTGATATTCTTGGACTGAAGGTCTATGATGAAAACAATCAGCTTCTTGGAGAATTAAAGGATGTAATACAGACAGGCAGTAATGATGTATATGTTGTAAGAGATTCCGAAGCAAAAGAAATTCTTGTACCCGCACTAAAGAGTGTTGTGAAAGAGATTTCTATTGAAGAAGGAAAAATTTCAGTTATATTACCGAAAGGACTGCTTGATTGATGAAATTTGACGTACTGACGCTGTTTCCGGAGTTATTTGTTAGCGTAATGGGAGAAAGCATTATCGGGCGTGCCCAGAAAAACGGCCTTGTTGAAGTAAATGCGGTAAATATCAGAGACTATTCAAAAGACAAACACAGAAAAGTTGATGACTATCCTTTTGGCGGAGGCAATGGAATGGTAATGATGTGCCAGCCTGTTATAGATGCCTACAAAGCCATAACAGAAGAAATGGAGCAAAAGCCTAAAGTATTGTACATGAGTCCACAGGGCAAAGTATTAACTCAGGATATGGCCAAAGAGCTGTCAACGCAGGAACATCTGATTCTTTTATGCGGACACTATGAAGGCATTGACGAACGTATAATAGAAGAAATAGTTGACGAAGAAATTTCTATTGGAGATTATGTACTTACAGGCGGTGAGCTGCCGGCTATGGTTCTTATTGATTGCGTAAGCAGACTTATTCCCGGAGTATTATCAACGGAAGGCTCTTTCAGTGACGAATCACACTTTAACGGACTTTTGGAATATCCTCAGTATACAAGACCCGCAGATTACAATGGAAATAAGGTTCCTGATGTATTATTGTCGGGACATCATGCAAATATAGATAAATGGCGGATGCAGCAGTCCTTGAACAGAACCAGGGAAAAGAGACCTGATTTGTATGAGAAATTTAAATAATAAATATACAGGCATTCCTTTAAATTAAAAGGAGTGCTTTTTTTATTTTGAATAAATTAATATAACTATTGACAAATAATTCAAGTAGTAATATAATATCAATAACATATTAAACATATATGAATTATAAATTTACTAGGAATTATTAATGTTTAATTGAAATGAAAAGGTGGTGCTGTTATGGGTCAACATCAGCAAAGTATTGAGCAATCAAAAGTACCAATCTCAGAACAAGATATTCAAAAACTATATGATATGGCCAAATCAATAAGATATGGCTCAATTACTTTGGTCTTTCAAGATGGAAATCTGATACAACTGGAAAAAAATGAAAAGGTCAGGGTAAAATAATAGAATATATAGATTTAGTTGACTAAAAAAATTAGAGGCTAGGTTAAAACCATTGTTGGTTTTGCTTGGCTTTTTTTATTGTACATACACATAAAGGGGGGGCGGTACTATGACAAACTGCAAGGTTGAAATCGAAGAAGTGAAAACTGTTGGGAAATTTGATCATCTTTTGGGAAAACACCCGTGTTTTAGTGAAAGGGCACATTTTAAATACGGAAGAATACATTTGCCTGTTAGTCCTACCTGTAACATTCAGTGTAAATTCTGCAAAAGGTGCTTAAATAAAATTGAAAACAGACCGGGCGTTGCAGCAAAAGTACTTACTCCCAAGGACGCGGTTACAATTATAGCTAAAGCATTGAAACTTTGCCCTGAAATAAGCGTGGCGGGTATTGCAGGTCCCGGGGAAACACTTGCTACCGAAGATGCTCTTGAGACTTTTGAAATATTGGACAATAAATACCCTGATTTAATCAAATGTCTTAGTACAAACGGTCTTATGCTTGACAAATGCTCCGAGAGAATTATTAATGCAGGGGTATATATGACAAGGTTTTACACACATATAGGTAAAGAATAGTCAGGACTAATTAATCAAACATCCAAAGGGGGATTTAGTATGGAAAGTGACATGATAACAGAGGCAGACTTGCAAAGCTTAATTAGTACGCTGGTAATACACGGAGGGACAGAAGGTGATGAAAGAACAGGTGCCGTAAGTGTACCAATATATCAGACCTCAACCTACAAACAGCAGGAGCTTGGTGTAAATAGCGGATATGAATATTCAAGAACGGGCAATCCTACAAGGGAGGCCTTGGAAATACTTATAAAAGAACTGGAGGCCGGAGCGACAGGTCTGGCATTTGCCTCAGGAATGGCAGCTATAACTGCAGTATTAATGCTGCTCAAAAGCGGAGATAGTGTTATAATACCCAGCAATATCTATGGAGGAACCTTCAGAATACTTGACAAGATTTTTAAAAATTTCAATATAGATTATGAAATAGTAGATACCTCTGATTTAGAAGAGGTAGAAAAACGGATTAATCCAAAGGTGAAGGCAATATTAATAGAAAGTCCTGCCAATCCTTTGCTTACAATAACAGATATAAGAGGTATTTCAGAAATCGCCCATAGACACGGGGCCTTGGTTATAGTTGACAATACTTTTATGACTCCATATCTCCAAAGGCCGTTAAATCTGGGTGCAGACATAGTACTACACAGTGCTACAAAATATCTGGGAGGGCATAGTGACGTAATTGCGGGGCTGGTTGTGGCAAAGGGCAACAACATTGGAGAGCGTTTAAAATTTATACAGAATGCTACAGGAGGCGTTCTCTCTCCTTTTGATTCGTGGCTCCTTGTAAGAGGAATAAAGACGCTGACGGTTCGTATGGACAGACATGTTGAGAATGCAGAATATTTAGTTGAATATCTGAAAAACCATGCCGGAGTAACAAAAATATATTATCCGGGGTTACCCGAAAATGAGGGATATTCCGTTCATAAACAACAGGCTTATGGCCCGGGAGCAATGATTTCCTTTGTACTGTCAGAGGATTATGATATAAAGGAGTTTTTCAGAAATATAAAAGTAATAACCCTTGGCGAAAGTCTGGGCGGAGTTGAATCTCTGGTGAGCCATCCGGCTAGTATGACACATGCTTCTATTCCTTATGAGGTAAGACAAAAAGTGGGAATCGTTGACAACCTTATAAGACTATCTGTTGGGATAGAGGACAGTGGCACACTTATAAACGATCTGGAAAATGCTTTTAAAAAAGCAGGAAAGTGAGGTTGTTTATGAGATATTACAATGATATTCGAGAGCTTATAGGCGGTACACCCCTTCTTAAACTTAATCATTACAATATAAAAGTAGATGTAAATATTTATGCAAAATTAGAGCTTTTTAATCCCGGAGGCAGTGTAAAAGACAGAATGGGTGTTGCACTAATAGAAGACGCAGAGAACACAGGAATCTTAAAAAAAGGTTATACAATCGTAGAGGCTACAGCCGGAAATGCGGGTATTGGAATAGCTTTAGCTGCATTAAACAAAGGATACAGGATTATTTTTGCAGTTCCTGAGAAATTTTCACATGAGAAACTGGTTATAATGCAGGCATTGGGAGCTGAAATAATACATACCCCCCTTGAAAAGGGAATGAACGGTGCCTTTGAAAAAGTAGAGGAACTGCTGGCAGAAGTAAACAATTCCGTATGCCTTAGCCAGTTTACCAATCAAGTGAATCCAAAGATTCACTATGAAACCACAGGACCTGAAATATATAGTGATATTGAAGGGAAAATAGACTATGTAGTGGCCGGAGCAGGTAGCGGCGGTACAATAACAGGAGTAATGAAGTACTTGAAGGAGCAAAATAAAAATATAAAAGGGGTACTGGCTGACCCCGTTGGCTCCACAATGGGAGGAGGATTGCCGGGATGTTACTCAATAGAAGGAATAGGAAATACGTTTATGCCCGAAACCATGGATTCCTCCCTGATTGATGAAGTAATAAAAGTTAATGACAGTCAGGCTCTTGAAGAGGTGAAACTCCTTGCTAAACAAGAGGGTTTGCTTGTAGGAACTTCTTCAGGAGCTGCAATGTATGCTGCAAAGGTCATTTCGCAAAAGGTTGAAAATGCAAATATTGTAGTTATATTTCCTGATCGTGGTGACAGGTACATAAGTAAAAACATCTTCAAATAAACAATACATCCTCCAAAAAAGGGGTATACACGGCTGTAAACCATATACCCCTTTGATTTTTTGCAATTAAAGATTCAAATTTAAGTCTCAATTGACAATTGCTGATATGTTTTGTATAATTAGAAATGTATGGATAATAAGTATGAAAGGAGTTGTTTAAATGTCTGTAAAAAATGTTGAGGTGGTTTTTTATTAATTAAATATTGCACAGTATATAGATTATACCGTGCAGCTTCTTTCGAGCAACCTATATCGTGTATATATGCAGTTATGTGTCGGCACGCATTTAAGTAGCGTGTTTTTTTATTGCACTTTTTGCATTGTAAAATCTCTTTTATACCCGCAGGTGGTCGTGTCTGCGGGTTTTTTGTATGCTTTTTAGGGTTGCGAAAAGGTATGAATGGAATAATAAATTTATTTAGAAAAATTATAAAATGGAGTGATGATAATGGCAAAAAAGAAAACTACTTTTGATTATATGAAAGAAATACGTGGAAGCTGGGTTATAAATCCCAGAACCAGAGTTCAGGAGAACAATATGAGAAACAAAAAGAAAAGAAGGCAGGAAGAAAAGAAAATTATAAAGGATGGGCAATAAATGAATATAAATGAATATGGCTGGGACGAGTATTTTGAGAGTGAATGGAACAAAATGCAGGCCCAAAACATGTACCCGGCAAGAATAATAGCTGACTACGGGCAAATGTTGAGAGTTGTTACCCACAAGGGAGAAGTATTTGTTAACAGACCCTTGCATAAGGATAATAACTATTTACATCTTGCCGTGGGTGACTGGATTGGCCTTGAAGAAACTGAAACTGCTGAATTTCCGTTAGTACGCTTTGTACTTTCAAGAAAGACAAAGTTTTCAAGGGCTGCTGCAGGTATAGAAGCAAAGGAGCAGATAGTTGCCGCAAATGTCGATACTGTTTTCCTTATACAGTCATTAAACAGGGACTTCAATATGAAACGACTGGAAAGATACCTTATAGCAGCCTGGGACAGTGGAGCACTGCCTGTTGTAGTGCTTACCAAGGCGGACTGCTGTGATGACATACCGCAGAAGCTGGCTGTAGCAACGGCATCTGCACCGGGTGTTGAAGTAATAAGTATCAGCAGTAAGACGGGGGAAGGATTAGAAGAAATAAAAAAATTTCTGTTACCAGGTAAAACAATAGCCTTACTGGGTTCATCAGGAGTGGGCAAATCAACACTTTTAAATACTCTGGCGGATAAAGAACTTCTAAAAACACATGAGATAAGGGAGGACGACAGCAGGGGCAGACATACCACTACTCACAGGGAACTTGTACTTTTACCCGGGGGAGGAATACTCATGGATACACCGGGAATGAGAGCACTGTCCATTTGGGAGTCCGACACGGGTATGGAAATAATGTTCGGGGATGTGGAAAAACTTACCGGTCAATGCCGGTTTTATGATTGTAAACACCAAAATGAACCGGGATGTGCTGTCAGATTTGCACTGAACTCCGGGGAACTTGACATTGCCAGATGGGAAAGCTGGCTTAAACTGCAAAAGGAAATGGCACACCTCGAGGCTAAAAAGGAGGGAAAGCTGAGATTACAGGAAAAGCAGTGGGGACGACAGATTTCAAAGCTTCAGAAGGAATTACGAAAAAAGTAAGAGTAGACATAACCGAGATATAAATTAAGTATTATAATTTAGAATTTTTACTTTACAGTATATATTTTCTTATGTTATAATATCACTCGTGTGTAATACGGATGGTCCTCTGCACTTATGATGCACGAACATCTAGGAGAGGGAGGAGGAAACAAATAATGGATATATTGAAGTCAATCGAAAATGAACAAATAAGAACTGACCTTCCTAAATTGGAAATTGGTGATTTTATCAAAGTTCATGCTAAGATTAAGGAAGGAAACAGGGAAAGAATACAGGTATTCGAAGGTACTGTTATAGCTTTAAAAGGTTCCGGATTAAAGGAAACTTTTACAGTTAGAAGAGTATCCTACGGTGTAGGTGTTGAAAGAGTATTCCCTGTTAACTCACCAAGAATCGACCATATTGATGTGGTTAGAAAAGGTGTTGTTAGAAGAGCTAAGCTGTACTATCTGCGTGATAGAGTTGGTAAGGCTGCTAAAGTTAAGGAAAGACTTGACAAAAAATAAGTATTAGAAACAAAAACCTAGGAGCGCTTGTTCCTAGGTTTTTAGCTATACAAAAAAGTAAATAATAATATTTATTTAAATCATATTTGAAAAAAGTGTTATATTTATATATAATAGTAACGTTCTAATGGAAATTTGGAAATCCTGATTGTATAAATTAAAAGGTGGTGTTTCAATGGAAAACCAGAATATTGATGATAAAGATCAATTGAATATGGAAGATAAGGAACAATTGGACTTGGATAAAAATATTTCTGAAATTAACTCAGAAGACTCTGAAAATAGTGAAGTTGTTGAAGAAGAAACAGGTAATGCCAAAAAAAAGACTTCTTTAGGCAGAGAGATTTTTGAGTGGTTTTTGGTGATTGTTGCAGCGTTAGTTATATCCATGGTAATAAAGGCCTTGGTATTTTCAACCTACAAGGTTAATATGGTATCAATGGAAAATACACTTTTTGAAGGCCATAATGTAATAGTTTACAAGACAGGTTATTTTTTCAGTCAGCCAAAACATGGGCAGATAATAGTCTTTACACATGAAGAAGGCCAGTTTAAAGGCTTGCTTAAATATTTGCCTATAGCAAACCCCGGGGAAGTTGATTATATAAAAAGAGTAATCGGAGTACCGGGAGATGAGATTGACATCAAGGATGGTTATGTTTGGAGAAAATCCTCCGGAGATAAAGATTTTGTTAAGTTAGATGAGCCATATGCAAAGGGGCTTACAGATTCACATGGAATGCAGCTTCCCTATAAAGTGCCTGAGGATAAGTTATTTGTAATGGGCGATAATAGGGAACAGAGCCTTGATTCAAGGCAAATTGGTCCGGTTGATATTGATTCTGTCATAGGACACGCTGTAGTAAGGATATGGCCTTTATCAAAATTTGGCGGTTTAAAGTAATATAACTTCATATACAAAGGAGAAATTATGAACATTCAATGGTTTCCGGGGCATATGGCAAAAACAAGAAGGTTGATAGCCGAGAATTTAAAGCTTGTTGATGTTATTATTGAGCTTCTTGATGCGAGAATACCATTTAGCAGCAGAAATCCTGAAATTAATTCATTAATAAATAATAAGCCCAGACTGATTGCTTTCAATAAATCTGATCTTGCAGATGACAGAATATCAAGACAGTGGATAAAGTGGTATGCTGAGCAGGGTATTGATTGTATTCTGATTAATTCCATAAATGGAAAGGGCCTTAACGAAATTAAAGCCAGAGCCAGAGAATTAATGTCTGAAAAAATAGAGCGTAACAAAGCAAAGGGTAAGCTATTTACTCCTGTGAGAACCATGGTTGTGGGTATCCCCAATGTGGGTAAATCTTCCTTTATAAACAAGATTGTCGGTAGGGCAACGGCAGTTACCGGTGATAGGCCCGGAGTAACCAGAGGCAAGCAGTGGATAAGAATAAACTCAGAAATAGAGCTGCTTGATACACCGGGAATACTCTGGCCCAAGTTTGAAGATCAGGAAGTAGGCATGAACCTTGCTTTTACGGGAGCCATTAAGGATGATATTATGGATACTGGTGAGGTTGCCATGGAGCTTCTTCACAGGTTGTCAAAAACATACAATACTGAACTTTGTACTCGCTTCAAGCTTGAGCCTGAAACTATAAAAGATATGAAGCCTCTTGAGCTGTTGGAGACGGTTGGACGTAAAAGAGGGTGCATTGTTTCAAAAGGTGAGATAGATTATTCAAGAATTTCAGCTATAGTTCTGGATGAATTCAGGGGTGGTAAGATAGGACGTGTAACCCTTGAGAAGCCGGGGGACAGGGCTGAAACAAAGACTGAATAGAAATAGAAAAGGTTGCCCTTTTAGGGCAGCCTTTTTATGGCAGGAGGCATTATTTATAACACCAGCCATTACAAATAATATATAAGAAATTAAATGTGTTTATTATATTGTATATATTGGAGAATAAAAATGGGAAATTTAACACTAAAGCAAATTCAGGAAGAGGCTCAAAAGCTTACGGTTCATGAAGCAATTGAGTACTTGTCGTCTTTACATAACACAGGTTTTAAAGTAGATAAACTTTTAGAAAAATATTATAAAATAAAGCAAAAGCACGAAAAGGAAATGGAAAGACTTCATAAAATGCTCTGTTTTGAAAGACAGGCTATAAGTGAAGGCTTTGATTATATTGCAGGCGTTGACGAAGCAGGGCGTGGACCTCTGGCAGGCCCTGTAGTGGCGGCTGCTGTAGTTTTACCCAAGGGACTGACAATAGAAGGTGTAAATGATTCAAAAAAACTTTCAGAGGCTCAAAGAGAAAAATTATTTGATGAAATAAAAGAAAAAGCTCTTTCTTATGGGATTTCAGTTGTTGATGAAAAATACATAGATGAGGTTAATATATTAAATGCAACAAAAATGGCAATGACTGAAGCCTTAAACCGACTTGACCCCATTGCTGACTGTATTCTTTTAGATGCTGTAAGTCTTGATAATATAAGTACAAAGCAGGTTCCCATTATAAAAGGTGATAGCCTTAGTCTGTCCATTGCAGCAGCATCAATCCTTGCAAAGGTTACAAGAGACAGGCTTTTAATGGAATATGATGCAAAATATCCACAGTATGGATTTGCTGCACATAAAGGATATGGAACTCCTCAACATATTTCTGCTATTAAAAAATTTGGTCTTTGTCCGATACATAGATTAAGCTTTGTTAAAAATTTCGTGGAGTGATACGTATTCTTCAAAAGATTTGCATAGCAATTTATTGTATGGCTGGAGGATAAGAGATTGAGAATAGATGGGTTAGCAGCAGGTCAAATAAATATTTCAAATAACAATACGGATATTCTGAATAAACTTAAACCGGGTGACGTAATCAGGGCACAGATACTTGAGAACAGCGGAGAAGAACTGACCATAAAGCTTTCAGACGGTTCTGAGGTAAATGCAAATGCCTTAAAAACAATTAATGCAAAAGAAGGAGACTTTGTCAACTTTGTTTTCAAGGGAACAGAGGATGGTAAGCTTGTTCTTGAGTCTTTAGGAGCAAACTCGTCCCAGCCTGTTAATGAGGCTCTTATAAATGCTAAAAGTGCTTTAGCTTCAATTAATGTGCCTATTTCTGATAAAAATATAGAAATGGCTATGGCATTACTTAAGCAAAACTTGCCTGTAACCAATGAAACCTTATTAAAAATGGCAGAACTGACTGGCTCAGGCAAGGGGTTAAAAGCGGATGCGGCTGCTTTTCTTATAGCATCAAAATTATCTGATAATAATAGTAATATTGAAAACCTCCAGAGCCTGCTTTCCGGCCGTTTAAAAATAACAGATAACATAAGTGGTCTTATAAAACTTGTTGAGGGTACAGGGGAGACTGAAGCCCCTAAAACGCCACAAGAAATTGTTAACAGACTTGCAAGTCTTGTAAAGGAAAACAATGAAAATATACCTGTTAAAGCAGCAGTTATTGATAATATCCTTGACAGGCTTATTTCAGGTATAAAAATGAAGCTGGGAAGTGGGGAGAGTATTGCTGAGGGAAGCAGTGCAAGTAATAGCCCTGCAGGAAAATCTGAAGCAGCACTCTTGAAGGGAAATAGTCCCGCCACAGGTGTACAAAATTCTGCTGTGGATGAAAATCAGCCAAATACGTCAAGTACTCAAAACAGTAAGGCTAAAACTGAAATCAATCAGTTATTACGTGAAGAGAAGGGTTTTAGCATAGATAAAAACATATCCTCTGAACCACTTTCAAAGGCAGACCTGCCGATTCTCAAGGATATAAGAAACCAACTTCAAACTATTGCAGAGGAACAAAAACTCACTCAAGAACAATTTACGGCTATTAAATATATTGCCAAGGAAATTAACAGTACTATTGACAAAATAGGATTAAGACAGCAGGAATTGGATAGCTTCAACTTAGATGCAGGTAAACAACATATTATAAAGGATGCGGTAAATACTCTTAAAAACCTGATTGTCAGAATAGACCGCCAAAACAACGAGGAAATTAATCCTGTAAAGCTTTACAATGACTTTGAAAGCTCCCTGACAATAGTAAAAAATGCCATACAGCATTTGCCTTCCGCAGCCAGGGAAGCAGCGGTAAACATAATCAATAACTTGGAGGGTAATGTTAATTTTATAAACCAATTGAATAATTACAGTTCATATGTTCAGCTTCCCCTGAGCATATTCAACAAAAACACTACCGGTGAGCTTTATATGCTTAAAAAAGGTTCCAAGGCAAAAAAGCTGGACCCGTCAAATTTGACGGTACTCCTTTCATTGGAAACTAACAATATCGGAAGGATAGATACCTTATTAAGCATAAAGGAAAAGGATGTCAGCACAAATTTCAGGCTTGAAGACAGCGGAGTTTTCAATATATTAAAGGACAGCCACAAGTTGTTGTACAATTCACTGCTGGAAAAGGGCTTTAGGTTAGTGGATTTTACTTATAAGCTCTTGGAAGACCCAATCAACATCGTAAATTTTGAAGAAGAAGCTAAAAAAGAGTTTATCAAAACGCCAAATAATATCGATATTTTAGTGTAAATACATCAAAATCAAAATTACGAATGGTGGGGATGACGGTTGAAGGAAGACAACGTAAAAAAACAAATAAAACATGCAGCAGCCCTTCAATATTCACCTGATTCTGACGCAGCTCCCAGAATAGTTGCAGCCGGAAAGGGTCAAATAGCAGAGAGAATTATTCAGAAGGCACAGGAAAATAATGTTCCGTTATATCAGGACACAAATCTGGCCCAAACTCTTTCCTCTTTAAGTATAGGGGATGAAATACCTCCTGAAATATATGAAGTGGTTGCAGAGATACTTATTTTTATTGGCTGTGTGGATGAAAGCTATGGAGATTTGTACGATGACTGATGCGAATAAAAGGGAAATTGGAGCAGTCGGTGAGAGAGAAGCTGCGGAATTCCTTCAAAGAAACGGATACACTATTCTGAAAATAAATTACAGAGTAGGACGTTTGGGCGAAATAGATATAATTGCCAATGATAATGAATACATATGTTTTATAGAGGTAAAAACCAGAAGAACAAGTACATTCGGATCACCCGGTGAAGCAGTGACAAAGACAAAACAGCAGAAGATTCGCCAAATAGCAGCTATCTATCTGACAAACACAAGAAAAATGGATAGTAACGTAAGATTTGATGTTATTGAAATATTAATGAATAAATCCATGGAAAGTGTAAATAGCATAAAAAGTATTAATCTTATAAAAGACGCCTTTTAAGAAAGTATCAAATTCATATTGTTAAAATGGAGATGACAGAATGACTTTTGTTGACGCACATTGTGATACCATTACAACTATAATGAAAACAGGTGAAGCCCTGAAAAGTAACACCGGACATATTGATATGGACAGACTAAAAAAGTATGATAGTTTTGTTCAGTTTTTTGCAGCATTTATTTCGCCTGAGCAGGCTAAAATGGGGGCTTTAAGGCGGGCACTTGATATTATCGACAAACTCTACAGAGAAATAGAAATTAATAAGAATGATATAATGTTATGCCGAGATTACAATGATATAGCAAATGCAATAAAGAGTCGTAAAGTAGCTGCTGTTCTTACCATTGAGGGCGGGGAAGCACTGGAGGGAAGCTTGGCTGTATTGCGTATGCTTTATCAATTGGGTGTGAGGGCAATAACTCTCACTTGGAATTACAGAAACCAGATTGCTGACGGTGTAGCTGACTCTGTTACAAAAGGAGGTCTTACACCTTTTGGAAGGGAAGTAGTTGCTGAAATGAACAGACTGGGAATGCTGGTAGATGTATCCCACCTGTCAGAGTCGGGATTTTGGGATGTAATAAGTCTTTCGTCATCACCCATAATAGCATCCCATTCAAATGCTATAAAGATTTGCTCTCACAGCAGAAACTTAACCGATGAACAGCTTCTTGCATTGAAAAAAAATGGCGGTGTAACAGGTATAAATCTTTGCCCATACTTCATAGTTAATGAGGGTAAAGCCGAAATAAAACATGTCATATCTCATATTGAGCATATTGTAGGACTTACAGGGGAAGATACTCTTGGAATCGGAGCTGATTTTGACGGAATAGATGAAACGCCTGTGGGACTTGAAGGAGTACAGTCCATATCGGATTTAATCAATGAATTGCTAAAATTAAATTATAGCGAAGCACTTGTAAATAAAATTGCAGGAGAAAATTTTTTAAGAGTGCTGAAAACAGTTATTAAGTAAGAAAAATTACAAGCCGCTAATCTCAACTGGACAGGAAGGGGGAGCATTAGCGGCTTATATTATTAATCTTGGAAATGCCTTTTGAAGGCATTCATTTCTGATATGGAAGCCTTATAGGCTTCTTTACTTTTCTGAAATAAGATAACTATGGTTTACATAATATTTTAATATGTAAATTATTATACAAAGCACATGGAGTAATGTCAATTGACTAAAATGTGTAATATCTGTGTTTTCTACTTTATTTCTCCATTAGGTGTAGGGGGGCTATAACCGCCTTTTATTGCTATATTTCAACATAAAAGGCTTTATAAAAAATTAACTGCAGTTTGATTCTTAGATTCCTGCATAAATTTTAATAAAAGTCTTTTAAAGAATATTAGGGGTTATTTTTTTGAATTAGCAAGAACATAAAACTTGCAAATATTAAAAATATGTATTAGAATTGATATATGTTTGTAACAGGTCAAAATGGCAGTTGGAGGAGATAATTATGAAGAGTTATAAAGATTTATCCAAAGAAGAATTAAAAAATGAAATTGAGATATTAGAAAAAAGATATAATGCTTTTAAAGCGCAGAATCTTAAACTCGATATGACCAGAGGTAAGCCCTGTGCTGAACAGCTTGATATAAGCATGGATATACTTGATATACCTGCAAAAGAACTCAGAAAGGCTGCGGATGGCACAGATTGCTTTAATTATGGAGTCTTAGACGGTATTCCTGAAGCAAAGGCACTTTTTGCTGAAATGCTGGAGGTAAATACAGATGAAATCATTGTTGGAGGCAATTCCAGTCTGAACTTAATGTACGATACTATTGCAAGAGCTATGTCACTGGGTATCTTGGGAAGCACTCCATGGTCAAAGCTAGATGGTGTAAAATTCCTTTGTCCGAGTCCCGGATATGACAGACATTTTGCTATATGTGAATTATTTGGAATAGAAATGATTACCGTAGATATGAAACAGGACGGACCGGATATGGATACCGTTGAAAAACTTGTTTCTGAAGACGAAAGTATAAAAGGTATATGGTGTGTACCAAAATATAGCAATCCTGACGGAATTACTTATACTGACGAGGTTGTTAACAGATTTGCGAACCTGAAGCCAAAAGCAAAGGATTTCAGAATATTCTGGGATAACGCTTATTGCGTACATCATTTGTCAGAAAATCCTGACAAATTGAAGAACATACTTAAAGCCTGTAAGGATGCAGGAAAAGAGAATATGGTATATATTTTCAGTTCAACATCAAAGATAAGCTTCCCGGGTGCAGGGGTTGCGGTAATGGCAACAAGTACAGAAAATTTAAAAGGAATCAAAAAGAGTCTTACTATACAAACAATTGGTCACGATAAGATAAATCAATTAAGACATGCAAAGTACTTTAAAAATCTTGAGGGTATTAATACTCACATGAAAAAGCATGCTGGCATATTGGAGCCAAAATTCAATACAGTTCTTCAAATTTTACAAGAAGAGCTTGGAGGCAAGGACATTGCTTCATGGAATAAGCCAAACGGAGGATACTTTGTCAGCCTCAATACTCTGGACAATTGCGCAAAAGAGGTTGCTAAGCTTGCAGGCGAAGCAGGAGTGGCATTAACTAAAGCAGGTGCTACATTCCCCTATGGAAATGACCCAAGGGACAGGAACCTGAGAATAGCTCCAACAATGCCTCCTGTTGAGGAATTGAAGAAGGCAATAGAAGTTCTGGCAATATGTGTTCAGCTTGTAAGTGCTTCTAAACTGTTAAATCAATAATTATTTTATAAATAGCTTGAACAGGTGCATTTTTCAAGCTATAATAATCCATGAGTTAGAATTGTAATGCCAATTACAATCTCATATTCATAAATGTCTAAAGCGGGAGAGTATCCCGCACTTTTTTTGCAACTTTCAAATCCGAACATTTTTAAATTTATTGATGCAAATATTCGGTATATGTTGTATAATATTTGAGTGATATGAGAAATGATTAATTTAAATATTTTGTTTGTTGGGGGATTGTTGAATGAAAAACGTTTATGAAAGTCCTTTTAATGCAAGATATGCAAGCAGTGAAATGCAGCAGATTTTTTCGCCGGATATGAAGTTTACTACCTGGAGAAAACTCTGGATTGCACTGGCAGAAGCAGAAAAGGAACTGGGATTGAATATAACCGATGTTCAAATTGAGCAAATGAAGAAGAATCAGGATAACATTAATTATGAAGTTGCCGAAAAGTATGAAAAAGAGTTCAGACATGATGTTATGTCTCATGTTCATGCTTTTGGTGAGCTTTGTCCCGACGCAAAGGCTATAATTCATCTTGGAGCAACCTCCTGTTATGTAGGAGATAATACAGATATTATAGTAATGAATGAAGCATTGAAGCTTGTAAAAAATAAAATGTTAATTCTTATTAAGAAACTTTCTGACTTTGCGATGGAGTACAAGGAGCTTCCAACTTTGGGTTTTACTCACTATCAGCCGGCACAGCTGGTTACAGTAGGTAAAAGGGCTACTTTGTGGATTCAGGAACTTCTGATGGATATGGAAGATTTGGAGCATGTACTTGAAAACATGAAACTCCTTGGCTCAAAGGGTACAACCGGTACGCAGGCAAGTTTTTTGAATCTGTTTGACGGCGACCATGAAAAAGTTAAGAACCTTGAAAAATTAATTGCTGAAAAGATGGGTTTTAAAAATGTATTTGCCGTTTCTGGCCAGACTTATCCAAGAAAGCTTGACAGCAGAGTTCTTGGTGTATTAAGTGCAATTGCCCAAAGTGCTTACAAATTCAGTAATGATATGAGACTGTTGCAGAGTATGAAGGAAATAGAGGAACCTTTTGAGGAAAAACAGATAGGTTCGTCTGCAATGGCATACAAGCGTAATCCTATGAGATGCGAGAGAATTTCTTCCCTTGCAAGATATGTTATAGTTGATGCTTTAAATCCGGCTATTACAGCGTCTACACAGTGGTTTGAAAGAACACTGGATGATTCGGCTAATAAGAGAATTTCAGTACCCGAGGCTTTTCTTGCAATAGATGCTATACTTAACATATATATTAATGTAGCAAGCGGATTGGTTGTATATCCTAAAGTTATTACAAAACACGTTATGGATGAACTTCCTTTTATGGCTACTGAAAACATAATGATGGAAGCTGTTAAGCGTGGGGGAGACAGACAGGAACTTCATGAATTGATTAGAACTCATTCAATGGAGGCTGGCAAGCGTGTCAAAGTTGACGGTGAGAAAAACGATCTTATAGAAAGAATTGCCGGAGATGCACGTTTTGGAATGACCCTTGAAGAACTGAATTCTGTTTTGGAGCCAAAGAACTATATAGGAAGAAGTCCGGAGCAGGTTGTTGAATTTATAGCTAATGAAGTTACCCCGATACTGGGTACAGAACACTTAGCTGATATTCAGGTTGATTTGAAAGTTTAGGAATATTTATGTTGAAGTTTGGTATTATGTTGTTATAATTATAAAGATAGGATGTCTATACATCATCCTATCTTTTATCATATTTTGGGAGTGATTCAATGATAAATAAATTTAGCAGCATACCGCTATATCTGCAGTTAAAAGATTTAATAATTAAAAAAATAGAAGATAATGAATTCCCTGCAAATTCCCAAATACCTTCCGAACAGGATTTATGCCAGATGTATGACATAAGCAGGCCTACTGTGAGACAGGCTGTCAGTGAGCTGACTAACAGTGGTTATCTTTATAAGGAGAAAGGAAAGGGAACATTTGTTTATGGCAGGAAAAATGTAATAGATATCAAGAATTACAGCGGGTTTACAGATTCAATACTTGACTGCCAGACTCCTGCTGAAAAAAACATTATTGATTTGAAAAACATGGAAAGTTCATCTGTTAGTCATCTAAATGAAATATTCAACTTTAACTCAAGTATGTCAGTTGCAGAAATAACTTATTTATCATTTATAAATAATCAGAGAAATGAAGTCTATTCTCTCAATAAGTCATACATATCTCTAAGTCTTTTTCCTGACATTATTTCCCAATTAAAAGATGGAAAATCTTCAATTGATATTTTAAGAGGAAAATACCCTTTAATTCCTGATAAAAGCAGGAGTATACTTGAAATAGTGTTTGCAGACCAGAATGATTCTCCGCTTTTGAGAGTTCAGCCGGGTCAGCCACTTATTAAGCTTCAGAATACACTGTTTTCAAAAAGCGGTCAGCCCGTTGAATATATAATATCAAAATATAGGGCCGATAACTGCAGATTATTGTTTGAAAATAGTAAATAACATATATATTTTACAGATTACATTAATTCTACTATAATAATAGAGGCAAATGTAATTTTACACGGAGGATAAAATGAGTTCTTACTATTTTAAAAATGAAAAAAAATATAAAAAAAGACGTGCACTTATTACTACAATAGGTGTGTTAGGAATAATAGCTATAGTTATGGCAGCATACCTTTTTATGAATAAAGGGAAAACAGCGGATACTGCTCCCACAAGTTCATCAAACTCTGCAACTGCACAGTCAAGTATATCCACGACAACACCAACGTCATCAGATTCTACTGCAGCAACAACATCAGGTTCAGACATCACATTAAACGGAGTCAAGACAACGGATCACGGCTTTCTTCCTAATATCGGTTCTGTTAAAAAAAGCGGTAAGATGGATGGACTAAAGAAAATAATAACTGACTACACCGCAGGGCTATCAGGAAAGTATGGAGTTACGTTTATTGATTTGGCTACCGGGGAGATGGTCAATGTTAGAGACACCGACAGATATATAGCAGCAAGTACCTCAAAGCTTCCTATCAATGTTCTTTTATATAAAAATATTGAGTCCGGTAAAGTTAAATTGGACGATATGCTTACTTATCAGAAGGAAGATGTTGAACCCGGTACAGGGATAATTCAGAAATCTGCTTTCGGAACCCAGTATACGGTTCGTGAAACATCAAAGCTGGCAGTAACAAAAAGCGATAACTGCGGTGTCAATATGATAATCAGGCTACTGGATATTCAAAATGTCCGTCAGTATCTGGTTGATCTTGGCGGAAAGGTCTATTATGATAATCACCATCGTTCATGCCCATACGATATGGCATTGGTAGCACAGGATTTGTACAAACACTATCTGAAAAATGAAGCTGTTTATGGAGAGCTTATAAATAACCTTGAAAATACAGATTGGCATGACAGGATTGATGCACAGCTTACAGGGGTCAAAGTTGCTCATAAAATTGGAAATCAGGTAAAAACTGCCAATGACGTGGGTATAGTATTTGCGTCCCATCCATATGTACTTTCGATTATGACAGATAATGTGGATTTTGGAACAGCTTGCAAGAATGAAGCAACATTGTCAAAAAAGATATACGATTATGTAGAGGGTTACGCAGGGAAAGACTAATTACTAAAAATAATATGAAATATACAAATTGCAAAAGCTCATTCACAAGTCATGTGCAATGGGCTTTTTAAATTTTCAGACAATCTATGAGTAGTTGGGTATAATAGATATATGTTTACCAAGGAGGCTCCTAAAAATAATGCAAAATTTTATATTTAATTTGATACATCATGTAATAGACAGAAATGTTATTGTTACATATCTATTTTTCTTTTTGAACGGAATACTTCAATTGATATTTCCGCCGTTTCCTTCAGATGTTATCATTGTCTTTGAAGGTTATCTTACAACATTGGGAGGACAATTCCATTTAGTACCGGTATTAATTATTTCAATACTGGGTAGTCTTGTGGGTTCTACTCTTGTTTATTGGTTCGGATATAGAAAGGGTAATGAAGTTTTAAGATATAAGATAGTGTTAAAATATATTGACGAAAAGCACATAAAACGTTCGGAAAAAGTATTTCATAAATATGGTAAATATGGGTTGATACTGAGTAAGTTTATTCCAGGGACAAGCACCATAATGGTTTTATTCTCAGGTGTTTTCAGAGTTAAAAAGAGAGTTTATTTTTCATATATAGTTATCTCAATACTATTACAGCAGATTATATATATGATTATAGGACGTCTTATAGGCAATAATCTTACCAGAGTAAACAAATTTTTATCATACTTTAATATTGTTTCTGTAATAGTATTAGCTTGTGTGATTATAGTAGGGTTTATATTCTACAAAGTTAAAAAGTCCAAAAAAAGTGTAAGTACAGATAACGAGTAATTTTTATAATGTTAAAATTTCCTTAGTTTAATTATTTATTATGTGAGAATAATACCTCTTAGTACAGCATTACAGAAAAATAATACTGGGAGGTGATTGTGAATGGATGCACCTTGTATGAAAGTTAAGTGTGGAGTCATAAACTGTGCCTACAATGAAGGTCAAATGTGTTATGCCAATGCGCTTGAGGTTAACTCAATGGATGGAGCCAAAGCCAGTATAAGTGATGAGACATGCTGCACAACATTTAAAGAGAAAACTTGATATATGATAACCTTGAATAGGATAATCGGTTTATTGCTGGTTATCCTATTCTTTAGATGGGATAAATATATTAAACAGGGAGAATTTAATTGAGCAGTAAATCTATAAAAAAAGGGTTCAGCAGAAACCATCTTATTATAATGGCACTTGGAAATATAATAGGTTCAGGCATATTTCTAGGAAGCGGAACAGTAATTTCAATAGCCGGACCTGGGGCAATCCTTGCTTATATTTTTGGCGGGATTATTATGGTGATGGAAGTAATGTTTATAACTGAAATGACTATTATTAATCCCGCACCGGGGTCTTTCAGAGTACATGCGTCAGAAATTTTTGGTCCATGGATAGGGTTTGTAAATGGTTGGATGTTTTGGTTCAGCGGTGTTCTTGGAATGGCCAGTGAAGTTGCTGCTGCGGCAATTTTTACAGGATTGTGGTTTCCCGGTATTCCACTAGGGGTGTTCTGTGTTATTTATGCACTGGTAATGACGGTAATAAATCTAAAGGATGCCAGAGGCTTGAGTATAATTGAGAGTTTTCTTGCTTCGGTTAAAGTTTTATCTCTTGTTGTCTTTATAGTATTTGCGCTTACTACTATAGTAGGTATAACCTCTTTTGGAGGAATTAAGCTGCTTCCTGTGTTTCAATCAGCCAACAGCTTTATGCCTAATGGATTCAGAGGCATTTTTGCATCTATGATTATGGTTATGTTTTCCTTAACAGGTACTGGTATCATTGGCATTGCAATTGCCGAGTCAGAAAATCCTGAAAAGGATGCACCTCCTGCAATTTATACAATAACTATTACGGTTATAGTTCTTTACACCCTTTCAATATTTTTTATTATATATTTGATGCCATGGAAGGCATTCTCAACTTCAGAAAGTCCTTTTGTTGAAATTTTAAAAAGGGCAGGGATACCTTTTGGCGGTGATATTTTAAACTTCATTGTATTGACTGCCGCACTATCCGGACTTAACTCATCAATGTACAGTGCTTCAAGGATGCTTAATTCACTTAGTATGGGTAAACAGGCTCCAAAGAAATTTTTAGTCAAAAATAAAAACGGTGTTCCTGTTTATGCACTTGGACTAAGCAGTGTTGTTCTGCTTTTAACTGCTATTATTTCGTATATAGTGCCATCAAAGGTATTTGAAATTCTGGCAACAGCCAGTGGATTTACTGCACTGGTTAACTGGCTTACAATTTCCATTACTCACTTTTTCTATAGAAGGAAGACTATAAAAGAAAAACCTGACAGACTTAAATATAAAGTTCCCGGATGGCCATTTATAAATTTTATAGCTGTAGCATTTATATTAATTGTATTTGCCACATCGCCATTATACCCGGGACAGATATCAGGACTGGTAGGAAGTATAACTTTGTTTGGGGTATTAATAATTATTTATGGTATTTTAAAGTCAAAAAAGATAATAAATTAATTATGTTGATATCATGTAAAGAAGTAATTACAAGCAAAACTTATTAAAAACGACAAAATATTCTTTAATTATTGTTAATTATTGCTTATTTATTTAACTTATTACAGATTTCTAGATATAAATGTTAGTTATCATATTGCATATTATTATAATTTATGGTAATTTAATATCTAGAATATTACAAAAGAGGTAAATAATTAACGTAATATAGTGAAAATTTACCTTATGGCATGTAGAAAAAAAGCACAAAAAATAAAAAAATAGAAGGGCGAAATTTATAAAATATTACCAAAAATCCTGTTGAAAAAATGTTAAAAAAGTACTTGTCATTTAATTACATAAATGGTAATATGAATTTGAGGCATTTACGACTATACAAAAAATATGAAAAAAGCGTTTAAAGGGGTAATGAATTATTAATTTGTTAAAACAAAAAAGGATAAAATTTGATAATGGTAAGCACCTATGGTAAACGGCTTAAACATATTCATTTCAAATATCTGTAAGATTCGCTTTTATAAGTATTAACTCTCTAAGTTATATTCTTTCTAACAATCATTATATCTTATTTAAATTTACGTCTATAAAACATTTGGCTACTTTAGCTGTAAGCATTATGACAGAATAGTACCTTCTTTTCAGAAAAAGTCATCGTTATATAAAAATCTAATAAAAAGTGATTATAAAAAGTATCAGGGTAATCGTAACAGTTAACTGAGATTATGCGGTTATCTTTGAGAATTTTATGAACAGTTGAAGCATTTCTGAATTAATTTAAATTATGAAAAACCACTTAGCCAATAAAGATTAAGGAGGTGAAATATTTATTCAGTTATATCAGTATGCTTAAAAATGTAACATTTTTAAGTAAGGCTGTTTAAAAGTATCTTTAATAAAAGTACCTTTTATTAATAACTGCCTTAAACTGATAAGAGGCTGAATATTGGTGATAAAACCCATAGTCAGAAGGCCAAATGGTTTTCATGTAAAATAAAAAATAGGAGGTTTACAAATGCGTAAAAAGTCTTTAGCATTTTTGTTAGCACTAACAATGTTGGTGACATTATTAGGAGCTCAACTTACAGCTTTTGCAGCAGGAAATGGTGCCGTGTCAGTTCAATTTAATAATGGCGCTTCATCGACATCATCAAATTCCATATACGCTAGATTTAAAGTTACAAATACAAGTGGTTCACCAATCAACTTGGCAGATTTGAAACTTAGATATTACTACACTCAGGATGCTGACAAGCCATTGACATTCTGGTGTGACCATGCAGGTTATATGAGTGGCAGCAGTTACATAGATGCTACTTCAAAGGTATCTGGAGAATTTAAAACTCAAAGCCCTGCTGTTACAAACGCAGACCACTATCTTGAAGTTTCATTGAGCAGTGGTGCAGGAAGTCTTCCTAATGGCGGATCCATAGAGATTCAAACAAGATTTGCCAGAAACGACTGGAGCAACTTTGATCAATCAAATGACTGGTCATATACTTCAGCCGGTTCATACATGGATTGGCAGAAAATTGCTGCTTTCGTAGGAGGAACCCTTGCTTTTGGTTCAATACCAGACGGCGGTGATCAAAAATTACCTACAATCAATCCTACTTCTATTTCAGCAGATGCAGGAGCATTTGCAGATACTAAGATAGCTATTACTCCTAACGGTAATACTTTCAATGGAATTAGTGAATTAACAAGCAGTCAATATACTAAAGGAACAAATGAAGTAACAATATTGGCTAGTTACTTGAATACACTTCCAGCAAATAGTACAAAAACTCTTACTTTCGATTTTGGTTTGGGCAGTAACAATCCTAAGTTGACTGTTAATGTTGGCAAGGGCGGAAGCGGAGATTCTCTTAAAGTTACAGTAGGAACAGCTTCTGGCGCACCTGGTGACACAGTAACAGTTCCTGTTACATTTGCTGATGTAGCAAAAATGAAAAACGTTGGAACATGTGATTTCTATCTTGGATATGATACTTCATTGTTAGAGGTAGTATCAATAACTGCAGGTCCGATAGTTACGAATGCTAAAGTAAACTTCTCAAGCAATGCAAAAGATGGTAAAATCAGCTTCCTGTTCGTGGATGACACGCTTACAGATGAATCGATAACTGCAGATGGTGTTTTTGCAAACATTATATTCAAATTAAAGAGTGTGTCAACAAAAACGACTACACCGGTAGCATTTAAAGACGGTGGAGCTTTTGGTGACGGAACTATGGCAAAAATATCTTCAGTTACTAAGACTAACGGTAGTGTAACAATAATTCCAGGCGACCAACCTACTAAGGAACTTAAAGTTACAGTAGGAACAGCTTCTGGTGCTCCTGGCGATACTGTAACAGTTCCTGTTACCTTTGCTGATGTAGCAAGCGCAGGCAATGTAGGAACATGTGATTTCTATCTTGGATATGATGCTTCATTGTTAGAAGTAGTATCAATAACTGCAGGTCCAATAGTTAAAAATGCAGATGTCAACTTCTCAAGCAGTGCAAAAAATGGTAAAATCAGCTTCCTGTTCGTGGATGACACACTTACAGATGAAGCGATAACTGCAGATGGTGTTTTTGCAAACATCAAATTTAAATTAAAGAGTGTATCAACAAAAACTACTACACCGGTAGCATTTAAAGACGGCGGAGCTTTCGGTGACGGTAATATGGCAAAAATAGGTACAGTTACTAAGACTGACGGTAGTGTAACAATAATCCCAGGCGACCAACCTACTAAGGAACTTAAAGTTACAGTAGGAACAGCTTCTGGTGCTCCTGGTGATACTGTAACAGTTCCTGTTACCTTTGCTGATGTAGCAAGCGCAGGCAATGTAGGAACATGTGATTTCTATCTTGGATATGATGCTTCACTGTTAGAGGTAGTATCAGTAGATGCAGGTCCGATAGTTACGAATGCTAAAGTAAACTTCTCAAGCAGTGCAAAAAATGGCAAAATCAGCTTCTTGTTCGTGGATGACACACTCACAGATGAATCGATAACTGCAGATGGTGTTTTTGCAAACATCACATTCAAATTAAAGAGTGTATCAACAAAAACTATTACACCGGTAGCATTTAAAGACGGCGGAGCTTTCGGTGACGGTAATATGGCAAAAATAGGTACAGTTACTAAGACTGACGGTAGTGTAACAATAATCCCAGGCGACCAACCTACTAAGGAACTTAAAGTTACAGTAGGAACAGCTGAAGGTAAAGCAGGAGATACAGTAACAGTTCCTGTTACCTTTGCTGATGTAGCAAGTGCAGGTAATGTAGGAACATGTGACTTCTATCTTGGATATGATGCTTCATTGTTAGAGGTAGTATCAGTAGCTGCAGGTCCGATAGTTACGAATGCTAAAGTAAACTTCTCAAGCAGTGCAAAAAATGGCAAAATCAGCTTCTTGTTCGTGGATGACACACTTACAGATGAATCGATAACTGCAGATGGTGTTTTTGCAAACATCACATTCAAATTAAATAGTGTATCAGCAAAAACTACTACACCGGTAGCATTTAAAGACGGCGGAGCTTTCGGTGACGGTAATATGGCAAAAATAGGTACAGTTACTAAGACTAACGGTAGCGTAACTATAAATGTTGGAGATACTCCAGTAGACCCAACAATCACTCCTGCAACTGCATCTTTCGATAAGTATGCTCCTGCAGATATAGCTGTAACTCTTACACCAAACGGAAATACCTTCAAAGGTATCACAGATTTGACATCAGGTACAGATTATACAGTATCAGGTAATGTTGTAACAATTTCAAAGAGCTACTTGAGCACTCTTGCAGTTGGCTCAAAGACTCTCACATTTGATTTTGGTGTTACAAATAATCCTACTTTAGTATTAACAATTGTTGATACTACTCCTCAACCTACTAAGGGACTTAAAGTTACAGTAGGAACAGCTTCAGGTAAAGTTGGAGATACAGTAACCGTTCCTGTAACTTTTGCTGATGTAGCAAGTGCAGGTAATGTAGGAACATGTGATTTCTATCTTGGATATGATGCTTCATTATTAGATGTAGTATCAGTAGCTGCAGGTCCGATAGTTACGAATGCTAAAGTAAACTTCTCAAGCAATGCAAAAAATGGCAAAATCAGCTTCCTGTTCGTGGATGACACACTTACAGATGAATCGATAACTGCAGATGGTGTTTTTGCAAACATCACATTCAAATTAAAGAGTGTATCAGCAAAAACTACTACACCGGTAGCATTTAAAGATGGCGGAGCTTTCGGTGACGGTAATATGGGAAAAATAGGTACAGTTACTAAGACTAACGGTAGTGTAACTATTGATGTTGGAGATGTTACTCCAGAAGACCCAACAATCACTCCTGCAACTGCATCTTTCGATAAGTATGCTCCTGCAGATGTAGCTGTAACTCTTACACCAAATGGAAATACCTTCAAAGGTATCACAGGTTTGACATCAGGTACTGATTATACAGTATCAGGTAATGTTGTAACAATTTCAAAGAGCTATTTGAGCACTCTTGCAGTTGGTTCAAAGATACTCACATTTGATTTTGGTGTTACAAATAATCCAGTTTTAACTTTAACAATCGCTGACAATACTCCTGTTGTTGTAGACCCAACAATTACTCCTGCAACTGCATCTTTTGATAAGTATGTTCCTGCAAATGTAACTGTAACTCTTACACCAAACGGAAATACCTTCAAAGAAATCACAGGTTTGACATCAGGTACTGATTATACAGTATCAGGTAATGTTGTAACAATTTCAAAGAGCTATTTGAGCACTCTTGCAGTTGGTTCAAAGACACTCACATTTGATTTTGGTGTTACAAATAACCCAGTTCTGACTTTAACAATCACTGACACTACTCCTGTTGTTAAAGGACTTGGAGTAAAGATTTCTTCTGTAGAAGGAAAAGCTGGTGATACTATAACAGTACCTGTAACTTTGAGCAATGTTGCTAAATCAGGTAATATAGGAACATGTAATTTCTATATTACATATGACCCTACTTTATTGCAGGCAGTATCAGCTAAAGCTGGTGATATAGTAGTCAATGCAGTTATGAACTTCAATGGTACCATCAATGCTACTAAAGGTACAATTAGTGTTCTTTTCATTGATAACACTTTAACTGATGAACCTATCATTGCAGATGGTACAATTGTAAATCTTACTTTTAAAGTTTTAGGTACTTTAAGCACAACAACTCCTATCGCTTTTAAAGCAGGTGGAGCATTCGGTAATGGTGACATGGCAAAAATCTCCGATATCACATATACAGACGGAAGTGCAAAACTTAATTAGTTATTGAATTTAAATTTTCCATACTTTATGGCTGAAAAGCCATAAAGTATGGAGCTTTAAAAAACTTATGGCAGTACAACTGCCATAAAATTCAAATAATAAGGAAGGTGTAAAATGAATAAGAATTTTAAACGAGTAGGAGCAGTTGCAGTTGCTGCTGCAATGTCATTATCTATAATGACAACAACAAGCATTAATGCAGCAACAAATCCGGTAAACAAGGTGTATCAAGATCGTTTTGAATCAATGTACAGCAAGATTAAAGATACTTCAAACGGATATTTCAGTGAGCAGGGAATTCCTTACCACTCAGTAGAAACATTAATGGTTGAGGCTCCTGACTATGGACATGTTACAACAAGTGAAGCTATGTCCTACTATATGTGGTTAGAAGCAATGCACGGAAAATTTTCAGGAGATTTTACAGGCTTTAATAAGTCTTGGACAACTGCTGAAAAGTATTTGATTCCAACAGAACAGGATCAGCCTAATGCAAGTATGAGTAAGTATGATCCTAACAAGCCTGCTACATATGCTCCTGAATATCAGGACCCAAGCAAATATCCGGCTAGATTGGATTCCAGCCAACCTGTTGGTAAAGATCCAATTAACTCACAATTGACATCAGCATACGGAACTAGCATGCTGTATGGAATGCACTGGATACTTGACGTTGATAACTGGTACGGATTTGGACAAAGAGGAGATGGAACATCAAAGCCATCTTACATCAATACGTTCCAAAGAGGTGAGCAGGAGTCAACTTGGGAAACTATTCCTCAACCATGCTGGGATGCAATGAAATTTGGTGGAAAGAACGGATTCCTTGATTTATTTACAGGGGATAATTCATATTCAAAACAATTTAAGTATACTAATGCTCCAGATGCTGATGCTCGTGCAGTTCAGGCAACTTACTGGGCTAACCAGTGGGCAAAAGAACAAGGTAAGAGCATAAGTACAGATGTAGGTAAGGCAACTAAGATGGGTGATTACCTGAGATATTCATTCTTTGATAAATATTTCAGAAAAATCGGACAACCTACTCAGGCTGGTACAGGATATGATGCAGCAACTTATCTGCTTTCATGGTACTATGCATGGGGTGGTGGAGTTGAAGCCAACTGGTCTTGGATAATCGGTAGCAGTCATAACCATTTCGGTTATCAGAATCCATTTGCAGCTTGGGTACTTTCAACAGATGCTGACTTTAAGCCTAAGTCAACAAATGGTGCAACTGACTGGGCTAAGAGCTTGGACAGACAGCTTGAATTCTATCAATGGTTGCAGTCATCAGAAGGTGCTATTGCCGGTGGTGCTACAAACTCATGGAATGGTCGTTATGAATCACTTCCTGCAGGTACTTCAACATTCTACGGAATGGGCTATGTAGAAAACCCTGTATATGCTGATCCAGGCAGTAACACTTGGTTTGGTATGCAGGTATGGTCAATGCAGCGTATAGCTGAATTGTACTATAAGACTGGCGACGCTAGAGCAAAGAAACTCTTAGATAAATGGGCTAAGTGGATTAACAGCGAGATTAAGTTTAGTGCTGACGGAACATTCCAGATTCCTGGCACACTTGATTGGGATGGACAGCCGGATACTTGGGATCCAACACAAGGATATACCGGAAATTCAAACCTGCATGTTAAGGTTATAAACTATAATACTGACCTTGGTTGTGCTTCTTCACTTGCAAATACATTGACTTACTATGCTGCTAAATCAGGGGATAAAACTTCTCAAGATAATGCTAAGAAGCTCCTTGATGCAATTTGGAATAACTACAGCGATTCAAAGGGTGTTTCATCTTTAGAACAACGTAGCGATTACCACAGATTCCTTGACCAGGAAGTTTTTGTACCAGCTGGTTGGACAGGAACAATGCCTAACGGCGATGTAATTAAGCCTGGTATTAAGTTTATAGACATTCGTTCTAAGTACAAGCAGGATCCTGAATGGCAGACAATGGTTGCTGCATTACAGGCAGGACAGGTTCCTACACAGAGATTACACCGTTTCTGGGCACAAAGTGAATTTGCAGTTGCAAATGGTACTTATGCAATACTCTTCCCAGATGGAGTAACTGTTACTAAGGGTGATGTAAACGGTGATGGTACCATAGATTCTATCGACCTTGCAACGCTTAAAAAATATCTGTTAACCGGCGACAGTGCTTTAATAGTTGTTGATAATGCAGATATGAATTCAGATGGTGACATAAATTCTATCGATTATGCTCAATTAAAGAAGGCAATATTGGCTAATCAATAGTACTTAATTAATGCTATAACGCATATGTAACCTTAAAGTCCGGACGGTATTTGATGTGATTAACTATTTCATTCTTGTACTGTCCGGGCTTATGAGTTACAAAGAAAATACGATAAAAGGATTAATATAAGAACATGATCAAAAGTACAAGTTTAAAAAGAATTAAATCACTTTTGATGGCTGCTATATTCAGTATTTCAATAATATCCGCTGCTATCGTTTCAAGTGCAGCTGATCAAATTCCTTTCCCATATGACGCAAAATATCCGTACGGAGCCTACAGTTCCTTGGCTGATAGCCAGTCAAATGCTGATAACTTACTTCGCAGTGAATGGGAACAGTGGAAAAGTGCACATATTACTTCAAACGGAGCTAAAGGTTACCGCAGGGTTCAAAGAGACGCATCTACAAACTATGATACGGTTTCGGAAAGCCTTGGTTATGGTATGTTGCTTGCGGTTTACTTTGGAGAACAACAATTATTTGATGACTTATATCACTATGTTAAATTGTTTTTAAATACAAATGGACTTATGTCCTGGCGTATTGATTCTAACGGAAATATAATGGGAAAAGACGGTGTAGGTGCTGCTACAGATGCGGATGAGGACATTGCGGTATCCCTTGTATTTGCTTACAAAAAGTGGGGAACAAGCGGAGGATTTAATTACCAATCTGAAGCCAGAACTTATGTAAGTAACATATACAATAAAATGGTAGAGCCGGGTACGTATGTAATAAAGTCAGGGGATTTGTGGGGCGGTTCGGATGTTACTAATCCATCATATTTTGCTCCTGCGTGGTATAGAATCTTTGCTGATTTTACAGGTAATTCAGGATGGATTAATGTAGCAAA
Organism: Ruminiclostridium papyrosolvens DSM 2782; assembly: GCF_029318685.1. Taxonomy (NCBI): domain Bacteria; kingdom Bacillati; phylum Bacillota; class Clostridia; order Eubacteriales; family Oscillospiraceae; genus Ruminiclostridium; species Ruminiclostridium papyrosolvens. The sequence goes on from NZ_CP119677.1 coordinate 2,239,603, forward strand.
CAAATGCTATGAAGTTGCCGATAAAGCAAGAAACAATAATACCGGACTCGTTCCTGATTGGTGTACGGCAAATGGTACTCCGGTTTCTGGACAAGGTTTTGATTTCTATTATGATGCAATTCGTTATCAGTGGAGAACAGCTATTGATTACAGTTGGTACGGAACTGCAAAAGCGAAGACAAATTGTGATGCTATATCAAACTTCTTTAAGAATATTGGTTATGCTAATATAAAAGATGGCTACACCATATCGGGAAGTCAGATAAGTTCAAATCATACAGCTACTTTTGTGAGCTGTGGTGCTGCAGCTGCAATGACTGGTACCGACACTACATATGCGAAGAACATCTATAATGAGTGTGTTAAAGTAAAAGATTCAGGTAACTACATATATTTTGGGAATACCTTAAGAATGCTGAATCTTTTGTATACTACGGGTAACTTCCCCAATCTATACAATTACAATTCTCAGCCACAACAGGGCTTAAAAGGCGATGTCAATAATGATGGTGTTATTGATTCACTTGATATTGCTGCCCTAAAGAAAGCCATTTTAACTCAAACAAATTCTAATATTAATTTAACAAATGCTGATATGAACAGTGACGGAAATATTGATTCCATTGATTTAGCTCAGCTAAAAGTTAAACTGCTTAAATAGAATTAACTATTTAAAGGAAATATGTCAAATTTAATTTTAGGGAGTGATTGCAAATTGCTTAAGACTAAAAGAAAATGGGCAAAAGCTATTGGCGTTGCATTATCGATTTCAGTTTTGTCTTCTTTGGTTTCGTTTATACCTCAAGCAAATACATATGCTGCAGGAACATATAATTATGGAGAAGCACTGCAGAAATCAATTATGTTTTACGAATTTCAACGTTCAGGTGATCTTCCGGCTGATAAGCGTGACAACTGGAGAGATGATTCCGGTATGAAAGACGGTTCTGACGTAGGAGTTGATCTTACAGGAGGATGGTACGATGCAGGTGATCATGTAAAGTTTAACCTGCCAATGTCATATACCTCTGCAATGCTTGCATGGTCTTTATATGAAGATAAAGATGCCTATGATAAAAGCGGTCAGACTAAATATATAATGGATGGAATAAAGTGGGCTAATGATTACTTTATAAAATGTAATCCCACAGCTGATGTATATTACTATCAGGTAGGTGACGGAGGCAAGGACCACACATGGTGGGGCCCGGCTGAAGTAATGCAGATGGAAAGACCATCTTTTAAAGTTGATGCTTCCCATCCGGGTTCAGCAGTATGTGCTTCCACTGCAGCTTCTCTTGCATCAGCAGCAGTAGTTTTTAAAGACAGTGATCCTACTTATGCATCAAAGTGCATAAGTCATGCTAAGAACTTATTCGCAATGGCTGACAAAGCCAAGAGTGATGCGGGTTATACAGCTGCTTCAGGCTTCTACAGCTCAGGTGGATTTTATGACGACCTTTCATGGGCTGCAGTATGGTTATATCTTGCTACAAATGACAGTACTTATCTTGATAAAGCAGAATCCTATGTACCGAATTGGGGTAAAGAGCAACAGACAGATATTATAGCCTACAAATGGGGACAGTGTTGGGATGACGTACATTACGGTGCTGAACTTCTACTTGCAAAGCTTACTAACAAACAGTTATATAAGGACAGTATAGAAATGAATCTCGACTTCTGGACAACCGGTGTTAACGGTATGCGCGTTTCTTATACACCAAAAGGTTTAGCATGGTTATTCCAATGGGGTTCATTAAGGCATGCAACAACTCAGGCATTTTTAGCAGGTGTTTATGCTGATTGGGAAGGTTGTACACCAGCAAAAGTATCTGTATATAAGGATTTCCTGAAGAGTCAGATTGATTATGCCCTTGGAAGTACAGGAAGAAGTTTTGTAGTAGGATTTGGAGTAAATCCTCCTCAACATCCTCATCACAGAACTGCTCACAGTTCATGGACAGATCAAATGACTTCCCCAACATACCATAGGCATACAATTTATGGTGCATTGGTAGGAGGACCGGATAATGCAGACGGTTATACTGACGAAATAAACAATTTTGTCAATAATGAAATAGCTTGCGACTATAATGCCGGATTTACAGGCGCACTTGCAAAAATGTATAAGAGCTTTGGAGGAGATCCTATTCCAAACTTCAAGGCTATTGAAAAAATAACCAACGATGAAGTTATTATAAAAGCAGGTTTGAATTCAACAGGTCCTAACTATACTGAAATCAAAGCTGTTGTGTACAACCAGACCGGATGGCCTGCAAGAATAACAGACAAGCTTTCATTTAAGTACTTTATGGACTTGTCTGAAATCGTAGCAGCAGGAATTGATCCGTTAAGTCTCACAACCAGCTCAAACTATGCTGAAGGTAAGAATACAAAGGTTTCCGGCGTATTGCCATGGGATGTTTCAAAGAATATTTACTATGTAAATGTTGATTTGACAGGTGAAAAAATTTATCCGGGAGGTCAGTCAGCCTGCAGAAGAGAAGTTCAGTTTAGAATTTCAGCACCACAGGCAACAACCTATTGGAATCCTAAGAATGACTTCTCATATGATGGATTACCAACCACCAGTACTGTAGACACGGTTAAAAATATTCCTGTTTATGATAATGGAGTAAAAGTATTCGGTAATGAACCTGACGGCGGCTCGGTAGATCCTGATCCTGAAATCTTGTACGGTGATGTAAACAGCGACAAGAGTGTAGATGCATTGGACTTAGCTGCTATAAAGCTATATTTACTTGGCGGCAGTTCAAGTATAGATGTTAAAGCGGCAGATACATATAAGGACGGAACTATTGACGCCATAGATCTTGCCACTTTGAAAAAATTCTTGTTGGGGACAATTACTAAATTGCCTCAGGGTTAAGAAGAAGCTTTTGTAAGTATAAGAAGTTTTTAATGCTTGCATTACTTATGAAATGTAAGCTTAAAAAATAAAAAAATTTTTACTAGGAGGTAAATATGAAAAAAAGGTTAGTGAAGAAAGTTGCGATGCTTGTGGCAATCGTGCTGGTTCTATCTTCTTCAATAGGACAAGCATTTGCCCTTGTTGGAGCAGGAGACTTAATTCGAAACCACACCTTTGACAACAGAGTAGGTCTTCCATGGCATGTGGTTGAATCATACCCTGCAAAGGCTAGTTTTGAAATTACATCTGACGGTAAGTACAAAATAACTGCTCAAAAGATTGGCGATGCAGGAAAAGGTGAAAGATGGGATATACAGTTCCGTCACAGAGGGCTCTCATTAGTAAACGGGCATACATATACTGTAAAGTTTACAGTTACTGCCAGTAGAGCCTGCAAAATCTACCCTAAAATAGGTGATCAGGGCGATCCATATGATGAATACTGGAACATGAATGATCAATGGCAATTCCTTGAGTTACAGGCTAATACTCCTAAAACTGTAACACAGACATTTACACAGAAAAAGGGAGACAAGAAGAACGTTGAATTTGCTTTCCACCTTGCTCCAGATAAAACTACATCAGAAGCACAGAATCCATCAAGTTTTCAACCGATAACTTATACTTTTGATGACATTTATATTCAGGATCCTCAATTTCCTGGATATGAACCAGATCCAATTGAACCTACTAATGTTGTACGTTTAAATCAGGAAGGATTCTATCCTAATTCTGATAAGATAGCAACAGTAGCTACAACTTCAACAACTCCAATTAACTGGCAGTTGGTTAATAGTGCAGGAACAGCAGTTTTAAGCGGAAAATCAACCGTTAAAGGCGCTGACCATGCATCAGGTGACAATGTTCATATCATTGATTTCTCAAGTTACAAAACAGCTGGTACCGGTTATAAGATAGTAACAGATGTTCCTGTAACAAAAACCGGAGACAATGAGAGTATGAAGTTCAACATTGGAAATGATATTTATACAAAAATGAAATACGATTCAATGAAGTATTTCTATCACAACAGAAGTGCTATTCCAATAGAAATGCCATACTGTGATCAATCACAATGGGCTCGTCCTGCAGGACATACAACAGATATACTTGCTCCAGATCCAACAAAGGATTACAAGGCTAATTACAAACTTGACGTTACAGGCGGTTGGTACGATGCCGGTGACCACGGAAAGTATGTTGTTAACGGTGGTATTGCAACATGGACTGTAATGAATGCATATGAACGTGCTCTTCATTTGGGAGGAGATACTTCAGTTGCTCCGTTTGCAGACGGTACATTGAATATTCCTGAAAGCGGAAATGGCTATCCTGACATACTGGATGAAGCTCGTTATAATTTAAAAACATTATTGAACATGCAGGTTCCGGCAGGAAATGAATTAGCAGGTATGGCTCACCACAAAGCTCATGACGAACGTTGGACAGCTCTTGCTGTACGTCCTGACCAGGATAAAATGGATCGTTGGTTACAGCCTCCAAGTACAGCAGCTACATTAAATCTTGCTGCTATGGCTGCACAAGGTTCACGTCTCTGGAAACAGTACGATGCCGCTTTTGCAACTAAGTGTTTAACTGCAGCAGAAACTGCATGGGATGCTGCTGTAGCACATCCTGCAATATATGCAACAATGGAACAGGGTGCCGGCGGTGGAGCATACGGAGATAACTATGTTCTGGATGATTTCTACTGGGCAGCATGTGAATTATATGCTACTACAGGCAGTGACAAGTATTTAGACTACATAAAGAGTTCTAAGCATTATCTCGAAATGCCTACAGAATTAACAGGCGGCGAGAACAATGGTATTACAGGAGCTTTTGACTGGGGTTGTACAGCAGGTATGGGAACATTAACACTTGCACTTGTTCCTACAAAACTTCCAGCAGCTGATCTTGCTAAAGCTAAAGCTAATATTCAAGCAGCAGCTGACAAGTTTATAGCAATAGAAAAAGCTCAGGGTTATGGTGTACCACTAGAAGAGAAAGTAATTTCATCTCCTTTTGATGCATCTACTGTTACAGGTTTCCAATGGGGATCAAACTCCTTTGTAATTAATGAAGCAATAGTTATGTCATATGCTTATGAATATAGTAATGTTAATGGCACAAAGAATAGCAAATATATCAATGGTGCTATAACAGCAATGGATTACCTCCTCGGACGTAACCCAAATGTTCAGAGCTTTATAACAGGTTATGGTGATAACCCCCTTGATAATCCTCATCACCGTTTCTGGGCATATCAGGCAGACAACACATTCCCGAAACCACCTCCAGGATGTTTGTCAGGCGGACCAAATTCCGGTTTACAGGATCCATGGGTTAAGGGTTCCGGTTGGCAGCCAGGTGAAAGACCCGCTGAAAAGTGCTATATGGATAATATTGAATCTTGGTCAACAAACGAAATAACCATCAACTGGAATGCTCCTCTTGTATGGATGTCTTCTTACCTTTCTGAAGTAGGACCAAAGATTGGTGATACAGATATTCCTAAAATTCTTTTAGGTGATATTAATGCTGACGGTGAAAGAGATTCATTGGACTATGCTGCATTGAAGAGAGCTCTGTTAACACAGGACTTTTCTCATATAGATTTAGCAAATTCTGATATAAACAAAGATGGCGCCATTGATTCAGTTGACTTAGCTAGACTAAAAGGATTCTTGTTAGGAAAGATAGAACTATAATTTTGAAGTAATATATGGAACAATAGGAATGCTTTATGCATTCCTATTGTTCCTATCCTATTATAAGTTTCAAGTCTTTGAACGGATATGTTATTTCCTTTAATTAAAATGTCTATAGTCATTTTATAGTAATAAATATATTGAATAAACAAGGAGAAAAGCCATGAAAAAAGTAATATTGGCAATATTGATAATTGTTTGTGTGACTGCTGCAGTAATATTTGGAGTAAACCATTTTAAATCTGATTCAGAAACATCAACTTCAACAATAAGTAGTACAGCATCATCATCTCCATCTGCTTCGGTGTCCACATCTTCATCAGCAAAAAGTTCAGATTCAAAATCAACTAAATCAACAGCCGCTAAGGACAGTAAAGATACAAAGAGCAATCCAAAGGACAAAACTCCTGGCGGAGAGGCAGAAATATCAATTGGAAAAGTAAGCGGAGCTACAGGTTCAACTGTAACAATTCCTGTAAAGCTTAATAAATTACCTGAAAAAGGAATTGGAAGCTTTAATTTCAATATTAAGTATGACAAAGATGCTCTTGAAGTTGTTGAGGTAAAACCAGGTGAAATTTTTGGAAGTAACAATTCAAACTTTGATTATACAGTTATTGATACAACCGGATTGGTTAGCTTTCTTTATACAAGCAGCAATAGTGGAAAAGATGCTATAACTAAGCCGGGAGTTATCACAAATATCACTTTCAAAATAAAGGATAGTGCCAAGAAGGGATCAATAATAATTTCACGAGGTACTGCAGGTGCATTTGGAGATACTGCACTCAAGAAGATTAATGCAGTATTTACTGAAGGTGAGATAACAGTTAAATAACTGATTTATGCGTGGAGTGTGTAAATATGGATAAAATGAAAAGAGTAAGTATATATGCCCTTATCGTTGCCATAGTAGTAACCATAACTCAATTTAGTTTTCAGTATGAATGTTCTTCTGCAACAGCCGCTTTTAACTATGGAGAGGCTTTGCAGAAATCTGTTTTATTTTATGAAGCACAGAGATCAGGCTCATTATCAACATCAAATATACCGACCAGATTATTGTGGCGTGGAGATGCTCAATTAACAGACGGACAGAAGGAAGGCTTAGACCTTACCGGAGGTTGGGTAGACGCAGGTGATAATATCAAGTTTGGTATTACATGTGCTTATACAACAAGTTTACTCGCTTTTGGTGCTATAGAGTATAAAGATGCATATGAAAAAAGCGGTCAGATGAAATGGCTTCAAAACCAGTTAAAATGGATTAATGATTATTTTATTAAGTGTCATCCCGAGCCAAATGTTTTTTGGGCTCAGGTTGGTATGACGGCAAATGATCATAATAACTGGGTTCCCATTGAAGTTACACATATAATAAACGACAGGTCAGCAATAAAGCTGGATGAACAGCATCCGGGAACGGAAGTAGCTATGGGAACAGCTGCGGCAATGGCTGCATCATCAATGGTATTCAGAAACACCGATCCGACATATGCTGATAAATTGCTTGAGCATGCAAAGCAGCTATATGAATTTGGAGATAAATACAGAGGTGTTTTTTCTGATGTAATAGCTAAAGTTGATCCTCAAGGAGCAGCTGCTTATACCTCACACAGCGGTTATAATGATGAACTGGTATGGGGTTCAATCTGGCTTTACAAAGCCATGGAAGCTAAGTCTTCAGGAAGCGGGTCTGATTACCTTGCGAAAGCAAAAGAATATTATAATGGAATTGGTAAAGAAGCAAATCAACAGGTTCATAAGTATAAATGGGCACATTGTTGGGATGACCAATCATTTGGATGTTATATTCTAATGTCTCAGATTGACCCTGAAACAAGCTTGTACAAAGAAGATGCAGAACGATGGTTAAACTGGTGGACTGGAGGTAGTACGGAAAACAATGCCGACGGCACCAAAATTTCTTATACTCCGGGTGGACATGCAAAATTGGACAGTTGGGGTTCTTTTAGATATGTCTCTACAACAGCATTATTTGCTTTTGTTTATTCCGATAAACTTAATGATACTGTAAAGAAAGCACGTTATCATGACTTTGCAGTAAAGCAAATAAATTATATATTAGGTGATAATCCCCGCAAAGCAAGCTATATAGTAGGCTTTGGCCAGAATTATCCTCAACATCCTCATCACCGTACGGCTCATAGCCCATGGGGACAAGAGATGGATACTCCAGCAGAACATCGTCATATTTTATACGGTGCACTGGTTGGAAGTGTTGATTCAACAGATGGATTCAATGATATTATTAGTGATTACGTTAGCAATGAAGTAGCCATAGACTATAATGCAGGACTTACCGGGGCTCTTGCAAGAATGTATACTGAATTCGGCGGAACTCCTATACCGGACAGTAGTTTTCCGTTACCTGATAAATCCTATCTGCCTAAAGATGAATGGCCTGTATTTGCAAAGACATATTTTAGCGGTACAAGTGGTACCCAATTTTCATTGTCAGTAGAAAATCGTTCAGCGTGGCCGGCTCGTCCAAGTGACCAATTAAAAATCCGGTACTTCTTTACCCTTGATGCCAATGATATAAGCGATATCAGCATAAAGGCTCCTGCATGGGTTAAAGTAACGGGACCAAATGCGTGGGATAAGGATAAAAAAGTTTATTACTATACTCTTGATTTGTCGGGTAAGAATATATATCCGAGTTATGGTTGGGGTGCCGGAGGACCTGAACTTGATTTTACAATAAGTTCAGCTTCCAATACATGGGATGTGTCAAATGACTGGTCCTATGGAAGTTGGGATACAACATACATAAATGGTACAAGAAAATATGCTCCGAATATTCCAATATATGAAGGTAACAGTTTTATAAAACTGGCCGGAAATGAACCGTCAGGCGGAAGCGAAGAACCTGTTGTTGTACCGGGTGATATTAATAAAGACGGAAATATTGATGCATTGGATGTTGCATTATTAAAAAAATATTTGCTGGGTTACTCTTTGGATTATGATATATCTGCAGCAGATATGAATTCCGATAAAAGTATTGATGCTCTGGATTTAGTACTGCTCAAGAAAGCTCTTCTGTCCCAATAGCATTTTTTTAAAATAAATATTCTAAAGTTATTGTCCGATGCCCGGTAAAGTATTTACCGGGTGATGGCAATGCCAGAAGTAATTAAATAAATTATTCCAATATAGGTTTAAGTAACATAATAATTAAAAAAGGGGGTATTATTTTGGATTTAAAGAAGTACGTCAAAAAAACGACAGCTATTGCTACGGCATTGGCGGTTGTTTCGTCAGTGTTTTTGAGTAGCAGTGCTTATGCAGGCTCAACAACACCTCCTTTCAACTATGCAGAAGCATTGCAAAAGTCACTGTATTTTTATGATGCTGAAAAATGCGGCCCCGGAGTAACCGGTGGCAAGATAGAATGGAGAGGCGACTGTCATGTGGAAGATTGTGAGCTTCCATTGGTTCCTATGAAAGACCATATAGGAACTAATATGTCACAGGCTTTTATTGATAAGAACAAGGCTTTTCTGGACCCGGACGGAAACGGAAGCCTTGATTTACATGGAGGCTTCCATGATGCAGGGGACCATGTTAAATTTGGATTGCCTCAGGGCTATGCTTTATCAACGCTGGGATGGGGATTCTATGAATTTAAGGATTCCTTTACAAAAATCAACGAAGAAGATCATATGAGAGATATACTCAAGTGGGGAAATGACTATTTCTTACGTTCCACATTTATGGATAATAAAGGAGAGGTAGTTGCATTTTGTTTCCAAGTTGGAGACGGAACTGTAGATCATGCATGGTGGCAGCCACCGGAACTGAATAAAAAAGAAGATGTACCAAGGCCAGCATACTTTGCAACCTCTGAGACCCCTGCCAGTGACCAATGCGGACAAGCATCAGCTTCATTGGCAATAAATTACTTGAATTTCAAGGATTCAGATCCAACATATGCAGAGAAATGCTTGGATACAGCAAAGGCTTTATACAGGTTTGCCGTAAAAAACCGTGGTTTGGGTGATTCAGGAGGATTTTACGGTTCTGCGTATGATGAGGACGAACTGTCATGGGCTGCTGTATGGCTGAACATTGCTACGGGAGAAAAATCATATATAAATGATATTACTGCTATTACTGATGGTAAATATACCGGATATATGGGCAAGATTATCAAATCTACTCAAGACAATTGGCAGAATATATGGGTACATTCATGGGATGTAGTATGGGGAGGAGTTTTTGCAAAACTGGCTCCTATAACAAATGATCCAATGCATTGGTACTTATTTAGATGGAACCTTGAATATTGGTCAGGTATCCCTCATGAGAATACTACAGACCAAACATTTATGGCCGCAACTCCGGGAGGCTTCAAGGTTGTAAATACCTGGGGCTCTGCAAGATATAATGCGGCAGCTCAGCTGTGCGCGGTTGTATATACAAAATATAAAGATAAGATGGATGTTACTGAATGGGCGAAGTCACAAATGGATTATATTCTTGGCGATAACCCAATGAAGAGAAGCTATGAAGTAGGATTCTCCGATATCTCTGCAAAGCATCCTCATCACCGTGCAGCCCACGGCTCAAAGACCCTCAGCATGAATGATCCTGTTGAACACAGGCATACTTTGTGGGGTGCATTGGTAGGAGGTCCTGATTCAACTGACAGTCATAATGATGAAACGACGGATTTTGTATCCAATGAGGTTGCAATAGATTATAATGCAGGCTTTGTGGGTGCACTCGCAGGATTATACAAATACTACGGAGAAGGTATGAAACCATTGGAGAATTTCCCTCCAAAGGAACCGGCTTCTGATGATTTCTATGCTGAATCAAAGCTTGAGCAGGAAAATAAAGAAAGAACTCAGGTTACTATAAACGTTCATAATGAAACCAGCAGACCGCCTCAATTTGTAGATAAATTAAAAGCCAGATATTTCTTTGACATATCTGAAATGCTTGCGGCAGGCCAAACTATAGATGACTTAAAAGTTGCGGTTATGTATGACGAAGGTAAAGCCAACGACGGAAAGGAAACAGCAATCAAAGGGCCTTTTGTATGGGATGCTGAAAATGGAATATACTACGTTGAAATAGACTGGACAGGAAATGCCTTCTATGGAGACCGGGAATTCCACTTTGGATTGGTTGAAAGCTTGGATTCAAACTGGAAATCTCACTGGGACCCAACCAACGACTGGAGCCGAAAAGGCATAGGCAAGGAATATGCTATAAACCAGAATATTTCTGTTTACAGGGGGGATGTAAAAGTGTATGGAAATGAACCGCCAAAAGGCAATGTAGGAGTAAAACTTGGAGATTTGAACGGGGATGGAAGTGTTGATTCCATTGACTATGCAATAATGAAAAAATACCTACTGTCACCAACAGGGGATGTAGATCTCAGTGTATGGGATATGAACAATGACGGTGAAATCAATTCTATTGACCTTGCTTTGTTAAAGAAAGCTTTAATTGGATAATAGCGGTCTTTATATTTTAAAAAGTAAGGAGGATTATTATGAAAAAAATTGTTACCTTGGCACTTACAACTGCAATGGCATTACTTGCAGTATTGCCGTTGCCGGCTTCTGCTGAGAAAACATACAAACTTGGTGATGTTGACAATGATACTTTTGTTTCAGCCCTTGATTTGGCAGCAGTGAGGCAACACATCCTTGGATTAAAAACCTTAACGGGTGAGGCATTTAAAGCAGCTGATGTAAATGCCAACGGGGAAATTGAAGCATTGGATTTATCAGAACTAAAGCAATTTCTTCTGGGAAAAATAACAAAATTTTCTGGAGAAGGACAGCAACAGCCGTCGGGAGTAGGGATAACCTGGATGGACGGAAAGACCTTGTACCCCGTTGGAGTAAACTATGCGTGGTACAATTGGTCATATGAGTTTTCAGATAATAACTGGAATTATAACTTCTCCAGAATAAAGAGTGATTTAGACACAATGTCTACTAAAGGAATACACGCTCTGAGGTGGTGGGTATTCCCGGACTTAGCATACGGTCCGTTATGGTCAGGTCCAAATGAAGGAAGTCTTTGTACAGGACTCCCTGAAAAGTGGGTTGACCATATGAAGGAAACCTGTGATTATGCATATTCGAAAGGCATAAAGATTTACTGGACAATAACCAGTTTTGATTGTGCAAGAGCAGATGATGCCTATGATCATGACGATATTATTGATAATTCTACGGTGCTTCAAAGTTTCCTTGACAATGCCATGAAACCCATACTGCAAACATTAGGTACACATCCGGGCGTACTGGGCTGGGATATTATCAATGAGCCGGAATGGATTATAAAAAAAGAAGATAATGGCGAGCCGAACAATAAGGGAGAAATCTTTCCACTTTCTGCAATGAGAAACTACATAAAAACTACATGTGAATTTATACACCAGTATGCTAAACAGCCTGTGAGCTTCGGAAGTGCAAATATGAAGTGGTTGGGCGCACAGTATGATTTATGGGACGGATTGGGTCTTGATTTTTATGATTTCCACTGGTATGACTGGGCGACACCATATTTTAACCCTGTTACAACCCCAGCTTCAAGTCTGAAACTGGATAAACCGGTAATAATAGGTGAAATGATGCCTGACACCCAGGGTTCTTCACTAAAAATGACACACAAGCAGGTACTGGATGCCATATACAAGAATGGTTATGCCGGGTATATGCTTTGGTCATGGAATGATGGAGCTTTTGACTGCAAGCCTTACGTTGGAAATAATTTTATTGATTTTGCAGCAGAGCATCCTGACGTAGTGAAATAGATTTATTTCAGCAATATAACCTGTCCGGTAGAAGATATTTCTGCCGGACAGTACTTCACATATTATTAAAGGGAGGGATAGTTTTTGAAAAAAAAATTAAGTAAATTAGGTGCATTGATCATTTCTGGAGTTATGTTAACTACTTCTTTTTTTGGCACAGGTACTTCCTTTGCTGCAAGTACATATGATTATTCAACTGCATTAAAGGACTCAATTATTTTTTATGATGCAAATAAATGTGGTCCCAAAGCAGGAGAAAATAATGTATTTGACTGGAGAGGCCCATGCCACACAACTGATGGAAGCGACGTAGGTGTTGATTTGACAGGTGGCTATCATGATGCAGGAGACCATGTAAAGTTTGGTCTGCCTCAAGGCTATTCGGCAGCAGTTTTAGGTTGGTCTCTGTATGAATTCAAGGATTCCTTTGATGCAACCGGAAACACTGCAAAAATGCTGCAACAGCTGAAGTATTTTACAGACTACTTCCTTAAATCACATCCCAACTCAACAACATTCTATTATCAGGTTGGAGAGGGAAATGCCGATCATACGTATTGGGGTGCACCTGAGGAGCAAACAGGTGACAGACCTTCATTATATAAGGCTGATTCCAGTCATCCAGCTTCAGACATTCTGAGTGAGACCTCTGCTGCACTTACTCTGATGTACCTCAATTACAAGAACATTGACTCCGCTTATGCAACAAAGTGTCTTACTGCAGCAAAGGAATTGTATGCAATGGGTAAGGCGAACCAAGGTGTTGGTAACGGACAGTCCTTTTATCAGGCTACCAGTTTTGGCGATGACTTGGCTTGGGCAGCAACATGGCTGTATACTGCAACCAATGATAGCGCATACATTACTGACGCTGAACAGTTTATAACATTGGGAAATACAATGAATGAAAATAAGCTGCAAGACAAATGGACAATGTGCTGGGATGATATGTATGTTCCTGCTGCTTTGAGGTTAGCTCAGATTACCGGAAAGCAGATATATAAGGATGCCATACAATTTAATTTTAACTACTGGAAAACTCAGGTAACAACTACTCCGGGAGGATTAAAATGGCTTTCAAACTGGGGCGTTTTAAGATATGCAGCAGCAGAATCCATGGTTATGCTTGTTTATTGCAAGCAAAACAATGATCAATCACTTTTGGATTTAACTAAAAAACAAGTAGATTATATTCTGGGTGATAATCCTGCAAAAATGTCCTATTTAATTGGTTTTGGAAGTAACTGGTGTATTCACCCTCACCACAGGGCAGCAAACGGTTACACTTATGCAAACGGAGATAATGCAAAGCCTGCTAAACACTTATTAACCGGAGCGCTGGTGGGAGGACCTGATCAGAATGATAAATTCCTTGACGACGCAAATCAGTATCAGTATACAGAGGTAGCCCTTGACTATAATGCAGGTCTTGTGGGTGTACTTGCGGGGGCTGTTAAATTCTTTGGGGGTACAATTATTAATCCTCCTGCCAAAAAAGGTGATTTAAATAATGATACCTTTGTTGATGCTATCGACCTTGCACTCTGTAAAAACTATATTCTCACTCAGAGCGGAGATATTAATAAGAATAATGCGGATATGAACGATGACGGCTCCATTGATTCAATTGATTTTTCTCTTTTGAAGAAAGCTTTATTAGGATAAAAGATGTTTAGGTATATTAGCTGACTCAATGCTTTGTTATTCATGGTTTGAATGGCAAAGCATTGACCAAGGCTATTTGAGTTTTATGCTGTACCTGCCGATGGGAGGATATAAATGAATAAAAAGTCGTTCATAATGTTAGCTTTTATTATTGTATTGCAGTTAGTATGCTTTACCCCGGGTATGAGAATCAATGCAGCTTCAACAGCAATAAGTGGTATTGTAAAAACAAACGGAACTTCTTTTATCCTTGACGGAAAAGCATTTCGCTTTGCAGGATGTAACAATTACGATTTGTTTACATACGGAGACGGCTCAAATGATGCCACTCCGGAGGATATTGAAACAAAATATATGAACAAGACCAGAATTGATGAAATGATGAGTAATATGGCTTCTGACGGAATAAAGGTTGTAAGGACATGGGGCTTTTCTCATGAGACCTGGCATGGATTTGAAAGCCAGAAAGGTGTCTATAATGAAGCACAATTCATGTTATTTGACTATATTCTGGAATCTGCAAAGAAGCACAATATCAAAGTAATCATTGTCTTGGAAAACTACTGGGAAGCTTACGGCGGAATTGACACAAGGTTAGAATGGGAAGGCCTTCCGGGAGTAACCCATCCAAACCGTGCTGCATTCTTTACAAATACAGGCTGTAAGGAACAGTACAAGAATTATATAAAGCATTTCGTAACAAGAATAAACCATTATACAAATGAACCGTATAAAAATGACCCGGCAATTTTCTCGTGGGAACTGATGAATGAACCAAGATATCAGGATGTAAGCGAGGAAGAGAATTTACAGGGGACTACACTTAGAGCATGGGTAGATGAAATGGGTAAGCTGATAAAGGACCTTGATCCAAACCATATGGTTAGTACAGGGCTTGAAGGTCAAGCAGCGAAATACGGTTATGGCGCCAATGCCGGTAATCCTTTCGTTTATATTCATCAGTCTCCTTACATTGATTTTACCACCGCTCATCCTTATCCGGACGAGGGCTGGGCAGGGTTGAATCCTGAGCAGGCAGCAAAACTTGTTGCAACATGGATTGACGAATCTCACAACATTGTTAAAAAGCCTTTTGTTATGGAAGAATTTAACACCCATAGCAATAAAGAGCAGTATTGGACGGCAATGTATGAACAGATTGAGAAATTAAATGCTTCCGGTGACTTATTCTGGGCTTATGCTTCTTATTCAGGGGGATTCTACCTGACACATGGAGATCCGTTGTTAAAGAGTGTATTTGCGCCTCATGCTGAAAAAATGGCGAAAGATACTACGGTTATACCTGCAACTCCGGGTGACCTTAACGGGGATGGAAGTGTGGATGCACTTGATTTTGCAAAAATGAAAATGTATTTACTTAATCAGAATGGTTCTGTTGATATGGATATCTGGGACCTGAATAATGATGGACAGATTGATACCCTTGATCTTGTATCATTAAAGAAAATCCTGCTTAATTAAACTAATAATTAAAGGAGAAAAACCTTATGAAAAAAAGAATTGTATCAATGCTTTTGGCATTAGCAATGGTATCAACTATGATGTTGTCAAACCATGGTCTTACTGCATCAGCTGCTGTAGATACAAATAATGATGACTGGCTTCATTGTGTTGGCGACAAAATATACGATATGAACGGTCGTGAAGTTTGGCTTACCGGTGCAAACTGGTTTGGTTTTAACTGCAGTGAAAATGTATTCCACGGTGCCTGGTATGATGTTAAAAACATATTGACCAGCGTTGCCGACAGGGGCATAGGATTTTTAAGAGTGCCTATTTCAACTGAACTTTTGTACAGCTGGATGGTTGGTAAACCAAACAAGGTTTCCAGTGTTACAGCCAGCAATAATCCTCCATATACCGTTATTAATCCTGATTTTTATGATGCTGAAACTAAAGGCACGAAAAACAGTATGGAGATATTCGATATTATAATGAAGTATTGCAAAGAGTTAGGTATCAAGGTAATGATAGACGTTCACAGCCCTGATGCAAACAACTCAGGACACATGTATCCATTATGGTATGGTCTTGAAACGCCTACAGCAGGTATGATAACTACAGATAAGTGGATAGACACCTTAACATGGCTTGCAGACAAGTATAAGAATGATGATACAATACTTGCCATAGACTTGAAAAATGAACCTCACGGAAAAAGAGGTTACAAGGCTGAAGTTCCTACTGATATTGCAAAATGGGATAACACTACGGATGAAAATAACTGGAAATATGCAGCTGAAAGATGTTCAAAAGAGATATTGGCTGTAAATCCAAAATTGTTAATAATGATTGAAGGTATTGAACAATACCCAAAAACTGAAAAGGGCTACACATTTGATACTCCTGACATATGGGAGGCTACCGGAGACGCTGCTCCTTGGCACGGCGGATGGTGGGGCGGAAACTTAAGAGGTGTTAAGGACTATCCTATTAATCTGGGTTCATTAAACAGTCAGATAGTATATTCACCTCATGACTACGGTCCTTCAGTATATAACCAATCATGGTTTAATAAGGATTTCACAACCCAAACCCTTCTCGATGATTACTGGTACGATACATGGGCATTTATAGACGATCAAAAAATTGCTCCTCTTCTTATCGGTGAATGGGGAGGATTCATGGACGGTGGAAAGAACCAGAAATGGATGACTTTATTAAGAGATTACATGATTAAGAATCGTATCAACCACACTTTCTGGTGCTTGAATCCTAACTCGGGTGATACAGGCGGATTGATAGGAAATGACTGGTCAACATGGGACGAAGAAAAGTACGGATTGCTAAAGCCTGCATTGTGGCAAGCAAACGGCAAGTTTATCGGACTTGATCATCAGATTCCTCTGGGTAAAAACGGAATGTCTCTGGGACAGTATTACGGTGACGGACCAATTATAGTAGACCCTGTCCTTTTAGGAGATGTAAACGATGACGGAAATGTTGATGCTCTGGATTTGGCAGCTATGAAGAGATATTTGCTCGGTATAAATCCAGAAATAAACGTAACTAATTCTGATATGAATTCTGATGGAGATATAAATTCCATTGACTTTGCACTGTTAAAATCAAGTGTTCTTAGTAAATAATAAAATAGGCTGCCGAAAATATTCGGCAGCCATTACTTTATCTTTTAATATACCAAATATGTTTATTCGTTTGGAGATTGCCAGGTTCCGTAACCGATTAATTGTTTTAAGAGCAGAATGTACTCAGATGCAGCTTTTGACAAATACCGGTTTCTCTTATATGCAACAAGAATGTCACGTTTAGAAAAGGAAGTATTTAGTTTATAGTATACAGGATGTTTCTGATAATTTCCGTACCGTATAAGGGTATCTGGAATAAAAGAACATGCAATACCGGCTAAGGTCCAAGAAAAAGCAGTTTCAATACGATCTGTGTACATTGTATTTTGATGACAAAACTCAGAAAACTGAGATAATTCGGTGGTGACAGTATAGTCATTATGAATAAGAACAAAGTTCTCTTTCACACAGTCAGACAATGTAAGAGGGCGAGTTTGAAATAATGCAGAGCTGTCATAAATTATGTCCTTGGCACTTAGCTGATAAGCTTCTTTTCCATTGTTAAAAGGACTGGAATTAGGAACTGCAAGGTAAAGCTGTTCCTGAGCCAGAGTTTCAGTTTGAAGGAACTTATTGTCCATAAAACCTGAAAGTATACATAAATCCAGATGACTATCTGCAAGTAAGGCTTCAAGATTTGCTTCTTCATTTTCAACAATATGTATATCAACGCCGGGGTACTTTTTCTTGAAGGATACAATACTTTTTGGAAGCATACAGGAGGCCCTGAAAGGAATAGTTCCTATAGTAAGCTTACCTGTATTGAGAATTGACAGGTCTTTCAGCTCATTATCCAATTCTGCCATGATGGTTTGAATCTTACGAGCAGCACTTACATAAAGCTCTCCCGCATATGTCAGCTTTATGGGAGTTGTACTTCTGTCAAATAATTGTACATTAAGTTCAGTTTCAAGGTTTTTTACAAATTGACTCAAAGCCGGCTGAGATATAAGGAGTTTTTGAGAAGCTTTTGAAAAGCTTCTCTCGTCTGCAAGAGTAATTATATATTCCAACTGTTGAGATGTCATGAAAAAAATCTCCATAAATATAATATTATAAGTCTTAACTTATAAAACTCATACTACTATAACATTTTAATTATTTCAATATATAGGAGTAAATAAAATATGAAAAATTCTAAAGAACGCCATACCCAAATCATAGAGCGTTCACTAATTTGTACAGGAAATAATTATAGAATTAAAACGGCAATGGAGATGGCAGGAAAAGGTCAGAAGGTAACAATTGCTTATCTTGGCGGTTCAATAACGGAAGGCTATAATGGTGGCCCTGATAATTGTTATGCAAAGTTAACCTGTGATTATTTTGCAAAAACCTTTGGTAAAGGTAATAACGTAAATTACATAAATGCTGGAATGGCAGGAACATCTTCAATAACGGGATTAATAAGGATTAATAAGGATTTATTAATCCATAACCCCCATATTGTATTTGTGGAATTTGCTGTTAATGATACAAAGAATAAAACAAATATGGCAGCTTTTGAAAGTCTTTTACTCAGAATTTTGAGTTCAGAATCTAAACCTGCCGTTGTATTAATATTTACAATATCAGAGTCCGGTTATTCCTGTCAGAATGAGATGGCACAAATCGGAAGACGTTATGATTTGCCTTTGATTAGTGTAAAGGATGCAATTGTTCCAGAGTTTGTTGAGGAAACAATGAAGTGGCAGGATTATTCTGATGACTATATCCATCCTCATAAAAAAGGCCATGAACTTATTACTGAGTTGATAATTTATTATTTTAATAAAGTTAATAAAGAGATTTGGAACGATATATATAATATTTCAGAAACTCCTGTAATCAGTAATGAGTTTGTCAAAATCAATATGTTGGATAATACAAGTACACAGATAAAAGCTTCAGGAGAATTCCTTCCTACTACTACCATTAATCAGTTCCCTAATGGATGGACACATAAACAAGGAAGTAAAATTGGAAAGTTCGCATTTAATATATATTGTAAAAATTTGTTTATAGTGTACAAGGAGTCAAAAAACACTGATACAGGGTCAGCAGATATCTATATTGACGATACATTTGTGCTCACTGTAAATGGCTTTAACAGCTCAGGATGGAATAATCCTGTAGCCAAATTATTATTTAACCATGACAATCCTGCAAACCATAATATAGAAATCAAAATGGCCAAGGGTTCTGAAAATAAAGAATTCTGTATTCTGGCCTTTGGCTACAGCGATTAATCACCTGATCATTAATCAATTAATTGGATATTTTCAGTAAAAGTATCAATATCTTTCCCGAAAAATTTATCTTTTTTTGTATAGGGAGAATACAAGGAAACCTTGAGGGTGCCGGAGTTGGGATTGAAATTGAGAAGTCTTAAAAGACCATTGCCTCCATTGGGGGCGCTCTGGTAATCAGAAAGAATTTCCAGAACCTTTCTTGTAGTTCCGTCAGAATTACAAATCATTCGGACCTTTTTATAAGCCCCATGATTATGTCCGCACAAGACCATAAAGACATTTTTGTTTTTAATTACAATACTGTCAGAGACTATACGGGCCTTTTCCGTCATCTCTCCATCTTCATCAAGATATTCATGTAAAACCAGAATAGCATTTTTGTCCGCATACTTTTGAAGAATGCTATTTGCCCAAGTTGTCGTTTCAAGAGAAGTTTCACTTCCAAAACCCAGGTACAGTATAATAAAGGAATGAGAGCTAAAAGATACCAGGTCGTAATGGTTGCGGTTATTATCCATACTGCCTCCATACCAAGGCTTACCTGCATAGCGGGAAGCCCCAAAATAGCTTTTGAAAACACTGTAATTAAGACCATTTATACTAACGTCATGATTACCTGCCAGTATACCATATGGAATGTTTTTATCATCAAGTTTTTTAAAGTTACGGCTTGCAACCTCCCACTGATTTACACATTTGGCATTATCTACGATATCTCCGGATACAATCAAATATCCGAAGGCTTTTCGGGTATAATTTTTGACAAACCAATCTCCAAGACAATCAAAAATATTAGGATAGTACGCTGAATAGTATTGAGGGTCGGAAAGCCAAACGATAGTAAAGGGTTTATCCTTACATGTATCTTTTGATTGCTTTGAGTAGAATGCCGCTTCTGCATGATAACAGTTAAAGAATAATGAAATAATAAAAAATACAGTAAATAAGCCTGTTAATATTCTTTTTTTCATAGAACTCCCCCTGTCAGTTACTAAATTTGTTTTTATAATATATAGTCTGCAAATCTTTTTAAAAAATATTATAAAAACAACTTCTTTACCTCCATAAAATCTTCACATAGAAATGATATTCTTACTAAAGGTTAAATACACAGATTACGAAATGAAGGAGGAAATATGATGAATATAATTCTTCAAGTAGAAGGCATGACATGTACAGGCTGCGAAACTAGAATAGAAAATGCAGTTAAAAAACTGGATGGAATTGAAAAGGTTAAAGCCATTTACAACAGTTCAAATGTTTACGTAACATACAATGCTGATGCCATTAAGCTTAAAACAATAATAGATACAATTGAGAAACTTAATTATACGGTGAAAAATAAGCCCTCAGATACGACAAATAACATAAAGACTTCAAATATTTCCAATAATGAGCCGGAATGGCCGGGAGTCGGTCAAATTGCAGGGATAGCGGTAATTGTACTGGCCCTCTATGTAATTATCAAAAATACTATTGGGTTTAACTTTGTACCTGAAGTGAACCAGTCAATGGGGTACGGAATTTTGTTTTTTATAGGGCTGCTGACATCACTGCATTGTGTGGCAATGTGCGGAGGGATAAATCTATCGGTATGCGTCCGGCACAAAGCATCAGACGGAGATTCGAAGCTTGATAGACTAAAACCAAGCCTGTTATACAGTGTGGGCCGTGTGATATCTTATACCATCATAGGCGGAATTGTAGGAGGAATAGGCTCAGTTGTCAGTTTTTCAGGTGCTGCAAAGGGTTTAGTTGCAATTCTTTCTGGTATTTTTATGGTTATAATGGGTATAAATATGTTGAATATTATTCCGGCGCTTAAAAAGTTTAATCCCAGAATGCCTAAGATTTTTGCCAAAAAAGTACATGAAAACAGCGGAAACCGCGGGCCTTTGGTAGTTGGATTACTGAATGGTCTTATGCCATGCGGACCTTTGCAGGCAATGCAGCTGTATGCCTTGGGGACTGGAAGTGCCATGACAGGGGCTTTATCAATGTTTCTATTTAGTCTTGGGACGGTTCCCCTAATGTTTGGGTTTGGCGCTGTCAGTTCATTCCTTAGCAGCAAATTTACACATAAAATGATGAAGGTAAGTGCTGTACTGGTATTGCTTCTTGGTATTATAATGTTAAACAGAGGCCTTTCCCTTTCTGGATTCAATACAAATCCAGTCTTTGGCGCATCATCTACCCAAGGGGGAGTTGCTAAAATAGAGGGAAATGTTCAGATAGTTACAACAAAGCTTGATTCCGGCAGGTACAGTCCTATAACGGTTCAAAAAGGTATTCCCGTTAGATGGATAATTACAGCTGAGTCAAAGGATATAAACGGCTGTAACAACAGATTAAACATACCTGAATACAATATTGAGAATATGCCATTAAAGGCCGGAGAAAATGTTATTGATTTTACCCCTGACAGGGAAGGCAAATTTGTATACAGCTGTTGGATGGGAATGATTAGCAGTAATATTAAGGTTGTAAGTGACGTGTCGTCTTTACGTGATGAAGACGTAACAGATAATAGCGATTCTCAAGGTGCTGTTTCAAGTTCAGGCGGCTGTTGCGGAGCCGCCTCCAAGGCTACTAAATTTGCAAACGGGAAGATTCCTACTGACGAAGTAGCTATTTCAAAGATAAACGGAGATAAACAGGAGGTAACCGTAACAGTAAACGATTATGGGTATTCACCTGCAGTTGTTATTTTACAGAAGGGTATACCTGCAACAATTAAGTTTAATACTGACAAATTGAACATATGCAATAGCATAGTTGTGTTTCCTGAGTATCAGGCACAGATGGATTTAAAGAATGAAAAGGAAACACCGGAATTGTCTCCGACTCTTGATTTTACCTTCCAATGTGGAATGGGCATGTTACATGGCTATGTAAAGGTGGTAGATAATATAAATACAATTAATATTGAAGAAATAAAGAATCAAGTAAACAGCTATACACCGTCTGCAGGGTCATCAGCAGGAGGATGCTGCGGATAATGTATAAAATATTACAACAATAAAGGAGCAGATAAAATGAATAGGAAAGAATCCCTTAAAATCACAGGAATGAGCTGTGCGGCTTGTGCAGCAAGGATTGAAAAGGGTCTGAATAAGCTTGATGGAGTTTTGAATGCAAATGTTAATTTTGCGGTAGAAAAAGCAACTGTTGAATACGATGACAGTTTGACCGATTCAGCAAAATTTCAGGAAACAATCCAAAAACTTGGTTATGGTGTTATAGAGGAAAGCGCAAAAACCGGAAACAAAGTTGAATTGAAGCTTTCCGGCATGTCGTGTGCGGCATGCTCTGCAAAAATTGAGAAAAAGCTTAATAAGACCGAAGGAGTAGTAAAGGCAGCTGTAAACCTTGCCACAGAAAAAGCAAATGTTGAATACGACCCGACTACGGTAAAAGTTTCTGACATAATTAAAATAGTTGAAGGCTTGGGCTATGGAGCGGAGATGGCTGAAGAGGTAAACAAAGATACTGAGAAAGAGCAAAGGGAGAGGGAGATAAAATCCTTGAAGCTTTCTCTGATTGTCTCGGCAGTGCTAAGTACTCCTCTTGTACTCGCCATGATACTGGGAATGCTGAAGCTTGACAGCCCTTTGCTTTCATTTCTTCATAATCAGTATTTTCAGCTGATAATAGCAACTCCTGTACAGTTTATAATCGGTTTCAGATTTTATAAACATGCATATTACGCATTGAAATCAAAAAGCGCTAACATGGATGTATTGATATCAATGGGTACATCAGCTGCATACTTTTTTAGTCTTTACAATGTATTCTTCGAGGAAGTTCATAAAGGCATGATGAAAGACTTGTACTTTGAGGCGGCAGCGGTTATTATTACGCTTATTTTGCTGGGTAAATATCTTGAAGCGGTTGCAAAGGGTAAAACTTCAGAAGCAATAAAAAAGCTTATGGGTTTACAGGCCAAGACGGCCAGAGTAATTAGAAACGGAACTGAAGAAGACATTCCTATAGAAGATGTTCTGCCCGGTGATGTGGTTGTTGTAAGACCGGGAGAAAAAATTCCTGTTGATGGTAAAATATTGGAAGGCAATTCATCCATAGATGAATCAATGCTTACAGGAGAAAGTCTTCCGGTTGAGAAGAAGGCAGGAGATGCTGTAATAGGAGCAACCATCAACAAATACGGGACCTTCCGTTTCGAAGCCACAAAGGTAGGCAAGGATACTGCATTGTCACAAATAATCAAGATGGTTGAAGATGCTCAAGGCTCAAAGGCTCCAATTCAGAAGATTGCCGACAAGGTTTCAGGTATATTTGTTCCTGTAGTAGTGGCAATTGCGTTATTAACCTTTGTAATATGGCTGATTGTAACAGGTGATGTGACAAAGGCAATAGTAAGTGCGGTGGCAGTTCTGGTTATTGCGTGTCCATGTTCCCTGGGGTTGGCAACTCCTACGGCAATAATGGTAGGTACCGGAAAAGGTGCTGAAAACGGAATACTCATAAAAGGCGGAGAACATCTGGAGATGGCATACAAGCTAAACGCCGTAGTTCTTGATAAAACAGGAACAATTACTAAAGGCCAGCCGGAAGTTACCGATATAGTTGTTATAGATACTTCCTATAATGAACAGGAAATATTAAGGCTTGCAGCAATTACAGAAAAAAGTTCAGAACATCCTTTGGGAGTGGCAATTTATGAGCATGGTAAACAACAACTTGGCAATATAAATGACCCTGACAGATTTGAAGCAATACCGGGCAGAGGCGTAATGTCTGTTTTAGACGGCAAAAGAATTTATATTGGTACCAGAAAGCTGATGAGTGAACAGGGTATTGATATGGGAAATGTTGAAGCTGCCATAGCAAGACTTGAAGACGAAGGCAAAACAGCCATGCTGATGTCTATAGACAGCCAACTTACTGCTCTTGTTGCGGTTGCGGACACTTTAAAGGAGAGTTCAAAGGCTGCAATTGCTGAGTTGAAAAATATTGGTATTGACGTATATATGATTACAGGTGACAATAAAAGGACAGCTAATGCTATTGCAAAACTGGTAGGTATAACTAATGTACTGGCGGAGGTACTTCCTGAAAATAAGGCAGAGGAAGTAGAAAAACTAAAGGCACAAGGCAAAATAGTAGCAATGGTTGGGGACGGAATAAATGATGCTCCTGCATTAGCTACTGCAGACATCGGTATGGCAATAGGCACAGGGACGGACGTTGCAATTGAAGCAGCAGATATTACCCTTATGAGGGGGGATTTAAGAACCATTCCGGCTGCCATAAGACTATCAAGAAAAACAATGACCAAAATAAAGCAAAATCTTTTCTGGGCGTTCTTCTACAATATTATAGGCATACCATTTGCTGCACTGGGATTACTCAATCCTATGATTGCTGGCGGTGCAATGGCCTTTAGCTCTGTTTCGGTAGTAACAAATTCATTAAGCTTAAAAGGTTATGAGCCAATGGATAACCGTAAGTTTGATAATGTTGAGGAATGGCAGAAACAAGAGTGGAATACGGGGAAAAAACAATAATCAGATATTAACGCATATTACCAGAGTTTTGACCCCGCAAATAATTATTAATAACACGAATTATATATTGACTGCTTGTATTTTTTGATTTGATTAAAGGAGGTGGTGAGAAGCAGTTTAATTAAAGTAGTCAAAAAAACTTGCTGAATCTTCGCCAAAAGCGCGAAGTACGGAGGAACCAAGAAAAAGGGGGTTAATCCATTTTATATGGTAGGGTGATCCTATTACCCGAACCCGGCAGCTAACTTCGGAAGCACACTATAGGAGGAGTAATGAAACAAAAGATTACCAAGGCAATTGCAGGATGTATTGTCACCCTGATTTTTGCATTTGCAGCTACGGCTGTTATGGCTGCAACAATGCCTGCAAAAGTAGTAGGTACAAGCGTAAAAATGAGAAAGTCACCAACAACATCTTCCTCAATTGTAACCAAATTGACAAATGCAAAAGTAACTGTTACAGACTATTCAAAAGGCTGGTACAAGGTTTCATATAACAAGAAAACCGGCTGGGTTAGCAGTAACTATGTTAAATTGCAGTCTGTAAAAGGAGTTATCAATGCAAGTGGTGTAAATTTCAGGAAAAGTGCCGGAACTTCAAGTAAGGTTATAAGCAAGCTTAAAAGAAGTACTTCCGTACAGATTCTTGATGTCCGAAAGGGTTGGAACAAGGTTAAGATAGGCTCAAAGGTGGGCTATGTATCATCCAAATTTGTGAATATATCAACTGCCAACACACAAATTTCCAGAGGTGCATCAGCAGCCGGATTTGCTGTCATTGAGAATGATGGCTCAGTAACCGGTAAACTCATTTCTTATGCCCGTCAATTTGAAGGGGTCAGATATGTTTATGGCGGGGCAAGCCCACAGACAGGTTTTGATTGTTCTGGTTTTGTAGGCTATGTATACAAAAGGTTTGATGTCAGTCTTAACAGGTCTGCACAAGGTATGTATTCTAATGGAGTTAAGGTATCAAAGGGCCAGCTGAGAGCAGGAGATATCTTATTTTTTGATGCTTCAAGCAGAAAAGAATCAGGACAAATAGACCACGCAGGAATTTATATGGGTGGGGATACCTTTATTCATGCATCTTCGTCAAACGGCAGAGTCCTTGTACAAAAGCTGTCTGAATACAGGGGTACTTATATTGGAGCAAAAAGAGTAATTTAGAAATAACGTAAATATTAAATAATTTATAGCCGTAAAATTCATCTTTTGGTGTTTTTTGCGGCTTTTTGTTGAAGGGAATTATTTCAATCCATAATGCATAAAATAATAGTTCTTGTTGCATTTGCAACAACCCTGAAAATAGTTTTCTTGTATCATTAATAGTATTGAAGCTAAAAGACTATTTTGGGGAGGATTTGCACATAACCAAGTTTTTGCTTTGTCTGATAAAGTAGTAGATGCAGTTAAAACCGGAGCCATAAAAAAGTTTATTGTAATGGCAGGTTGTGACGGAAGAATGGAAAGCAGAGAGTATTACACTAAATTTGCTAAAAAACTCCCAAAGAATACGGTTATTCTAACTGCCGTGTGGCGTTTTTAGCTCCAAATGTTATAAAATATCTTGTAGATAATTTTGGTATTGGGGGGATTGGATTAGTAGATGCAGATTTAAAACTGCTTATAGGGTAAGTCATGGCATTAAGTGGTAAATATTCATAAATTTTAAGAAAAATATTCAACTTTATTTGTAGAAGTTGCACCGAATAGTAGATAAAGATAGAAAATTATGATATAATTGGAAAAGAAACAAAAAATTTAAAAGAAAGGAGGATATTTAATGAGAAAGAAATTAATGAAAGCCCTGACTTTAGGCTTATCAATCGTGTGTTGTACCTTTGCTCTGAATGTGCAGGCGGTAACACCATTAACGATTACCGATACTAAAACGGGAACCTTTGACGGATACGACTATGAGTTGTGGAAGGATAGTGGTACTACCAGTATGACGTTAAACGGTGGCGGTAAGTTCAGTTGCCAGTGGAGTAATATCAATAATGCATTATTCCGTACCGGTAAAAAGTATGATGAGACCAAGACGCATCAGCAACTTGGAACCATCACATTGGACTATGCAGCAAACTATCAACCATCAGGAAATTCATACTTGGCCGTCTATGGTTGGACTGTCGACCCACTTGTAGAGTATTACATTATTGATAGTTGGGGCAATTGGAGGCCACCGGGAGCTACGTCAAAGGGACAAATAACTGTTGATGGTGCTACATATGACGTATATGAGACTACTCGTGTAAACCAACCTTCAATCAAAGGTAATACAACTTTTCAGCAGTATTGGAGTGTTAGGACATCGAAACGTACAAGCGGAACAATATCCGTAAGTGAACACTTCAAAGCATGGGAAAAGATGGGTATGAAAATGGGTAAGATGTATGAAATCTCACTCGTTGTAGAAGGGTATCAAAGCAGTGGCAGAGCGGACATTACTGCAATGTCACTTAATGTTGGGGGCGGAAATCAGCCTGTGGTAAAGGGTGATTTAAATGGTGACGGAAGTGTTAATTCTTTAGACTTTGCAGCATTAAAATCACATTTAATAGGAGCTACAAAACTTTCTGGTGCAGCTCTTTCTAATGCTGACGTTAACGGGGACAGTCAAGTAGACTCTCTTGATCTTGCAACTATGAAAAAGTACTTATTAGGTATAATAACTACTTTCTAATATGAAGTAGTGTTATACTATACCACAAAGGAGCAGTCGTATACCCTTAAAGGTAAGCGATGCTCCTTTTTAGTAAGCCAGGTAAGGACGCTTAATTAGTTTTACCAAATCAAAGTGTCATTTATTAAGGGTAATAAAATAAGGAGTGTGTTTTTATGGACTATAGTAAGGCGGTCTCCTATTGGGTTGAAAAAGAGAAAAATGCGGTTAGGATGGACCGCAACGAACTTTTGACAAGGGTAGAGAAATTTATTATGACACATAATACTTGCGCCTTGGCCACAGGCTTCAGTGATTTTGTCCGTTGTACACCAATTGAGTACAACTACAAAGACGGGAGATTCTGGCTACTTTCTGAGGGTGGCCTGAAATTTAGAGGGCTGGAGGGAAATAAAAATGTCTGCCTCGCCATCTACGATGAATATACCGGCTTCGACAAATTGGGAGGGATGCAGGTCAACGGTGTAGCAGAGATTGTGGAACCCGGGACAAATGAATACATGGAGCTATTGGCCTTGAAGAATATTTCCGCTCAGAAACTGAAACAGTTGCCTACCACCTTGTACCTCATTAAGGTAACACCAACCAGCATTGACTTTGTATGTTCAGAGATTCATAGATTAGGCTTTGATACCAGACAACATTTGTGTTTTTCCGATAGTCATGATTAGATTTGTAGGGCTGAACTAATAACATACTCTAAAAGACCAGAGGGCTGTCGCAAAACAAACTTGCGACAACCCATTTAGAATTCTTTAGGGAACCTTTATTGCGTTGAAAACTGATTCATTTTTTACGAGTTTATATTTCTTATCTTTTCTCCAAGCGTTTAAATCATCATCATATCTCTTAGAAATATAACCACTCTTTATATCATCTTTTAACTGTGTAAAAGAGTAGACTTTCATCAGCTTCATTACATGATAGCCATAGGAGGTTTTAACAATACCCGTATCTCCCACTTTCCTTGACGAATCTACTGCCCAGTTTTCAAATTCCGGTACATACTGGTGGTTTTTCATTACTGTGTATTTTCCGCCTTTTTCAACAGAACCGGGATCTTCAGAAAGCTCTTTTACCAGTGCTGCAAAATCACAATTAGGTTCATTTACTTTTTTTAAGGTGTCTTCTGCTTTTTTCTTTGCTTCTGCATCTTTTTGGGGAGTGGACTGATTGTTTTCGTCGTTACTCAGGAACAGTATATGTCCTACAATTACCTTGTAAAACTTATCTTTGTTGCTATCATAAAATTTCTTGAGCTCAGTATCTGTAGTTTTGTAACTACTTTGTGTTTGAGAAGAGAATTTTCTTACAATAGACACGTTGTTATAAAAACTCTTGAATTGAGATAGGGTAAAGCCTGTTTCATTCTTAATAATCTTTTCTTGTTCTGCAGTTGTTGCGGCCAGAGAATTAAGATATGAATTCATGTTTGTGTTGAAATCATCTGTTTCTTTTTTAGTTAAGGCCGTTTTGGCAGCTTTTGCCTTTGAAAGCTGAATTTTGAAATCTACTACGTTATCAAGAGCCAATTTTTTTGCGTAGTCAGATGCTTTCATATTGTTAATATTTGCATTCCAATCAACATTATAGGAATTAAAATAGCTTTGAATCATTGAAATGGCATCTTTAAGAAAAATGTTGTAGTCTTCCTTTGATATATTATCGGTTCCTACTTTTGCCACATATGTTTCCGGAGTGGCTGTCTTTGTAGTTGCCGCTGCAAAAGTATTTCCGGCAGGTATCATTGCCGTTAATACTAATGCAACCGCAACAAGTGCACTTACAAACTTTCTGTACATTATTTACCTCCTGTTATGGACCGCTATGCGGAAAAATTTTGTGCTAAAAAAACTCCACTATATATAATTTAACACCGGACTTCCAAAATCCTCTAATATATTATAAAAAATTACTATTTTAATCAATTGTAAGAAGTACAAAAATGTAATAATATATGTATATAGAGCTATTTTATTACATTTATGTAAAATGACATAAAGTAGCTTAAATTTTAATTATAGAAAGGAGGCGATAAAAACTGGATAAAAAATGCTTTTTAAAGGTTTTCTTAACATTGGCATTGACAGCACTGATGCCATTAGTGTCAGTTGTAAATGTTCCTGCAAATGCCATGACAGCAGAAGGTGTAAAGTATGAATTTGAAAACGGTGTCCAGAACAATGCTGAA
This sequence comes from Ruminiclostridium papyrosolvens DSM 2782, assembly GCF_029318685.1. Taxonomy (NCBI): domain Bacteria; kingdom Bacillati; phylum Bacillota; class Clostridia; order Eubacteriales; family Oscillospiraceae; genus Ruminiclostridium; species Ruminiclostridium papyrosolvens. The sequence goes on from NZ_CP119677.1 coordinate 2,269,470, forward strand.
ATTCATACTGACTATGTTGGGAAGACCGATGACGGCCTGATATTTGACCTAAGCGGTGCAACTTGCAGCTACGTTGGACAAAGGGGGACAAGTACTTCTGTTAATGTTGACATTGAACAGGCAGGACTTTACGAATTGGTTGTACGATATGCACAGCCATTTGATAAGACCAAAAAGATACAGTATCTCAATGTCAATGATTCCAATCAAGGAGAGGTTAGCTTTCCGTACACTCTCAACTGGAAGGAAATGTCCGCAGGAATTGTAAAGCTCAATAAGGGTACTAACAATATTGAATTTGAAGGCTACTGGGGATACACTTTTTTTGACTACCTTATTGTTAAGCCCGCAGATGAAAGTATTACTTCACTGAAAGTCGATAAAAAGCTTGTGAACCCTAATGCTACCAAAGAAACAAAAGCACTTATGAGCTACTTGGTTGACGTGTATGGAAAGAAAATTATTTCAGGTCAGCAGGAAATTTGCGGGTCTCATAACTATGAAGGCTCAGAGTCAGACTTTGCCTATATTAAGGAAAAAACAGGCAAGATGCCTGCATTAAGAGGTTTTGATTTTATGAACTTCAGAGGAAACGGCTTGTTATGGGATGATCTTTGTGCGGAACGTGTCATTGACTGGTACAAAAATAAAGGTGGTATACCAACAGTTTGCTGGCATTGGTTTTCGCCCGGAAATATCGGCAAAAAAGCTGATAACAGCTTCTATACAGAAAGCACAACCTTCAGTATATCAAAGGCTTTGACATCCGGAACTGCCGAAAACACCGCACTGCTTAATGATATTGAATTTATGGCAGGAAAATTCAAACAGCTACAGGAGGCAGATGTTCCTGTACTTTTCAGGCCACTCCATGAAGCAGAAGGAGGATGGTTCTGGTGGGGGGCCGAAGGCCCTGAGAATTGTGTAAAGCTATATAGGCTGTTATACGAGAAATTTACAAATGAATACCACTTAAACAATATCATATGGGTATGGACTTCCTATACATATGACACATCTTCAAAATGGTATCCCGGTGATGATGTTGTTGATATTCTTGGCTATGACAAATACAATGCCAAGGATGGACTGCCAAACGGAAGTGCTATTTCTTCAACCTTCTATAATATGATTAAACTCACAAACGGTAAGAAGCTTGTTACAATGAGTGAAAACGATACAATTCCGCAGGTTTCAAACCTTACAAATGAGATGGCCGGATGGCTATATTTCTGCCCTTGGTACGGATGGTATCTTACGGGAGAGCAGAATAATCCGGTTGATTGGCTAAAACAGATGTATACCAGCGATTATTGTATTACACTGGACGAACTTCCCGATCTTGAAACCTACCCATTCCCATCTGGCGGGGATACTCCTACAATCACGTACGGTGATTTGAATGGAGATAACCTAATCGATGCAATTGATCTCGCTTTACTAAAAAAATGTATATTAGACAACAATCAGAGTATAAAGTCAGCAGATGTTGACGGTAACGGTTCTGTAGACGCTATAGATTTCGTATATATGAAGAAATTTCTGACAGGTGAAATTTCCAGCTTTCCAGCCAGTGGAAAGTAATTGATTTTTTTTATTTAAAGAAAGGAAGATATATTATGAAAAAAGGATTGATTTTTAAGGTAGCAAGAGCTTCTGTAATGAGCGTTGTTGTCCTTGCAATGCTGCTAACTTCATTCACTGTTATGAATGTAAGTGCAGCAAGTACAGACTATAATTATGCTAAACTACTACAGTACTCACAGTATTTTTACGATGCAAATATGTGTGGTACCGAAGTTAGCGAAAAAAACCAATACACTTGGAGAAATGACTGTCATACTTATGATGCAAAACTACCGCTAGATTCAAAAAATACAAATATGACAGATAGCTTTATCAGCCAAAATAAGAGTGTGCTAGATCCTGATGGAGACGGAACGGTAGATGTTTCCGGTGGTTTTCATGATGCAGGTGACCACGTAAAATTCGGTATGCCTGAAGCGTACTCAGGTTCAACTCTTGGATGGGGATTTTATGAATTCAAAGATCAATATGTTACAACCGGACAAGACAGTCATATAAAAACAATATTAAGATATTTCAATGATTACTTTATGAGAAGTACTTTCCTTGACTCAACCGGTAAGGCTATAGCATTCTGCTATCAGGTTGGAGACGGAGATGTAGACCACGCATACTGGCAAGCACCTGAAGTTGATGAAATGTTCAGAAGAGGCTGGTTTGCAACTGATGAAATGCCTTCAACTGATTGTGTGGCAGCAGCAGCAGCTTCACTTGCAGTCAATTACATGAATTTTAAGGACGAGGACCCTGCATATGCAGAAAAATCACTTAAATATGCAAAAGCCTTATTTCAATTTGCAGAAAGATGTCCTAGCAAATCAGTAAACATTGATGGACCTAAAGGTTATTACGGATCCTCCAAATGGCAGGATGATTACTGCTGGGCTGCATCATGGCTGTATTTAGCAACAAAGGATGACCATTACCTTGACGAAACACTAAAGAATTTTGATTACTATGCACCTTCATGCTGGACACATTGCTGGAACGATGTTTGGGCAGGTACAGCATGTATTATTGCTGAAATAAATGATTCAATTGATAAAAACGGACAAGTATTGGAAGATAGATACAAAAAATTAACAAATAAAAGTTCATATGAAGAGATTGATTTCTGGAGTCAGATTGCAAAGTTAGCAGATGGCTGGATGTCGGGTAAAAATGTTACAGTATCACCTGGCGGTTACGCTTTTCTGAATCAATGGGGTTCTGCGAGATACAATACAGCTACTCAGCTGTTAGCACTTGTTTATGATAAGAATCACGGGGATAAAGCATCAAAGTACAGCCAATGGGCTAAATCACAGATGGATTACCTTTTAGGTAACAATCCGTTAAACCGCTGCTACGTAGTGGGATATGGAGACAATTCAGTAAAATATCCTCATCACAGAGCTTCATCAGGGTATGCTACTGCAGAAGGAACAGGTCCTCAAAAATATGTTCTTTACGGTGCATTAGTTGGTGGACCTGATGCCAGCGACCAACATAAGGATATTACTTCAGACTACGTGTATAATGAAGTAACAATAGACTACAACGCTGCATTTGTTGGAGCTAGTGCCGGTATTTACAGATACTTTGGAAACTCAGCTATGCAGGTTACCCCTAACTTCCCACCACCTCCAAAAGAAGACGATCCTGATGACCCTTCCGGTTCAAAATATTGGGTAGAAGGTTTCTGTGTTGATGTAGCTCAATCAGACGGACCAAAAGCAACCGAAGTTACACTGTATGTAAAATCTGATGTTTCAAAAACCTCGAAAAATATTTCTGTAAGATATTATTTTGATTCTACAGGAATGACATCCCTTGACCCAAATAAAATAGAAATGAGACAGTTGTATGACCAAACAGCTGCTGAAACAGATTATGCAGCTGAGATATCAGGGCCACACCTCTATAAAGATAAAATCTATTATATAGAAGTAAAATGGCCGGGTTATGTAATTGCAAATTCCAACAAGAAATACCAGTTTGCAATAGGTACATACGCTTGGCAAAATAACTGGAATCCTACTGATGACTGGAGTCATAAGGGATTGAAGGTTGTTGAGGACAGCTGGAAAGGAACACCTGAAAAGACAGACAATATCTGTGTTTATGACAATGGCGTTCTAGTTGGCGGTACAGAGCCTGATGGAACTACACCGGGCGGAAATAATCCTGAACCGACAATTAAATTGGGTGACATAAACAACGATAAATCAATTGATTCGTTGGACTTAACATTGATGAAAATGCACATATTAGGTGTCAAAATTCTTGAAGGAAATGAGCTTAAGGCAGCTGATATGGATGCCAGCGGCGATGTAGATTCTATTGATTATGCTAAGTTGAAGAAAATTATATTGACACAGGCAGACTAATAAAAAATTGCAAAGGGAGTTTATATAACTACCAGGAGTTGGCTTGGGAACTCCCTTTGCCTTTACTAAATTAATAGCTGTTTTACTTCAAGGAGGTAACAACAGTACAAAAATTTTGGAGGTAGATTGTATGAGTTTAATAAGTTATGAAAGAAGGCGGAAATTAAGGGCAGGGCTAGCATGTTTTGTTGTAAGCGGAATTGTGGCAACATCCGGAGGTCTCATTCCCGGAACTTTTAGTCAAAATGTATCTGCGGCAAGTACATCTCCCGGAGACTACCAGCAAGATTCCCGTATACGTCTCAATTCTATAGGGTATCTTCCCGGAGCTGAAAAAAAAGCAACAATTGCAGCCTCTGCAAGTGATTTTATTTTAGTAAATTCAAGTGGAACAGCTGTTCTCACTGGTAAAACTACTTCCACCAACAACTCTGATACCAATGAGCAGGTTAGCATAGCAGATTTTTCGTCAATAAAGACGAATGGAACTTACACCCTGCTTGTACCTGGTATAGGAAAAAGTGTAACCTTCAAAATTGACCCAAATATTTACGTAAACCCATTTAAAACATCAATGCTTGGAATGTATCTGTGGCGCTGCGGAACATCAGTTTCCACAACCTATAATGGCAAGGTGTTCTCTCATGAGGCTTGTCATACCAAAGATGGATATACTGACTATATTAATGGACAGCACAATATAAAAGATGGCGGAAAAGGCTGGCACGATGCGGGGGATTACAACAAATATGTTGTTAATGCCGGTATTACCGTAGGCTCTATGTTTTTTGCATGGGAGCAGTTTAAAGATCAGATAAAAGGCATTTCCTTAACAATGCCTGAAAGCAACAACTCAATGCCGGATTATTTGGATGAACTCAAATATGAAACAGATTGGCTTTTAACCATGCAATATCCTGACGGAAGCGGAAAGGTAAGCCATAAGCTTACTACAAAAGACTTTGGTGGATTTGTGTTACCTGAGAGAGAAACTGCCGACAGGTTTTTCACTCCATGGGGAAGTGCTGCAACAGCAGACTTTGCAGCTATGATGGCTATGGCTTCAAGAGCTTTCCGTCCATACGATGCGTCATATGCTGACAAATGTATTGCTGCTGCAAAAGTTAGTTATGCTTGTTTAAAGGCAAATCCGGGAAATACGAAGCCTAATCTCAGCGGTTTCACTACAGGTGATTATGATACTACAGACACTGATGATAGATTGTGGGCTGCTGCAGAAATGTGGGAAACTACCGGAGACAACAGTTATCTGGCAGATTTTGAATCCGGTGCAAACTACTTTTCTAAGAAAATTGACGTTGACTTCGACTGGGGAAATGTAAACAATCTTGGAATGTTTACATACCTGTTATCCGAAAAGAGCGGAAAAAACGCTTCACTATATAACACAATTAAGAATGCATTAATTTCAGCAGCAGACAGTATAGTTGGTACTGCTGACAAACACGGTTATGCAAGGCCACTGGGAGAAACCTATTACTGGGGCTGCAACGGTACCGTGGCACGTCAGACCATGATTCTTAATATTGCAAATAAATTATCGCCAAAAGCAGATTATGTTAACACTTCGCTGGATGCACTGAACTTTCTGTTCGGCAGAAACTATTATAATCGTTCCTTTGTTACAGGAATGGGAATAAACCCTCCAATGAAACCACATGACAGACGTTCAGGCGGTGATTCCCAAATTGATCCATGGCCCGGATATTTAGTTGGTGGTGGTTGGCCGGGAGCAAAGGATTGGAAGGATGATCAGGATAGTTATCAGACCAATGAGATTGCAATCAATTGGAATGGTGCATTAATTTATGCACTGGCCGCATCACTTGACGTATCGGATACTTCCGACCTACTATTGGGAGATATAAATATGGATGCAAACGTTGATTCCATCGATTACGCTCTGATGAAACAGCATATATTGGGTTTGAGTATTTTGTCTGGAGATGCATTTAAAGCTGCTGACGTAAATCATGACAATGCAGTAGATGCTATAGATTTATCAACTTTAAAACAGTATTTGTTAGGTAAGATTACAAGCTTATAACTAAAGCTGAGATTTTTTATAAAAGCAATCAGGAGTGATATAACTCAGGGTTGCTCTTTTTATTTTAAGTAAACAAATAATGGATATGTGGAATTAAAAATAATTTATAAGGAAATATATAAATGTAAGGAATCAGCTAAAGGAGTTACTATGATTGGAAAAAATCCCAGACGCCAAGTAGCATATCTAAGCATTCTTGGCACAACTCAGCTTCACTTAAGAAATCCATATGTTATAGCCTGGTGGTCAGCGGCATTTCCCGGTATGGGCCATTTACTGCTTTCAAAATACATTCGAGGGTTCTTTTTGTTTATTTTTGAAGTTACGGTAAACCTACAAGCTCATATCAATACTGCTATACTTTACTCATTTACAGGAAGGTTTGAGTTGGCAAAAAATGTTTTGGACAAAAGGTGGTTAATTCTTTACTGTTCATTATATATTTTTTCAGTGTGGGACAGTTATAGGACTACAGTTGACATAAATAATAATTATATTCTTGCAGTAAGAGAAGATGCCCGCATCAGCAGTTTTAAACTTGGTAGCATGGAATTTAACTATCTTGATAAAAGGTCTCCGTTAGTTTCTGCAATATGGTCACTGCTTATGCCGGGAACGGGTCAGCTTTTTATTAATCGTATTGTAATGGCAGTATTTATAGTTATTTGGTGGATAGTTATTGCATATTTATCAAATATACTTCCTGCTATTCACTATACTTTTACAGGGAATTTTGGATATGTTAAGCCGGCAATTAATGCACATTGGGCCTTAAATATTTCATCAGTATACATGTTTGCCATGTATGACGCGTACTCAAACACTGTAGAGAATAATAAACTGTTTGATAGGGAGCAGGCAAAATTTTTACAAAGAGAATATCAAAGTAAGAGTTTTGACATACCAAGTAAAAAAAAGTCCATAAGAGGTGACATAATGCACATCATTGCTACATTTGAACATACTATATATTTGGAAAAAGCTATTTCAGAAATTGAAATGCAAGGAATTCCAAAAGAAGACATACTTGCAGTACCAATGGACAAAAGGGACGAAAAGAGAAAGGTGTTTGATTCTATACACCAGTCAGACGGGCTTAGTTTAGTTGATTTGGCTGCTATACTGGGTACTATATTTATGCTTCTGGGTACAATTTACGGATTTTTACTCAAATTGGGCCCAATAATTTGGGGGCTTATAGGTCTTGTCACAGGTTTTATAGCGGGCTTGCTGATAAAGCTGATTATTACTAGAAAATCTTCAAATAGACAAGAAAATGAAAAAGCTACAGAGGTAGTTCTAATCATCAAATGTGAGGAAGGCAAGTCTAACATGGTAAAAAATGTATTTTGGAATAACCATGCTCTTGGCATAAGTAATATTTGATTTGAATAATTATAAAGTAAAAGTTTAAAAAATTTAAAATTAGTTTAAAAATATATAGTATAATTATGATATAATTAATTAAAGTTCAAAATTAAAATAAATAGAATCAAATGAAAGGATAATTATTTGGTGAAAAAAGGAACAGGGAGATCTGCCTTAATTATACTAATTATAAGTTTCATATTGCAAATAGTTCCTAATACTATTTATATTAATAAAAAACTTCCGTTTCATTCTAATATATCACCTAAAAAGATTTATATTTCTAAACATGTAATAATAAAAAAAAGTGAAAACTATTCGATTCCTAAAAATTCATTTAGAATTAGTACTTTAAATAGTATTGTTATGTTTACTAATTATTCCATAACAAAACCTTTGCAACATAACAAGCCATTTGACCATCGAAAAAGTATAAGACAGACAATTCCTAATTATTTTAACGGGAGTAATTATAAGAATCCTCCTATATAGATTTTAAATATAAAAATCAACTATAGGGGTGAGTCAATGACAAAAAAAAATCATTTAAAAAGAGAAATTGTAAGATATATATTTCTATTTATTGGTTCAGTATTAGCTGCTACCGGATTGGAAATATTCTTGATACCAAATAACATTATTGACGGTGGAATTGTAGGTATATCAATAATTACAAGTTATTTAACCAAGCTGCCGGTAAGTTTATTTATAATTGTGCTTAACATTCCATTTTTGTTTCTTGGATACAAACAGATAGGAAAAACTTTTGTTCTGTCATCGTTATTCTCAGTTGTATCTTTTTCCTTCTGGGTATCAGTTTTTCATCCGATACCTGTGCTTACAAGTGATATTTTGCTTGCTTCAGTTTTTGGAGGTATAGTTCTGGGAATTGGAGTAGGTATAATAATACGATATGGCGGTTCTCTTGACGGTACTGAAATGGTTGCAATAATTATTAATAAAGGTACATCCTTTTCAGTAGGTGAAATGGTTATGTTCTTTAATATATTTATTTTAAGCAGTGCCGGGTTTGTTTTTGGCTGGAACCATGCAATGTATTCTCTTATTGCCTACTTCATTGCATATAAAGTCATAGATATTATAATAGAAGGACTCGATGAAACAAAAGCGGCGATAATTATATCTGAAAGCGGTGAAGAAATTGCTAAAGCAATTACAGCCAGACTTGGAAGAGGAGTTACCTTTCTTGATGGAAAAGGCGGCTTTTCTAAAAATGAAAAAACAATACTGTACTCGGTTGTAACAAGGCTTGAGATTTCAAAGCTTAAATCAATTATATATGATAAAGATGAAAATGCTTTTGTTACTATAAATGATGTATCGGAAGTAATGGGAGGAAAGCACAAGAAACGTTCAATTCACTAAATATACAAGTATCGACTGTAAAGTAATATAATGGTAAAATAAATTATCAAAAAATAAAGGGGTTGTTTTACCATGAAAACTATAAAAGTGCTTTCAATCGATGGGGGCGGTATAAGGGGGATTATACCTGCCATGATTCTTGCCAAGATTGAGGAAATGACATCCAAACCTATTTGCGAATTATTTGACTTAATTGCAGGAACTTCAACAGGTGGAATACTATCACTCATGTTGACAGTGCCGTCAAAAGAGAATAACGGCAAGCCTGCTTACACGGCCAATGACCTTATTAAGCTGTATACTGAAAATGGTAAGAAAATATTCTCAAGTAATATCTTTCATAAAATTATTTCTATGGATGGGATATCAGAAGAAAAATATCCAGCTGCAGGAATTGAGTCTGTTTTAAAGGAATACTTTGGTGAGGTAAAGCTTTCTGAAGCCCTGACAAATATAATTGTTCCGGCGTATGAACTGACTCTTAGAGAACCGTTTTTCTTTAAAAGTGTACATGCAAAGGATACCAGCAAGGTAAATAAGGATTTTTATATGTGGCAGGTAGCAAGAGCTACTTCGGCAGCCCCTACATACTTTGAGCCATTTAAGCTTCAAATTGGCCAAAAGGATGGCGCAGATTATTATGCTTTGATTGATGGTGGTGTATATGCCAATAATCCTGGTATGTGTGCTTATGCGGAGTCGAGAGTACTTTATAAGGATATGCCGGATATACTAATGCTTTCACTTGGAACGGGTGAACTTAACCGCTGTATTCCGTACAATGAAGCTAAGGACTGGGGGCTTATGAAATGGGCAAAGCCAATTCTAAGTACAGTATTTAGCGGGGTGAGTGAAACGGTTGATTTTCAACTCGGTCAGATATTAACGGATAATCGGTACTATAGGATGCAGGCCAGTCTTGCACAACTTGGGAGCGATGCCATGGATGATGCCAGTAAAGAAAACATACATGAACTGAAGCTTCTTAGTCTCAGCTTAATTGATGAGTGGCTTAAAAACGGAAGATTGGACAAACTGTGTAAACAACTTACCGAACAATAATTAAAAAGTACGGTCACCCTACAATGTAGTGAACCCCAAATATTAGACAGTTTATTCAAGCAACTTCTAGGGACTGGATTCGGTATTGTACTGGACTCAGTCCTTTTAGTTTGCACTTAATTCTTTTGTTATTGTAATAGTCTATGTAATCATCTAGTTCCCTGTGAAAATGCTCTATTGAATTGAACTCTTGCAAATAGAGCAATTCTGATTTTAGTAGGCCAAAGAAATTCTCCATTACAGAATTATCTAAACAATTTCCTTTGCGTGACATACTCTGGATAATGCCTTTCTGTTGAAGTCGGTGTTGATATTGTTTCATTTGATACTGCCATCCCTGATCTGAATGGAAAATTAACCTTGTATTATCAGGTATCTTTTTAAATGCTTTATCAAGCATATCCATAATTTGGTGGAACGTTGGTCTCTCCGATACGTTGTAACTCACAATTTCACCATTGAATAGATCAAGTATTGGCGAAAGGTATAACTTTGTCCCGAAAAGTGAAAATTCAGTAACATCAGTAACCCATTTCTGATTAGGCTTATCTGCTTTAAAATCACGTTTCAGAACATTTTCTGCCACCTTGCCTACTTCTCCTTTATAAGAACGGTATTTACGTATCCTTACCTGGCACTTAATATTGCACTCTTTCATTAGCTTTAAGACGGTCTTATGGTTGATGCCATACCCTCTATTGCGCAGTTCCATAGTGATTCTGCGATAACCATATCTACCCTTATTTGCGTGATATATTTCCTTAATTACTTCTTTAACTTCTATATATTTATCAGGCTTACTCATCTGTTTTAAATAATAGTAATATGTACTTCTAGGAAGACCTGCAATCTGGAGTAGATCCATCAGTTTAAATTTATGCCTTAATTCGCTGATGGTAATTACTTTTTCCCATTCTCTCGGACAATTCTTTCCTGAACTAAGGCATTCAATTTTTTTAGATATTCATTCTCCATACGAAGTCTTTGAACTTCTGATATTAGGTCTTCTTCTACTTGATTGGCAGACTGTATTTTACCTGTTGAGTTTTCTTTTATTTTCCTATCAGATTGCATATTTTTCTTTCGACCACGATTATTTCTATAGAGAGCCTGTGGTCCCTCCTCATAATATAAGCGCTCCCAGTTAGCAACAGTAGTGCCGTTAGGTATTCCAAACAGGGCAGCTGTTACAAAAAGTGATAAATTCTTCTCATGCATATATTCTACGACATGTTGTTTGAATTCTCCAGAGTATGTTCCATGTTTTAAAATTATTCCTTCTACCCCAAACTGTTCATAACTCTTAACCCAACGTCGAACTAGTGTTTCTCCACATCCTAGTTGTTTCCCAATAGAATTACAGGACATATGGTTTTCAACAACCTCTAAAACTGCTTTCATTCGTTGTTCGTGAGTAAATTTTGTCATAAAAAACTACACCTCCAAATGTAAGTTTATTTCGTCTAACATTTGGGGTGCAGTTCACAAAAAGAGCGACCGTACTTTTTTAATGGTTTATCTTTTTAATGCCCCTTGATTTTAGCTCAGCTTCCAAAGCCTTTCTGTCGAATACAATTTGATTTAGTGATATATTTTGTCCGTCAAATACAATAGTTTTTATATACTGAAATTGTATATCGGCTGACGACTGATATATTTTTCCGGATTCAAAAGATGAAGAAGGAGAGTTATCAATAGTATATTTTAATCCGGTAACGCGCTGACTAATTTCAATAGTTTTACCATTCCACCATGTAATAATATTATATTCACTACTTAAATCATCTGCACTTATCCACTGCTCTCTAAATTTTAAGTACTTATCATTAGAAGTTTGTTTGTCTTGATTATTACTATCGTTTGTTTTTCCATTTGAAGTATCTGACGGTTTTTCAGTATATTCTGTAATTCCATCAAGGTCTATTTGTTCAGGTTTCTTGAGTTCATCTGGTATCTCTATTTCCTTTGTGGTAAAGGTGTTTTTAATGCCTCTTTCCTTCTCAATAAATTTTTCTACAATTCTGGATGCATCCTGTGATACACTCTCATAGAATATCCAGTCATAATAAACCTTTCCAAAGGTTTTGGACAGCCAATCTAAGGAGTAACTGCCGTCATTGACTAAACTACTTAATTTTGAAGTACCTGAAAAGAAATTGTAAATATCAGATCTTTTGCTTTTGTAAGTTTTTCCGTTATACTTCCAAGTAATAATCTGATTAAGATTTGCTTTATCCTCAGTTACTGTTTTAAAAGATATAATTTGTCCTTTAGAGCTATCAATAAAGTGAATTGAGTATTTAGATTCATAAGGATATCCCTTCAACTGACGATATCCCTTATATTCTCCAGTGCCACTGACAGTATATAAATTATTAATATCTACATAAGTGTCATTATAGGTCATATGAATATCACTTGATATTTCCGATTTACCAATGAGAATACGGGAATTTAAAGAATCCCACCTAACACTTATTCCAACCGCTTGAGGCAGTAGCTTATAAGGTACCATTACAGTATTTTTATCCATTGTTGGAGCCATATCTATTGTTTTTTGTTTTTGGTTTACATACGCTTTTGTAGTGCCTACAGTAACCGAAATAGTGAATTTATCATTTTTTACGGTAGCCTTTTTTGATTTATTATCCCATGAGTATTCTAGATCGAGGGCCTCTGAAACATTTTTTAATGGCACTAAAATGTTTCCGCTTTTTGATATGGGCTGAACGGGTAAAGTCAGTAAATCTTCATAAACATAGACCTTTATAGACGGGGCAGCAGCAATAATATTCAAATTAAATACAAAAGCAAGTGTAATACAAACTACAACAAAATATATAATTTTCTTCATATTAATATCTCCGTTTTTTTAAAATATGAATTGTTTGATATACAGATTATAGAATAATTATCTATCGATTACAAGTTTTGACAAGTATCTATTATAAATCAAAACGAAGAAAGTGAATTTAGGTGTAATAAATAGTATCTTGATGAATAATATAGAATAAAGCGGGTAAATTAAATTCAAGGCTAATCATGGACAAGGTTGTGTGTTGATAAGAGAGTTTGGCGATGATATACTAACGAAGCTGTCTCGAACGGCGGCAACGCTTTGACAAGTTTTAAGTTTAAGGTAGAAATTAAATACCAAAAACTAAAAGTAAAAAAAGTGTTGACACAAATGA